>NZ_JAPSKQ010000021.1:0-7699 GCF_031181555.1 Streptomyces sp. | reverse complement strand
CCGGACCGGGCCTCGGTACGCGTCGTCACAGCCGCGGGTCCACCGGCTCCGACTCCAGTGCCAGGACGCCGAAGACCGCCTCGTGCACCCGCCACAGCGGCTCGCCCCCGGCCAGCCGGTCCAGGGCCTCCAGGCCGAGCGCGTACTCGCGGATCGCGAGCGACCGCTTGTGGTTCAGGAACCGGGTGCGCAGCCGGGCCAGGTTCTCCGGGCGGGTGTACTCGGGGCCGTAGATGATCCGCAGGTACTCGCGGCCCCGGCACTTGATGCCGGGCTGCACCAGGCGCCCCTGCTCGCTGCGCACCAGGGCGCCGACCGGCTTGACGACCATGCCCTCGCCGCCGCGGCCGGTCATCTCCAGCCACCAGTCGACACCGGCCCGCACCGACTCGGGGTCGGCCGTGTCGACGTAGAGGCGGCGGGTGGTCTGCAGCAGCCCGGTGCCGTCGTGCTCGACCAGGCGGTCGATCAGGGCCAGTTGCTCGTCGTGCGGCAGCGCGGCGAGGCTGCGGCCCTGGACGGCGAGGATCTGGAACGGCGCCAGGCGCACGCCGTCCAGGCCGTCGGTGGTCCAGCAGTAGCGACGGTACGCCCGCGTGAACGCGGCGGCGGCGTCGGCGCGTTCACGCTGGCGGTCCAGCAGGTCCCGCACCTCGACGCCGCGGGCCGCAGCGCCTTCCAGGGCGGCCAGGGCGCCCGGGAAGACCGCGCCGGAGGCGGCGCCCACGGCGGCGTACTGCGAGCGCAGCAGCCCGGACGCCTTCAGCGACCACGGCATCAGCTCGGCGTCCAGCAGCAGCCAGTCGGTCTCCAGGGCGTCCCACAGGCCGGCCTCGGTGACCGCCGTGCGCAGCCGGCCGAGGATCTCCTCGGTGACGGCGGCGTCGTCGAAGAACGGGCGGCCGGTGCGGGTGTACAGGGACCCGGTGGGGCCCTCCACTCCGAAGCGGCGACGGGCCGCGTCGGCGTCCCGGCAGACCAGGGCGACCGCGCGTGAGCCCATGTGCTTCTCCTCGCACACGACCCGTGCGACACCGTCCTGCTCGTACTGGGCGAACGCCTCGACCGGGTGCTCCAGGTAGCCGTCGAGGTGCGAGGTGGCGGTGGGTGCCATGGTCGGCGGGAGGTACGGCAGCAGGCGCGGGTCGATCGCGAAGCGGCTCATGACCTCCAGGGCGGCCGCCGCGTTCTCCTCGCGGACGGACACCCGGCCCGCGTACCGGGTCTCGACGACCCGGCGGCCGTGCACGTCGGCGAGGTCCAGCGGGCGGCCCTCGTGGCCGCCGGGGGCCTCGGTGCGCAGCGGGCGGGCCGGCTCGTACCAGACCCGCTCGGCCGGCACGTCGACCAGTTCCCGCTCCGGCCAGCGCAGCGCGGTGAGCTTGCCGCCGAAGACGGCGCCGGTGTCCAGGCAGATGGTGTTGTTCAGCCAGGTCGCCTCCGGGACCGGGGTGTGGCCGTAGACGACGGCCGCCCGGCCTCGGTAGTCCTCGGCCCAGGGGTAGCGCACCGGCAGGCCGAACTCGTCGGTCTCGCCGGTGGTGTCGCCGTACAGGGCGTGGCTGCGGACCCGGCCGGAGGTGCGGCCGTGGTACTTCTCCGGCAGACCGGCGTGGCAGACCACCAGCTTGCCGCCGTCGAGGACGTAGTGGCTGACCAGGCCCTCGATGAACTCCCGTACCTCGGCGCGGAACTCCTCGCTCTCGCCGTCCATCTGGGCGATGGTCTCGGCGAGTCCGTGGGTGTGCTGGACCTTGCGGCCCTTGAGGTGACGGCCGAACTTGTTCTCGTGGTTGCCGGGCACGCACAGCGCGTTGCCCGACTTCACCATGGCCATCACGCGGCGCAGCACGCCGGGGCTGTCCGGCCCGCGGTCGACGAGGTCGCCGACGAAGACGGCGGTGCGGCCCTCGGGGTGCACGCCGTCGACGTAGCCGAGCTTGCCGAGCAGCGCCTCCAGTTCGGCGGAGCAGCCGTGGACGTCGCCGATGATGTCGAAGGGGCCGGTGAGGTGGGTGAGGTCGTTGAACCGTTTCTCGGTGACGACGGTGGCGTGCTCGATCTCCTCCACGCCGCGCAGGACGTGCACCTTGCGGAAGCCCTCGCGCTCCAAGTGGCGCAGCGAACGGCGGAGTTCGCGGATGTGGCGCTGGATGACCCGGCGGGGCATGTCGGCGCGGTCGGTGCGGGCGGCGTTGCGCTCGGCGCACACCTCCTCGGGCACGTCGAGCACGATGGCTATGGGCAGCACGTCGTACTGCCTGGCCAGGTCGACCAGTTGGCGCCGGGCGTCCGGCTGGACGCTGGTCGCGTCGACGACGGTGCGGCGGCCGGCGGCCAGGCGCTTGCCGGCGATGTAGTGCAGGACGTCGAAGGCGTCGCGGGTCGCGCTCTGGTCGTTCTCGTCGTCGGAGACCAGGCCGCGGCAGAAGTCGGAGGAGATGACCTCGGTGGGCTTGAAGTGGCGGCGCGCGAAGGTGGACTTGCCCGAACCGGAGGCGCCGACGAGCACCACGAGGGACAGGTCGGTCACGGGCAGGGCACGGCCCTGCGGCTTCGGGATCCGGGTGGTGGTCATGCGGCCTTCGCCTCCTTCACGGTCCCGGTCTCGAACACGGCCATCTGGGTGGGCGGCCCGACCTCGGGGTCGTCCGGTCCGACGGGCACGAACTCCACGCCGTAGCCGTGGCGTCCGGCCACCTTCTCCGCCCAGGCGCGGAACTCCTCGCGGGTCCACTCGAATCGGTGGTCACCGTGCCGGACGTGGCCGGCCGGGAGGCTCTCCCAGCGCACGTTGTACTCGACGTTGGGGGTGGTGACGAGGACCGTCCGGGGGCGGGCCGCGCCGAACACCGCGTACTCCAGAGCGGGCAGCCGGGGCAGGTCGAGGTGTTCGATCACCTCGCTGAGCACGGCGGCGTCGTACCCCTCGAGCCGGTGGTCGGTGTACGCGAGCGAACTCTGGAAGAGCTTCACGCGCGCCGCCTGCCGCTCCCCCATGCGGTCCAGCTTCAGCCGCCGGGAGGCGATGGCGAGCGCCCGCATCGACACGTCGACGCCGACGATCTCGGTGAAGGACGGGTCCCGCAGCAGTTCCTGCACCAACTGGCCCTGGCCGCAGCCGAGGTCGAGCACCCGGGCGGCGCCGGCGGCACGCAGGGCGGCGACGATCGCCTCCCGCCGCTGCACGGCGAGCGGGGCCGGCTTCTCCTCGGCGCCTTCCCCGGTCTCCGCCTCGACGGCGTTGTCGATCTCCTCGACGTCGGTGTCGTCCGCCTCGGCCAGCCGCACCAGCTCCAGCCGCTCCATGGCCTGCCGGGTCAGCGACCAGCGGCGGGACAGGTAGCGGCTGGTGATCAGCTTCTGCTCCGGGTGCGCGGGCAGCCATCCCTCACCGGCGCGCAGCAGCTTGTCCACCTCGTCGGAGGAGACCCAGTAGTGCTTGGCGTCGTCGAGGACGGGGAGCAGCACGTAGAGGTGGCGCAGGGCCTCGGCGAGGGTGAGCGTGTCCGCCTCCAGGACCAGGCGCACGTACCGCGAGTCGCCCCACTCGGGGAACTCGGTGTCCAGTGCCACGGGTTCGGCGGTGACCGCCCAGCCGAGCGGCTCGAAGAGCCGGCGGACGAGTTCGGGGCCGCCGCGGGCGGGCAGTGCGGGCACCTCGATGCGCAGCGGGCGCGGCTGCGCCGGGAGTTCCGGACGGGCGTGGCACACGCCGCGCATCGCGCTGGAGAAGACGCCGCTCAGCGCGACGGCGAGGAGGGAGGACGCCGCGTACGGGCGGTCGTTGACGTACTGCGCGAGCGCCGCGTCGGGTGCGCCGCCGCGGCCCTTGCCCTTGCCGCGCCGGACCAGTGCCACCGCGTCCACCTCCAGCAGCAGCGCCGCCGTGCAGCGTTCGGCGTCCGCCTCGGGGTAGAGGACGTGTGCCGTGCCGTAGGAGGTGGAGAACGCCTGCGCCTTCCCGGGATGCTTGTGCAGCAGGAAACCGAGGTCGGTCGCGGGGCGCTCGGGGGTGCCGGTGGCGCTGATCGTCAGGAACACGGTGGTTACACCTCGAACACCTTCTGAACTGCGGGTACGCGCGGGGTTCCGGCGCGCGGTGCCAACGTACAGGCAACGGTGCGGGAGGCCTTCACGAATTATTCGGGCGGGCGGCCGGACACGGCGAACGGGACCGCCCCGAAAGGAGGCGGTCCCGTTCCGGCCGGGCGCGCGGTGCGCGGCCGGCGTTACGACAGCTGGGACATGACCTGGGCGGAGATCAGCTCCAGGTGGTCGAGGTCGTCCAGGTCGAGGAGCTGGAGGTAGATCCGGCCGGCGCCGACCTCGGCGTAGCGGCCGATCTTGTCCACGATCTCGGCCGGGGAGCCCGCCAGGCCGTTCGCCTTGAGTTCGCCGACCTCGCGGCCGATCGCGTCGGCGCGGCGGGCGACCTCCCGGTCGTCCTTGCCGGCGCAGACGACGAGGGCGTTGGAGTAGACGAGGTCGCCCGGGTCCCGGCCGGCCTCCTGGGCGGCGGCGCGGACCCGGCCGAACTGGCGCTCACTGTCCTCGACCGAGGCGAACGGCATGTTGAACTCGTCGGCGTACCGGGCGGCCAGCCGCGGAGTGCGGGTCGCGCCGTGACCGCCGATGAGCACCGGCACCTTGCGCTGGGCCGGCTTGGGGAGCGCCGGGGAGCGCGTGAGGTCGTAGTACGTGCCGTGGAAGTCGAAGGTCTCGCCGACCTCGGTGGCCCACAGCCCGGTGACGATGGCCAGCTGCTCCTCGAGGCGGCCGAACTTCTCCTTCGGGAAGGGGATGCCGTACGCCTTGTGCTCCTCCTCGAACCAGCCCGCGCCCAGGCCCAGCTCGACGCGGCCGCCGGACATCTGGTCGACCTGCGCGACCTGGATGGCGAGCACGCCGGGGAGGCGGAAGGTGCCGGCGGTCATCAGCGTCCCGAGCCGGATGCGCCTGGTCTCGCGGGCGAGGCCGGCGAGGGTGATCCAGGCGTCGGTGGGGCCGGGCAGGCCGTCCACGGACCCCATCTTGAGGTAGTGGTCGGAGCGGAAGAAGGCGTCGAAGCCGAGGTCCTCGGTGGCCTTGGCGACGGTGAGCAAGGTGTCGTAGGTGGCCCCCTGCTGGGGCTCGGTGAAGATACGGAGATCCATGCGTCCATCCTGCACGCCCGGGGCGGGACGGCTCCGCCCGGTCCCCCCCGGCGCGCCCGGTGGTCCGCGGCCGGTGACCGGTCCCGGTGAAGATCGTTGGCCTGGGCGGAGCCGGAACGCCCGGCACCCGTGCCGGCCTGTGCGCCGGGGCGTCATTCGTTGTCGGCCTCCTCGGGGGCCACGGGCCGAGGAGGCCGTCGATGTCCGAAGAGAGCGTGCCGCAGCAGGGCGGGGCCGGGCAGCCGAAGGGGCTGGTGCAGCAGGTGGAGGAGCTGATGGCGGCGCTGAACGCGGAGCTGTCGGCCCTGGACGCGGACCTGCAGGCGGCGGGATCGGGGCGGGCCGACACCGGGGAGGACGGCGGGACCCACTGAACCGGGCGGGACCCACTGCACCGGCGGTGCGGTCGGTGTCGCGGGGAGACGGTGCGGGCGGCCGGCGCGGGCGGCACCGCGCCCGAGGGTGCGGGCGGCCGGGACGGAGGCCGGCGGAGGGCTGCGGGGTCAGCCGGCCTCCCGCTCCGGTACGGCCTGGTCGCGGTCGGCCAGTTTGCGGAGCATCTCCAGGACGCGGTCCCGGGCCTCGTCCGCCGCGTCGATGGCCTCCATGCACTGCCAGTACGTGGCCTCGTCGTCCCCGGAGCAGGCGAGGCCGACCAGGGCGATGCCGACCTCGCCGAGCAGGCCGCCGAGGTACATCAGGGACTGGCGGGCCTCGCCCAGCTCGGTGAGCTGGGCCGCGCGCAGCTCACCCGGGCCGAGTTCGGGGGTGTCCAGCACACCGCAGCCGCGGCCCGCCAGCTCCGTCAGTCCCAGGGCCTCGCCGCGCAGTTCCGGCGGGCCGGTGACAGCGAGGCGGCTGCCTATCGCCTGTGCGAGGGCCTGCGCCTGCCACACCTCGGTCAGCAGTTCCGGCACGCCGCCGCCCGCGGCCAGCGCCCGCCTGCTCGTCACGATGAGCCGCACAGCGTCCATGCGCGCCCCCCGCCTTCCTCCGCTCGAACTCCCTTGACCACTACCCAGAGTGAGTGACCGTGAGACAAAAAGCCAGAGGAAGACCGAAATCTGTGGACAACACTGCCCGTTCGACCACTCCGTCAACTACGGAGAGTGACTATGGGGTTCGCCTCTCCTGTGCCCGCGGGACGTCCTCAGAGCGGGAACCTGCGCTCGTTGCGGTCGATCTTGGCGGCCAGCGCGGTCAGCGGGTCGATACCGAGGACCTCGCACAACTGGAGGAGATAGGCGAGGACGTCGGCGACCTCGTCGGTGACGCGGTGCGCGGTGCCGGGGTCGTCCATGACGCGGGCGGACTCCTCGGGCGTCAGCCACTGGAAGATCTCGACCAGTTCGGACGCCTCCACACTGAGCGCGGCGACGAGGTTCTTGGGGGTGTGGTACGGCTGCCAGTTCCGCGCGGCGGCGAACTCGGCGAGACGGCGCTGGAGTGCCGCCACGTCGAGGGGGGCGTCGTCGTGATCAGTCACGGTTCAGGTGTACCACCGTCACTCCGTCCACCCCCGCGGTCCAGGACGCGTCGCTCACCGCACCGACCAGCCGGATGTGCCCGCGCTCGCACATCCGCGCCGCCAGCCGCAGCAGTTCCGCGCGCTGCCGCGGGTCCAGTCCCCGGTCGAGGCCGTCCGCGAGCACCGTGAGGGTCTGCAGCGCGGCGGGGACCTCACCGGGGGCGTCGACCTCCAGCACACCGGGGCCGGTGAGCAGCACCAGCGCGAGGGCGATGAAGCGCAGCTCGCCGTCGCCCAGCAGCCGCAGATCGGTACGGGTGCCGTCGCCCCGGGCGAGCAGGGCGCGGACCAGTCCCGCGCCGTACGGCTCGGCGAGCAGGTCGGCGACCGGCCCGGCGCAACCGGCGCGCACCGCGGCCACGAGGAGCGCGTGCCGGCGGCCGCACTCCACGCGGGTGCGCCACAGCACGTCGGCGAGGTTGTCGCAGCCGCCGAGCAGCCGGCCGGTGCCGGTCGGCACGGGGGCACGCATCCGGTCGGGGCGGGGGTCGCAGGGGAAGACGGAGCGCAGGGCGACCACCATCTGCTCGGCGGCGGCGAGCACCCTGCGCTGTCCGGGCGTCTTGCCGGCGACGCGCAGCGGCAGCAGTGCGGTGCCGAGCCGGTCGTCCGGCAGGGGGGCGCGGGTCACCGGGGCCGCCCCGGCCGTGTGCCAGGCGGCCTGGACGGCGCGGCGCCGGGGGTCGCGCAGCGCGGTCTCCAGCAGGACCTGCCCGTCCGCCGTGAGCCGTTCCCCCACGATCCGCAGCTCGGGTTCGGCCTGTACGGCGATCTCGAGCCGGACGGGGCCCTCGGGGCCGTCGGCGGTGCAGCCGATGCGGAAGCCGCGGCGGTGCTGGGCGTCGGCCCGGGCCCGCTCCGGCACGCAGGCGTCCGGGTCGGGGAACGCCTCGTCGAGTCCGGCCCCGCCGCCGAGCCGGGCGAGGGCCTCGTAGGCGCGCAGGGCGCCGGTCTTGCCGCTGCCGCTGGGGCCGGCGAGCAGGGTGAGCGCCCCGAGGGGGAGTCCGACGCCGCG
>NZ_JAPSKQ010000162.1 GCF_031181555.1 Streptomyces sp. | reverse complement strand
CTTCCCGCCGCCTACGGCGACGAGCGCTCGGTCATGGCCCGCCTGGACCGGATCGAGCGCGGCGTGAACTTCTCGGCGGGCGGCGGCGCGGGCCTGCCCGCCCTGGGGTACGTGCCCGGGCCGGACGCCCACGGGGGAGCGGCGGCCGGTCAGGCGCAGGGCCATGCCCCGGTTCCGCCGGGAGGCGGGGCCGCCGCCGCCCGGGCCGCGGTGCGGACCCCGGGGGGCGGCCCCGGCGGCGCGCCCGCTCCGGCCCCGCCGGCGGCTCCCGCACCGTCCGCGCCCGCTCCGGCCCCCGCGCCCGCCCCCGCATCCGCTCCGGCCCCCGCGCCCGCTCCGGCGCAGGCTCCGCCCCCGGCGGCCGCGCCGAGCGCCCCCGCGGCGCCCGCCCCCGGTGCCTGGCCCACCGCGGCCTCCGCCGGCAGCGGTGGCCGCCGGCCCGGCGGCTGGCCCACGGCCGCCCCGGCAGGCGGCGGGCCGGCCGCGCCGAGCGCCCCCGCGCCCCAGGCGGCTTCCGCGCCCGCACCCTCGGCTCCCGCGCCCTCGGGCGGCGGGGGCCTCGACCCCCGCATGCTCTGGCCGAACATCCTGGAAGCGGTCAAGAACCGCCGCCGCTTCACCTGGATCCTGCTCAGCCAGAACGCCCAGGTGACCGCGTTCGACGGCACGACCCTCCAGCTCGGCTTCGTGAACGCCGGCGCGCGGGACAACTT
Source organism: Streptomyces sp. (assembly GCF_031181555.1). GTDB lineage: Bacteria > Actinomycetota > Actinomycetes > Streptomycetales > Streptomycetaceae > Streptomyces > Streptomyces fimbriatus. The sequence goes on along the minus strand of NZ_JAPSKQ010000162.1, from coordinate 13,697 downwards.
CCTCAGCAGTGGCAGCGAGGACGTACTGCGTCAGGCGCTGGCCGAGCAGTTCAGCGTCCAGTGGAAGATCGAGGCGGTCGTCGACCCGTCCGGCGGCGGTGCGGCGGCCCCCGCCCCGGCCGGACCCCCCGGCGGCCGTCACGGCGGCGGGGGAGGCTACGGCGGCGGTGGCGGTGCCGGCGGATACGGCGGCACCGGAGCCGGAGCCGGTCAGCGTCCCGCCCCCGCTCAGCCGTCCGCGCCGTCAGTGCCGTCCTCCCCGTCCGGTTCCGCGCAGGCGACCGGCGCCCCGGCGGTCCCCGCGCCCACGCCCGCCCCGGCGCCCCGGCCGTCCGCCCCGGAGCCGCCCCCTGTCTCCCCCGAGGACGACATCCCCGAGGAGGACGACCCCGACCTGGACGAATCCGCCCTCTCCGGGCAGGAGCTGATCGTCCGGGAGCTCGGCGCGACGGTGGTCGAGGAGCTCACCAACGAGTAGGGCCGCCCCGCGCCCCGCCGCGCCCCTCACCCGGCGGGCCGCGCGGCCTGGAGAAACCCACAAAACCTCGTCGCCCACCCTTTCGGAAGCCCGCACAAAGCGAATCCGCCGCCTCCCGTTAGGCTGACCCCGTGAAGGTCCTCGTCATCGGAAGCGGCGCCCGCGAACACGCCCTGTGCCGCTCCCTGTCCCTCGACCCCGACGTCACCGCGCTGCACTGCGCCCCCGGCAACGCCGGCATCGCCGAGGTCGCCGAGCTGCACCAGGTCGACGCCCTCGACGGCGCGGCCGTGTCCGCGCTGGCCGCGCGGCTCGGCGCGGACCTCGTGGTGATCGGCCCGGAGGCCCCCCTCGTCGCCGGTGTCGCCGACGCCGTGCGCGACGCGGGCATCGCGGTCTTCGGCCCCTCCAGGGAGGCCGCGCAGCTCGAGGGCTCCAAGGCCTTCGCGAAGGACGTCATGGCGGGGGCGGACGTGCCCACGGCCCGGTCGTACGTCTGCACGACGCCCGAGGAGGTCGACGCGGCCCTCGGCGCGTTCGGCGCCCCCTACGTCGTCAAGGACGACGGGCTCGCCGCCGGCAAGGGCGTCGTCGTCACCGACGACATCGAGGCGGCCCGGGCGCACGCGGGGGCCTGTGGGCGCGTGGTCGTCGAGGAGTACCTCGACGGCCCCGAGGTCTCCCTCTTCGCGATCACCGACGGCGAGACGGTCCTGCCCCTCCAGCCCGCCCAGGACTTCAAGCGCGCGCTGGACGGCGACGAGGGCCCGAACACCGGCGGCATGGGGGCGTACTCCCCGCTGCCGTGGGCCGACCCGAAGCTGGTCGACGAGGTCGTGCAGACGGTCCTCCAGCCGACGGTCGACGAGATGCGGCGCCGCGGCACCCCGTTCTCCGGCCTGCTCTACGCCGGTCTCGCGATCACCTCGCGCGGGGTGCGGGTGATCGAGTTCAACGCCCGTTTCGGCGACCCCGAGACGCAGGTGGTCCTGGCCCGCCTGAAGACCCCGCTGGCCGGTGTGCTGATGGCCGCCGCCACCGGAAACCTCGCCCACCTGGAGCCACTGCGCTGGAGCGACGAGGCCGCGGTCACCGTGGTCGTCGCGTCGCACAACTACCCGGGCACCCCGCGCACCGGCGACCCGATCACCGGCCTCGACGAGGTCGCCGCCCAGGACGCGCCGCACGCGTACGTGCTGCACGCCGGGACGAGGAGCGAGGGCGACGCGATCGTCAGCGCGGGCGGTCGCGTGCTGTCCGTCACGGCGACCGGCAAGGACCTCACCGAGGCCCGCGACCGCGCCTACCGCTCGGTGGCCCGCATCCGCCTCGACGGCTCCCAGCACCGTACGGACATCGCGGCGAAGGCGGCGCAGGACGCGTCGTCGTGACGGGTGCCGTCCTCGGCACCGATGAACCCCGCAGGCCCCGGATCCGTCTCAGGATCCGGGGCCTGACCCTTGCGGTCGGTCATCCACCTTTCCCCAAAGCCATTCCATCGAGTGAGCAATGGGCCATCCGGCTGACGAGGGCCGGAGCCCCAACTAGGGTGCCGCGCATGCGTTCCGGCACTTGGCCCATCGGCATTGCGATGTCAGAGGCGGGTGCCACAGTGGGGGAGTGAGCAACGCCAGGACAGCGTCAGGACCACCGGGAGGGGGTGGGGTCGGGCCATGAGCGGAAGCCGAACGGGAGCGGAGGCGGGCGCGCAGGCCGCGCGGTCACGGGCGCTCGCCGTGCTGCGCATCCGCAGCCGGGCGCTGGCCGTCGCCGTGCTGCCGGCCGCCGGCGCCGTGATCCTGCTCGTCGGCGGCCCCACCGGCCATCTTCCGGGCACCGGATGGGACCTCGCCCGCTGGTTCCTCACCCCCGTCGCGGTGCTCGTCCTGCTCGCCGCCGCCGGTGTCGCCCTGGTCGTCGCCCGGGCCCGGCCCGCCATGAGCCCGACGGTGCCGATCGCCGAGGAGGCGGCCCCGGACCTGTACCGGATGGTGCGCGACCTCGCCGACCGACTCGACGTCCCCGCACCGTCCGCGATAGCGCTCACCCCGGACTGCGACAGCTGGCTCGAGGACCGTACCCATCCGGCCCACGGCCGGCCGTCCGCCGAGGAGCACGACGACATGGCCGGTGCGGGCCGGCACCCGCATCCGGGCGCCGCCGCGCCCGTGCTGGTGATCGGCTCCCCGTTCCTGTGGTGGATGCGCGTGGGCGAGCTGCGCGCGGTCCTCGCTCCGGTCGTCGCCGGTACGGGACCGTCGGCGCACCCGGACATAGCGGCCGCCCGGCGTTTCGTGCGGGGCCTGGACGCGGCGGTGGCCGTGGCCTCGGCGCCCCGCCGGGGAGCGGTGTTCCGGGGGGCGCTCGCGGGCGTCGGCTGGGTCGCCCGGGTGCTGCTGCACGGCTGCCGGGGACACGCCGCCGAGATGGAGCGCGGGGTCGCCGCGGCGGCGGCCGAGCGCGCACAGGCCGTGGACTACGGGCTGCGCATCGTCGCCCAGGAACAGGTGGGCCTGGCGTACGCGGGCTGGGACCGGCTGCTCACCCGGGTGGCGCTGCCGGCCTGGCGGATGGGCCGCTGGCCCTCGCGGCTCAACGCCGGAGTGGTGGCGGCGCTCACCGAGCTGTCCCGCCGGGACCGGCTGGCCGAGGGCTTCGCCTCCCGCCTCGGCGAGCGTCCCGCCTGTGACCTGCTCGAAGAGCCCGGCGCGGTGGACGAGGCCGCCTCCCTCCTCGCCGCCCGCCTCTTCCACGGCGGTCCCGCGGAGCCCGGCCGGGACTGGGCGCCGGTCCACTGGGCCGACTATCCGGAGGAGGTCGTGGACCGCAAGTGGCGCACCGAAGCCGCCCGCCTCCACCGGGTCCTGGACGCCCTGCGCGTACGCCCCGCCGCCGACGGCGGGACGCCGGACCCCGACGGACCGACCCTCACCCGCGTCCTCGACCACCTGACGGACCCGGCCCCGGCGGCCCCGCCCGCCGGGCCGGTCCCGCCGGCGGCGTCGCCCCCACCCACCGAGCCCGAACCGGACCCGGAGGACGAGGACCTGGCCGGCACCACCGCCCGCAGCGCCGCCCTGGCCGCCCGCCTGAGCGCCGAGCTGGCCCGGGAGGAGAGGGTGGCCTCCCCGCGCTCCACCCCGGCCTCCGCCGCCCCCGGGAGCGCCGCCTCCCCCGGCGTTCACGACCCCGTCCCCCTCTGGGACGACCGGGCCCTCCCCCTCTTCCCCCTCCAGCCCCCGCGGACCGCCCGCGAGCTTCTCGCCGACCACATCACCGCGATGGTCTGCTGCGCGGCGATGGACACCGCGGGCGCCGCCCCCGGCCTCGACTGGCTCGACGGCCCGACCCTGCTCGTCGGCGGCGAGCGGGCCACGGACCTGCCCCCCCAGGTCCTGGCCCTGATCGAGGACGGCGACCCGGCGGCCCTGCGCCTGTGGCTGGCCCGGCAGGGGATACGCCCGGAGAAGCCGGTACGGCTCGTCTGAGCCGCCGACCGCCCCGCCCCTCCCGGAGCCGGCCTCTGCGCTTTCGGTCAATCCAAAACGAACAGTGACGGATTGTGTGCTCCATGTGATGTGCTGGGGCCGTTCGCGTTCCCCGGCGAGGGCACGCGACCTACGACACGCGCATGACCGTCGGCCGGCACCATTCGCCGGACGGCGACCGAAGGCACCACGCGCCGCACCGCCACGGGGGCACGGGGGAGGGGAGCGATCATGGGTGGGGAGCGGATTCGCCGCCGGGAGCCGGGAGCGCGGGCGCACACCGTGCACGACCCCTTCGGGCAGGGCCCCCTCCCGTGGCTGCGCGGCAGCGAGACGCACGCCGGCGACACCGGCCGGCCCGCCCCCCGGTACGCGGATCCGGAACCCCCCGCGTCCACCGCCCGCCCCCCGGGACAGGGCGCGCCCGGGGCCCCCGCGCCGCGCCCTTCCGGCGGTCCCCGCGCCGCCGACGACGTGCACCGCCGGATCAAGGGCTTCGCCTCCACCGGCGGGGTCGCCCCCGGTGAGGCCGTCGACTTCCACATCACCGTCGAGCCGCCCCAGGAGTTCGGCGTCGACGTCTACCGCATCGGCCACTACGGCGGCCGCGGCGCCACCCGCATCACCTCCAGCCCCCGCCTCTCCGGCATCGTGCAGCCCCCGCCGCTCACCGCCGACCGCACCGTCTCCTGCCACCACTGGTGGCTGTCCTGGCGGCTGCCGGTCCCGTCGTACTGGAGCGTCGGCGCGTACGTCGCCGTCCTCACCACGGCCGACGGCCACCGCTCGCACGTCCCGTTCACGGTCCGCGACGACCGCCCCGCCGACCTGCTCCTGGTGCTGCCCGACGTGACCTGGCAGGCGTACAACCTCTACCCGGAGGACGGCCGCACCGGCGCCAGCCTCCACCACGCCTGGGACGAGGAAGGCCGTCTGCTCGGTGAGGCCGACGCCGCCACCACCGTCTCCTTCGACCGCCCGTACGCGGGCACCGGCCTCCCCCTGCACGTCGGGCACGCCTACGACGTGATCCGCTGGGCCGAGCGCTACGGCTACGACCTCGCCTACGCCGACGCCCGCGACCTGCACGCCGGCCGCGTCGACCCCACCCGCCACCGGGGGCTGATCTTCCCGGGCCACGACGAGTACTGGTCCAAGCCCATGCGCGACGCCGTGGAACGCGCCCGCGAGCACGGCACGTCCCTGGTCTTCCTCTCCGCCCACACGATGTACTGGCAGGCCGAGCTCGCCCCCTCCCCGTCCGGCCCCGACCGCCTGCTGACCTGCCGCAAGCGCAGGGGCCCGGGCAGACCGGCGCTGTGGCGGGAGACCGACCGCGCGGAGCAGCAGCTGCTCGGCATCCAGTACGCCGGTCACGTCCCCGAGCCGCACCCGCTGATCGTCCGCAACGCCGGCCACTGGATGTGGGAGGCGACCGGCGCGCACGAGGGCGACGGCCTCGAGGGAATGGTCGCGGGCGAGGCCGACCGCTACTTCCCGCGCACCCCGCTGCCCGAGTACGAGGAGCGCGTCCTGCTCGCGCACTCCCCGTACACCGACCGCGAGGGCACCCGGCGGCACCAGGAGACGTCCCTCTACCGGGCCCCGTCCGGCGCCTGGGTGTTCGCCTCCGGCACCTCCGCCTGGTCCCCGGCCCTGGACCGCCCCGGCCGCGTCGACCCCCGCGTCCAGCGCGCCACCGCCAACCTCCTCGACCGCATCTGCAAACGCGACTGACCCGCCGGGCGACGCACCCGCACCGACCCGTGGCCAAGCCCGTTCGCCCCATACGGGAGAATCGAGTCATTGGACATCACCACGGGGAGGAACCGTGTCCGGATTCGTCGAGAAGCCCGAGCCGATCCAGGTCCCGGGCCTGGTGCATCTGCACACCGGAAAGGTGCGCGAGCTGTACCGGAACGAGGCGGGCGACCTCGTGATGGTCGCCAGTGACCGCATCTCCGCCTACGACTGGGTGCTGCCGACCGAGATCCCCGACAAGGGCCGGGTCCTCACCCAGCTCTCCCTGTGGTGGTTCGACCAGCTCGCCGACCTGCTCCCGAACCACGTCCTGAGCACCGAGCTCCCGGCCGGCGCCCCCGCCGACTGGGCGGGCCGCACCCTCGTCTGCAAGTCCCTGAACATGGTCCCCGTCGAGTGCGTGGCCCGCGGCTACCTCACCGGCTCGGGCCTGGCCGAGTACAACGAGTCCCGTACCGTCTGCGGCCTCGCCCTCCCCGAAGGCCTGACGGACGGATCGGAGCTGCCCGCCCCGATCTTCACCCCGGCCACCAAGGCCGCCGTCGGCGAGCACGACGAGAACGTCCCCTACGAGGAGGTGGCCCGCCAGGTCGGCGCGGACACCGCGGCCCGCCTGCGCCAGGCCACCCTCGCCGCCTACTCCCGGGCCCGCGACATCGCCCGCGAACGCGGGATCATCCTCGCCGACACCAAGTTCGAGTTCGGCTTCGAGGGCGACGACCTGGTCATCGCGGACGAGGTGCTCACCCCGGACTCCTCCCGCTTCTGGCCGGCCGAGCAGTGGCAGCCGGGCCGCGCGCAGCCGTCGTACGACAAGCAGTACGTGCGGGACTGGCTGACGTCCGCCGAGTCCGGCTGGGACCGGAAGAGCGAGCAGCCCCCGCCGCCGCTGCCGCAGCAGGTCGTGGACGCGACCCGGGCCAAGTACGTGGAGGCGTACGAGCGGCTGACGGGGACCACCTGGAGCTGAGCGCACGACAAAGGCCCCGGTCGATGACCGGGGCCTTGATCCTGAGCGGACGACGAGGCTCGAACTCGCGACCTCAACCTTGGCAAGGTTGCGCTCTACCAACTGAGCTACGTCCGCGTTGCGCCGTGGCGCGAGAGCAACTATACCCAACCTCGCTCGCGGGCGAGGCGCACCGCCGCGTGCCGGTTCTCCGCCCCGAGTTTCGAGACGGCCGAGGACAGGTAGTTCCGCACGGTTCCCTGGGACAGCGCGGCCCGCTCCGCGATCTCCGCCACGGGCGCCCCGTCCGCCGCGAGTTCCAGCACCTCGGCCTCGCGCGCGGTCAGCGGGGAGTCCCCGGCGGCGATCGCGTCGGCGGCCAACTCGGGGTCGATGTAACGGTTTCCCGCGTGCACCGTGCGGATGATCTCCGCGAGGCGCTGCGCGCTGACGGTCTTGGGGACGAACCCGCGCACACCCGCCGCAAGCGCCCGCTTCAGATGCCCCGGCCGCCCGTGACTGGTCACGATCAGCACCCGGCAGCCGGGCAGCTCCGCCCGCAGGGATGTGGCGACCTTCACACCGTCCGCGCCGGGCATCTGCAGATCCAGGACGGCGACGTCGGGCATGTGCGCCCGCGCCATCGCCAGCGCCTCCGGTCCGGTCGCGGCCTCGGCGACGACCGTCAGGTCGTCCTCCAGCGACAGCAGCGTGGCGAGCGCCCCCCGGATCAGGTGTTCGTCGTCGGCCAGCAGCAGCCGCACGGGCCGGGGTTCCGTCATGGTGTGACCTCGCTCAGGGGAAGGGGGGCGTGCGCGGCCGCGGACGCCGCGGGGGGAGCCTCGCCGGAGTGCGCGGGCAGGGGGACCTCGGCGGTCAGCAGGAACAGTCCGTCCCCGGCGGGTCCGGCCCGCAGCGTCCCCCCGATCTCCGCCAGCCGCTCGCGCAGCCCGACGAGCCCGGATCCCCGGCCCGGGCCGCCGGCCTGCGGCACCCCGTCGTTCTCCACCGTCAGCACCACACGTCCCTCCCGCACCCGTAGTTTCACCGCGCACCGCCGTGCGTCCCCGTGCCGCAGGACGTTCGTGGCCGCCTCCCGCACCACCCACCCGAGGGCGGACTGCACCGGCGCGGGCAGCCCCGTCACGGGGCCGGTGACCGTGCAGTCGATGCCGGCGGCGGTCAGCACGCCCTGCGCGCCCGCCAGTTCGCTGCCGAGGTCGGCCTCGCGGTAGCCGCGCACCACCTCGCGCACCTCCCGCTGCGCCTCGTGCGCCAGCCGCTGCACCTCGACCATCTGCGCCACGGCCTCCGGCCGCTCCCGCTGGGCGAGCTGGACGGCCAGCTCGCTCTTCAGCGCGATCACGGCGAGGTTGCGCCCCATCACGTCGTGCAGGTCCCGTCCGAACCTGAGCCGTTCCTCGGCGACGGCGAGCCGGGCGCGGGTCTCGCGGGCCTCGTCCAGTTCGTAGACGACGCCGAGCAACCAGGCGGAGACGATGGAGGCGAAGGCGAGGAAGCCGCCGCTCACCAGCACCATCCCGGTGACGCCCAGGGCGGCCGGGCCGGGCATCCCGAGCGGGAGGCACACCAGTCCCGCGACCGCCGCGAAACCCGCCACGGCGGTGAACACCCGTCGCCGGCTGCGTATACCGAGCGCGACGTTCCCGGCGCCGAAGACCAGGACGAGCCCGAAGACCCCGCCGGCCGCGCCGTCGGTGCCCTCGCCCGCCGGGCCGAGCCTGGCGACCGCGACGGCAGTGGCGGAGACCACCGCGGTGAAGGCACCGAGCACCCACAGCAGCCGCAGGGGCTGCGCCCGCCGCCCCCGCAGCCAGTCCAGTGCCCGTGAGGCGGTCACGGCGCAGACCGCGCTGTGCGCGGCCACCATGAGGATGAGCAGAACCGCCAGTTCCGGCCCGACCTGCCCGGCCCATCCGAGCACCGGCGCGCCGGCCGCCGCGAGTTCGATCAGCGCGAAGAAGTGGAACGACCACCGCGTGTACGTCTCGACCTTCGCCGGCGTGCTCTTGCGCCCCCACCAGCCGTCCGGCCCGCTCATGACCCCGTGCCCCTGCCCTTCCGTACGTCAGCGCCTCGGCTCCCAGCGGAACCACCGCTGCACAGCAAACACCGCCAGCAGGGTCCAGGCCACCGCCGTCGCCGCGGCGCCCAGCGCCTCGCCCGCCGGCAGGTCGCCGGTGAAGCCGCCGCGCACCAGGGTCATGACGGGCGTGAGCGGCAGCAGTTCGCAGAAGGAGGCGAGCCGGTCGGGGAACAGCTCCAGGGGGACCGTCATCCCGGAGCCCAGCATGGAGACCAGCAACAGCGGCATCGGGGTGACCTGGGCGCTCTCGGTGGTCCGGGTGAAGCTCGCGGTGACGGCGGCGAGCGCCGTGCACATCACCAGTCCCACCAGCAGTCCCAGCACCGCCAGATGGACGGCCGACGGGGCCGCCATGTCCAGCAGCACCACACAGCCGGCGGCCAGCAGCAGCGACTGCACGAGCCCCGTCGCGGCGGCCGGCAGCGCCGACCCGGCCAGGATCTCGGCGTCCCTCAGCTCACCGGTGCGCAGCCGCTTGAGGACGAGTTCCTCGCGCCGGGCGACGAAGACGCCGACGAGCGCCGAGTAGACGGCGAACAGCAGCGAGAAGCCGATCGCGGCCGGCAGGACCACTGCGCCGATGGTGAGCCCGGCCTCCTCGAGGTCCATCTCCCCGGCCGCCGAGCGCACGCTGACCGGCAGCACCAGCGGCACGAACAGCGCGGCGAAGAGGGTGCCCTTGCTCCGCCCCAGCAGCGTCACCTCGGCCCGGGCGAGGGCGCCCATGCGTCCCAGGGGCGTCGTGGCCGCCGTGCGCGTGCCGCGCGTCCCCTTCGGCGTGGTGACCGTCCCGCTCATGCCGCGTACTCCCGTTCTCCCGTGGCGGACGCCTCCCGGGCGATGCCCAGGAACGCCTCCTCCAGCGACGCGGACCGCACGTCCAGTCCGCTCAGTTCCACCCCGGCCGTCTCGGCCCACACCAGCAGCCTCGTGGCCGCCCGCTGCAGCTCACGGGTCCGCAACCGGACCAGCCGTCCGTCCACCTCGTGCTCGCACACGCCCAGTTCGTCGAGCGGCGGCAGGTCGCCGAGGAAGTAGCCCTCGGGCAGTTCGAAGGTGATCCGGGACGGCTGCGCGGCGGTCACCTCGGCCGGGGTGCCGGTGGCGGCGATGCGTCCCTCGTGCAGGATCGCGAGCCGGTCGGAGAGGTTCTCGGCCTCCTCCAGGTAGTGGGTGGTCAGCAGCACCGTCGTACCGCGGTCGCGCAGCGCGCTCACCAACTCCCAGGTGTCCCGGCGCCCTTCGGCGTCGAGTCCGGTGGTGGGCTCGTCCAGGAAGAGCACCTCGGGGTCGCCGAGCAGGGCGAGCGCCAGGTCCAGGCGCCGCCGTTCGCCCCCGGAGAGCTGCTTCACCCGCACGTCGGCCTTCTTCTCCAGCCCGACCAGTGCCAGCGCCTCCCGCGGCGGACGTGCCCCGCTGACGCAGCCGGCCCACATCCGCGCGGTCTCCGCGACGGTCAGCTCGGAGGGGAAGCCGCCCTCCTGGAGCATCACGCCGGTGCGGGGGCGCACGGCGGCCCGCTCGGTGTACGGGTCGTGCCCGAGGACGCGCACCCGGCCGCCGGCCGGTGCGGCGAGGCCCTCCAGCAGTTCGACCGTCGATGTCTTGCCGGCGCCGTTGGTGCCCAGCAACGCGAAGATCTCCCCCTGGCGCACGGAGAAGTCGATCCCGCGCACCGCCTCGAACCCGTCCCCGTACACACGACGCAGGCCGGTGACCTCTATCACGTGTTCGTGCCCGTTTGCTTGCATGATCCAATCATCGCCGCTCGGCGGGCGGGGCAGCAGTGCGCGCTGTCATCAGCGGGCATGACAAATGTCAGACGGCCGGGAGCACGCGCACACGAGAAGGCCCCGGTCCGATGGACCGGGGCCTTCTTCCCGAGCGGACGACGAGGCTCGAACTCGCGACCTCAACCTTGGCAAGGTTGCGCTCTACCAACTGAGCTACGTCCGCATGGCTCCCGACCGGCTTTCACCGATCGGTGCAAGCACCAGCCTACCTGATCCACCGGAGTGGTCCGTACGGCCGTGCAGAGCGGGTGACAGGAATTGCACACTGCGCCTTCCCCCTGGAAGGGGGATGTTCTACTACTGAACTACACCCGCGTGTACTCCGTGAGCTGGGCCTTTCGGCCTCGCCCGGCGGCGTGCTCCAGACTTTAGCTGATCACCCGGGGTGCTGCGCAAGTCGGTTCTCCCGCGGGGTGGGTGACCGGCCGTCGGGGACGGCCTCCCGGGCCTCCTGGCCGAATCCGGTCACCGTCCGGGGCGGGCCCGCCAGCCCGCCGGGCCCGCCGGCTCACCGGGCCGCGGCGAACGCCTCGTAGACCCTCTTGGGGATCCGCCCGCGCGCCGGGACGTCCATCCGGTTCGCCTGCGCCCAGGCGCGCACGGCCGCCGGGTCGGGGGCGACCTCCGTCTGCTGGTACGCCTTGCCCGAGCGCGACCGCTTGCGGCCCGCCTCCACGTACGGCGCGAGCGCCTTCCGCAGTTTGTTGGCGTTGGCTTCATTCAGGTCGATCTCGTACGACTTGCCGTCGAGTCCGAAGGCGATCGTTTCCGCCGCTTCCGAGCCGTCGATGTCGTCAAAGAGAGTGACCACGACCTTCTGCGCCACGAATATCGGTCCCTTCGTGCGGCATCTCGGTCCGGACGTCCGTGATGACGTGCCGGGACGTCACCGAGATGCCGTCTGTTCGCCTGTAATCGGGCAAAGTATCTGCTAATGACAATTCATTTGTACAGTGCCCGGCAATGCAATGTGAAGCTCGACTAAATCTGTCCGCGTGTCCGTGGCGCAATAGGGATGCGCGAGGGAACGCGGATCTTTCCCGGATCTTTTCCCCGACGCCTCCCCGTGATGCCGAATCGTGATCGGGCTCACGTAGATTCCTACAACTCTACTCGCGTAGAAATTTTGTGCGGGTAGTCTGAAGGAACCTGCTCAGCACCACACACCGGGAGTGCCAGTGGCACGCGTCGTAGTCGACGTCATGCTCAAGCCGGAGATCCTCGACCCCCAGGGCCAGGCGGTGCAGCGCGCACTGCCGCGACTGGGTTTCGAAGGGATCTCGGACGTCCGTCAGGGAAAGCGATTCGAACTGGAAGTTGACGGGCCGGTCGACGAGGCCGCGCTCGCCCGCATCCACGATCTTGCGGAATCCTTCCTCGCCAACACCGTGATCGAGGACTTCACCGTCCGGGTCGAGGAAGCCGCGGAGGCCGTGAAGTGACCGCTCGTATTGGCGTCGTCACTTTCCCGGGCAGTCTCGACGACCGGGACACCCGGCGCGCGATCCGTGTCGCCGGTGCCGAACCCGTGGCGCTCTGGCACAAGGACAAGGACCTCAAGCAGGTCGACGCCGTGGTGCTGTGCGGTGGTTTCTCCTACGGCGACTACCTGCGCGCCGGGGCCATCGCCCGTTTCTCGCCGGTGATGGACACCGTCATCGAGCAGGCCAGGGCGGGTCTTCCCGTCCTCGGCATCTGCAACGGCTTCCAGATCCTCACCGAGGCGCACCTGCTGCCCGGCGCCATGCTCGGCAACGACCACCTGCACTTCATCTGCCGCGACCAGAAGCTGCGGGTGGAGAACGCGGACACCGCCTGGACCGCCGACTACACGGCCGGCCAGGAGATCCACATCCCGCTGAAGAACATGGACGGCCGGTACGTCGCCGACCGGCGCACGCTGGACGAGCTGGAGGCGGAGGGCCGCGTCGCCTTCCGCTACCTCGACGTCAACCCCAACGGCTCGCTCAACGACATCGCCGGCATCACCAACGCCGCCGGCAACGTCGTCGGCCTGATGCCGCACCCCGAGCACGCCGTCGAGCCGCTCATCGGCACCGGCCGCACCGACGGCCTCCCGTTCTTCACCTCGATCCTCAAGAAGCTGGTCAACGCATGAGCAAGACGCCTCTGGACACGGTCGAGCACGCGGCCGCGACCCCCGACGTCGAGCTGCCCTGGGCCGAACTCGGCCTGAAGAAGGACGAGTACGAGCGGATCGTCGAGATCCTGGGCCGCCGGCCCACCGGCGCCGAGCTCGCCATGTACTCGGTGATGTGGTCCGAGCACTGCTCGTACAAGTCCTCCAAGGTCCACCTCCGCCAGTTCGGCGAGAAGGCCCCCGAGTCCGACGCCCTGCTCGTCGGCATCGGCGAGAACGCCGGTGTCGTCGACGTCGGCCAGGGCTACGCGGTCACCTTCAAGGTCGAGTCGCACAACCACCCCTCCTACGTGGAGCCCTACCAGGGCGCGGCCACGGGTGTGGGCGGCATCGTCCGCGACATCATCGCGATGGGCGCCCGCCCGGTCGCCGTCGTGGACCCGCTGCGCTTCGGCGCCGCCGACCACCCCGACACCAAGCGCGTGCTGCCCGGCGTCGTCGCCGGCATCGGCGGCTACGGCAACTGCCTGGGCCTGCCCAACATCGGCGGCGAGGTCGTCTTCGACGCCTGCTACCAGGGCAACCCGCTGGTCAACGCCGGTGCCATCGGCGTCATGCGGCACGAGGACATCCACCTCGCCAAGGCCTCCGGCGCCGGCAACAAGGTCATCCTCTACGGGGCCCGCACCGGCGGTGACGGCATCGGCGGCGCGTCGATCCTCGCCTCGGAGACCTTCGACGACGCGAAGCCGTCGAAGCGTCCCGCCGTCCAGGTCGGCGACCCCTTCCAGGAGAAGCTCCTCATCGAGTGCACCCTGGAGGCGTTCAAGGAGAAGCTGGTCGTCGGCATCCAGGACCTGGGCGCCGCGGGCCTGTCCTGCGCCACCTCCGAACTGGCCTCCAACGGCTCCGGCGGCATGCGCGTCACCCTCGACGACGTCCCCCTGCGCGACTCCACGCTCTCGCCCGAGGAGATCCTCATGAGCGAGTCGCAGGAGCGCATGTGCGCGGTCGTCGAGC
>NZ_JAPSKQ010000161.1 GCF_031181555.1 Streptomyces sp. | reverse complement strand
AGAGGAGATCCGGGGCACCGCCCGCGGCACCGCACCCGTCCCCCTCTCGGTGCTGGACCTGGTGACCGTCGGAGCGGGCCGCACCGCGAGCGACGCCCTGCGCACCAGCGTCGCCCTCTCCCGCCTCGCGGAGTCGCGCGGCTACCACCGCTACTGGGTCGCCGAGCACCACTCCATGCCGGGTGTGGCCTCCTCGTCCCCGGCCGTGATCCTGGCCCACCTCGCCGCCCACACCGACCGCATACGGCTCGGCTCCGGCGGCGTGATGCTCCCCAACCACGCGCCGCTCGTCATCGCCGAGCAGTTCGGCACCCTGGAGGCCATGGCCCCGGGGCGGATCGACCTCGGCCTCGGCCGCGCCCCCGGCACCGACGGCGCCACGGCGGCGGCCCTGCGCCGCACCGACCGGCTGAACGAGGGCGCCGACGACTTCCCCCAGCAGCTCGCCGAGCTCACCCGCTTCCTGGACGACGACTTCCCCGACGGGCACCCCTACGGCCGGATCCACGCCGTTCCCGGACCGGTGCAGGCCACCTCGCCCGGCGGGGTGCAGTCCCCGCACCGCCCGCCGATCTGGCTGCTCGGCTCCTCCGGGTTCAGCGCGCGGCTGGCCGGCCTGCTCGGCCTGCCGTTCGCCTTCGCCCACCACTTCTCGGCGCAGAACACCATTCCCGCGCTGGACCTGTACCGCGAGACCTTCCGGCCCAGCGGGGTCCTCGACGCGCCCTACGCCCTGATCGGCGTCTCCGCGCTCGCCACCGACGACGAGAAGGAGGCCCGCCGGCAGGTGCTGGCCGCCGCGCTGAACATGGTCCGGCTGCGCACCGGCCGCCCGGGCCTGGTCCCCACCCCCGAGGAGGCGGAGGCGCATCCCTTCACCCCGATGGAGCGGGAGTTCGTCGACTCCTGGAACGCCAACGTCGTCCACGGCACCCCGGACGAGGTCCGCGCCGGACTGGACGACCTCCACAAGCGCACCGGCGCCGACGAGCTGATGATCACGGCCAACGCGCACAGCGGTGAGGTGCGGCTGCGCTCCTACGAACTCATCGCGGACGCCTACGGGTTGCCGGCGCCCGCCTGAACCCCGGACGTGCCCAGCAGCTCGGAGATGCGGTCCGGCGGCACCGGACGGGAGTACAGCCACCCCTGACCGGTGTCGCACCCGATCCGGCGCAGCCGGGTGGCCTGCGCCGAGGTCTCCACGCACTCCGCGGTGACCGTGAGGCCGAGCCGGTGGGCGAGCTGGACCATCGCCTCGACGATCACCTCGTCCGCCGGGTTCGGCAGGGCGGCGGCGCGCTCCTCGTACTGGAAGCCCCGGACGAAGGAGCCGTCCAGCTTGAGGACGGACACCGGCAGCCGGCTGAGGTAGGCCAGGTTCGAGTAGCCGGTGCCGAAGTCGTCGATGGCGATGCGCACGCCCATGTCGCTGAGCGCCTTCAGGGCCTGCAGGGGCCGCCCCGAGGAGCCCATCACCGCCGACTCGGTCAGCTCCAGTTGCAGCAGGTGCGGCGCGAGGCCCGTCTCCGCCAGGGTCTCGGCGACGTCCGCCACCAGGTCGGAGTCCCAGACCTGACGGACCGCCACGTTCACGCTGACGAAGATCGGCGGCCCCTCCGGGTGCTCCTCCTGCCAGCGGCGGGCCTGGCGGCAGGCGGTGCGCAGCACCCAGCGGCCGAGCGGCACGATCGAGCCGTCCTCCTCCGCGAGCCCGATGAACCGATTCGGTGTCAGGGTGCCGAAGCGCGGGTGGTGCCAGCGGACCAGGGCCTCCACGCCGTGCACCCGGTCGTCCTCCATGCCGACCAGCGGCTGGTACTCCAGCGCGAACTCGCCCCGCTCGATGGCCGGGCGGAGGGCGGAGGCGAGGGCCTGGCGGGTCACCCGGTGGGCGTTGCGCTCCGGGTCGAACAGCGTCCAGCGGGCCTTGCCGTCGGCCTTCGCCCAGTACAGCGTGGTGTCGGCGGCCTGCATCAGCGCGGTGGGCGTGGTTCCGGCGGCGTGCCGCTCGACCACCCCGATGGACGCGGAGACCGACAGCCGCTGGCCGGAGAGGTCGAAGGGGGCCTGGATCGCCCCGAGCACCGACTCGGCGAGGTCGGCGAGCTGTTCGGTGCCGGTGGAGTCCTCGACCAGCAGGGCGAACTCGTCCCCGCCGAGCCGGGCGACCAGCGGGATGCCGGTCCTGGCCCGGCCGGCCTCCTGCGCGCAGCGCGTCAGGCGCTCGGCGACGGCGGCCAGCAGCCGGTCGCCCACGTGGTGGCCGAGGGTGTCGTTGATGGCCTTGAACCCGTCCAGGTCCAGGTAGCACAGCCCGATCCGGCCGGTGCCGCTCCGCTCGTACGACTCCGCCTCCAGGGCGGCCGTCAGCCGCTCGAAGAACAGGGTGCGGTTGGGCAGCCGGGTCACCGGGTCGTGCATCCGCGAGTGCCGCAGCCGCGCCTGGAGCTCCCGGCGGGCGCTGATGTCGGCGACCGAGAGCAGCACGCCCTGGTCGTCGGTGGGCAGCGGGGCGACCGTCACCCGCACCCACAGCGTGTGCCCCTCGGGGTGCTTCAGCCGGCGCGTGCAGCGCAGCTTCGCCTGCCGTCCGCGCAGCACCTCGCGGTAGGCGTGCCAGATGCGGGCGTCGGAGGAGAGGTCCACCAGATCGGCGGCGACGGCACCGCTCAGGGTCTCCGGGTCGCTGCCCAGCAGGGTGGCGAGGCTGCCGTTGGCGCTGACCACCATGCCCTCGCGGTCGACCACGGCCATGGCGAGCGGCGCGACCGTGAAGGCGGCCCGGTACGACGGGGACGACGGGGACGAGGGGGGCGGTGAGGGGCAGGAGGCGGGCGGCGGGGACGACAGGGGCGGCGGGGACCCGGTACGGGGAGACGTGGCGATCTCACTCTCTGTGACGACTGGCCGGTCGAGATCCGTTGCGGGCGCCGGCCCTTCGGACGTTCCGCTCACCGCTCGCTCCCGCAGTGCACTCGCTCGCTGTCCGTGCAGGAAAGTCTGCCGATCATAGAGGCCGACGTCGGGCCCTTTCAGCCACTGTCCGGTCTCCGGGACGGTCTCGCATCTCTTCCCGACCGTTTCCGTCCGCCGATGGATCGGCTTCATCGGCCCTCTGACCAGTTGTGACGTTCCGTGAATGGTTCGCGGTTCTCACGGTGTCCCGGGGCCGGTCCCGGCGGGAAGACCCGGGTTTCTCACCCGTCCGGCGCAGCTGAACAGGGCGCAATATGACAAACACACACACTCTGGGTGCGGTGTCCCGTGAACCGTCTCCCGGAGGTCCCCGTGCCGCGTCAGCTCCCCCTGAGAGGACGAGGATCCGGCCGGGAAGCCCTCAAGCGACTGGGCCGTCCGGGTGTGCGGCCCCGGCTGCGCAGCACGGCGGCGATGTGCACCACCATGTCGGCGCTCGCGGCGACCTCGATGGTGACCGTCCCCTCCGCCGCCGAGCCCTTCTCCGCGGCGCCCTGCACCCTGACCCGCACCGACGCCCACCACTCCGAGGGCCTGGACACCTGGAACCCCGCCTATCCCCGCCCGGCCCGCCGGCTGGACGCGGTGATGGTGTTCCTCTCCTTCCCGGACTCCCACCCCCTGACCACGCCCGAGGAACTCGCCGCCGACCACTTCCCGGCCACGACCCGCTTCTTCCAGCGGGCCTCCTACGGCAGGTTCACGCTGCGTCCGCACGCCCTGCGGCACTGGATCCGGATGCCGCGCCCGTCCACGGCGTACGCCGTACAGCGCGACTGGGCCGCCTCCGACCGGGCGGCCTATCTGCGCGACGCGCTCGCCGTGACCGACGGGCAGGTCGACTTCTCGCGGTACGACGTCGTGTACCTCGTCGCCGACCCGGACGCGCCGGGCGTGGACTCCGACGCCACGAAGGTCGTCAACCTGGACACCCCGCTGCGGGCCGACGGCACCGACATCCGCCGGATCGTCACCGTCTTCGAGAACCATCCCCCGGACCGGCTGGTCCTCGCCCACGAGACCGGACACGTCTTCGACCTGCCCGACCTCTACCACCGGCCCGTGGACGGCAAGGGCGACTGGGACACCCACGTCGGCGACTGGGACCTGATGGGCAGCCAGTTCGCCCTGGCGCCGGACCTGTTCGGCTGGCACAAGTGGAAGCTGGGCTGGCTGGAACCCCGGCAGGTGCGGTGCGTGCAGGACGCGGGCCCGGTGCGGCTGACGCTGGAGCCGCTGGGGGCGGGGCCGGGGGTGCCGGTGACGGGCGCGGCCGGGGCGCCGTCCTTCGGCCTCGGCCGGGGCGCCAAGCTCGCGGTCGTGCGCACCGGCGCCGACAGCGTGCTCGCCTTCGAGGTCCGCGGCCCGGTCGGCAACGACGCGGCGGCCTGCCGGCAGGGGGTGCTGGTCTACCGGGTGAGCAGCGGCACCCAGTCCGGCGGCGGGCCCATCGAGGTCATCGACGCCCACCCGCACACCGAGGCCTGCTGGGAGGACTCGGTCTACCCGCCCCTCGCCGATGCCCCGGTCGCCCTCGGCGAGAGCTTCACGGTGCCGGGGGAGTCCGTACGGGTGGAGGTGGAGGGGCGCACGGCGTCGGGGGCGTGGACGGTGAAGATCACCACCGGGTGATCACCACCGGCTGGTCAGCGGCGGGATACGCGCACGAGAAAGGCCTCCTGCTCTCGCAGGAGGCCTTTCTCGGGTCGTGCGCCGCCAGGGACTCGAACCCCGGACCCGCTGATTAAGAGTCAGCTGCTCTAACCAACTGAGCTAGCGGCGCCTGCTGACGTCGTAGACATTAGCACCCTGGTCGGCGGGAGGAAAAATCGATATCCGTACGGCCGCGCGGGCCGCCCGCACGGCCGCCCAGAGCAGTACCTCAGGGCCCGGCAGCCAGGGGTGACGCGTGTCCGGGGCGACCAGCCAGCGCGAGCCGGAGCGGGCCGGGCCGGCCGCCCCCACGACGGGGGCGGGGGCCGGGACCGTCACCGCGTCGCCGGCGCCGTGGCACAGCAGCGGCGGGACGGCGCCGGTGCGGCCGCGCGCCCGGTTGTGCGTCCCCCACTCCTCCCACTCCAGGAGGACCGGCAGCCGCTGGGCCGTCCCCGGCGCCGCGAACAGCAGCATCCGGCCCCGGAACTCCGCCACCGGCCCGGAGCCCGGCCCCTCGTCCCACATCCGGTCCAGCATCCGGCGCCCGAAGACCGCGGGCGCGCTCACCACGTCGAAGACCACGCCGCAGGACAGGACGGCCGGGGCGTCCGCGCGCTCCTTCCAGTGCGCGAGCGTGCTGCGCGGATACGTTCCTGCCGAGGCGAGCCAGGCGGCACCGTCCGGGGTGACGCCGCTGATGTCGGAGACATGCCGTGTGCTGCTCATGGCACACAGATCTACCGGCCGTGAGGGCGCGGTCCCCAGGGTTGCCGGAATCCGGGACGCGACGCCCGAGGAGGCGGTATCGTGCCCGTCCGGCATATGCCACGCGTGTTCGAGCCGGGAGCGGCAGGACCGCACCGGGCCGCCGGACCGCGGGGCTCACGCCGGGCCGATGTCCTCGGAGCCCTCGCCGCCGCGCATCAGGTCCCGCCCGAACTCGACCATCTTCTTCGCGTAGTCCTCGGTCCACTCGGCGCGCTCCGCGATGTCGGCCGTCGTCAGCCGGTCGAAGCGCCGGGGGTCGGCCAGCTGGGCCGCCGCCATCGCCTGGAACTCCATCGCCCGGTCCGCCGCGGCACGGAACGCGAGCGTCAGCTCCGTCGCCCGCTCCAGCAGCGCGCGCGGATCGTCGATCGACTCCAGGTCGAAGAAGTGCTCGGGATCGGCGGCCGCCGCCGCGGGCTCGAACAGCAGGGGCGCGGGGCGTAGCCGCGGTTCGTCCCTGCGCGGCGTGGGCTCCGCCATGTCATCTCCTTCTCGTACGTCGCGGTCGACCCGTCGGGGGCGACCCGCTGGGGGCGGACCCTCCCCCGCGGGCGGGGGCACCCCGGGGAAGTGGGCCACCGTCCATTGTCCCGCGCCCCCGCAAGAGGGCCTCGCCCCTCCGCCGGGACCGTCGTCGCACCCGGTGCCCGGCGAGGACCGCGTGGTCGGCCTCCCGGCCGTCCGGGCCGTGCCCGTCGGCCGCCTCCGGCGGGGAGGGCGTGCCGGTCAGGGCCGCCACCGTACCCGGTGCTCGGCGAGGTGGGCGAGCACCGCGTGGTTGGCCTCCCAGCCGTCCGGGAACTTCACGAGCGTGCCCAGCTGGACCGGTTCCGTGGACGGGTAGTCGTCCAGCAGGTCGCCCACCCCCGCCCGGCACACGACGATGCACGCGTGCCGGTGCCGGGAGGCGAGCACGCACAGCCGGCCCGTCTCCAGGTGGAAGGCGGTGGCGTCGGGGCGGCCGGAGAGCGGGTGCAGGACCACCGTGACGTCGTACTCCCGGCCCTGCAGACGGTTCGCCGTGTCGACCGTGACGTCCGCCACGCCCAGCTCCGCGAGCGCCGCCCGCACCGCCGCCGCCTGGTCCCGGTGCGCGGTGCCGACGGCGATCCGGCCGGCGGTCAGCGGAACGGGATCCGCCGACCTCTCGGACGTCGCCGCGCCGCCGCGGTCCAGCAGCCTGCGCACGACCGTCGCCACCGCCCGCACCGCCTCCGGGTCCGTGCGCGGGGTGTGCCGGGCGGGCAGCTCCAGCAGGCCCCAGCCGGACTCGGCCGCCTCGTCGATCACCCGGTCCGGGCCCGAACCGTCCGACGGGACGCCGAAGACGAGCCCGCGGTCGCCGTGGCCGGTGCCGCTGCGGAACGGCGTGTACGGGTAGAACGCGTCCGACACCAGCGGCGCCGCCGAGGCGGGCAGCCGCCACGACACCGGCAGGCGGTGCTGCGGCAGCTCGGGGTTGTGGGCGAGCAGGGTGGTCACGGCGGACGCGGACGGGTCGTAGGACAGGCCCGCCCACTGCTCGCTGCCCACGATCGCGAACGGGTCGAGCTGCCCCGGGTCGCCCACGAACAACGCCCGCTCGAACAGGTTGGCCACGGCGAGCAGCGCGTCCGAGCGCATCTGGTACGCCTCGTCGACGATGGCGTGCCGCCACGGCTCGACGCCCTTGACGTGCGCCCACTTCGCCGCCGTCGAGAGGACCACGTCGAGCCCGGCGAGATCGGCCGCCTTCGCCGACGTGCGGACGTTCGGCAGCGCGTCGAGCGCCTTGTCGTACGGGTCGGTGTCGCTGCTGTGCAGCCGGCCGACCGGCAGGTCGGGGTTCTTCTCGGCGAGCCGCAGCACCAGGTCGTCGACCTGCGCGTTGGTCTGCGCCACGACCATCAGCGGGCGGCCCGCCCCGGCCAGTTCCAGCGCCGCGCGGACCACCAGGGTGGACTTGCCGGCGCCGGGCGGGGAGTCGACGACGACACCGCGCGCGGTGCCGTGCAGCGTGTCGCTCAGGATCGCGTCGGTGGCGCGGGCGGCCGCCGCACCGGGGTCGAAACCGGCCGGGGAGGCCGCGGCCCCGGTGATCACGGCGTCGGTGGTCACAGCCTCGGTGGTCACAGCAGATCCTCCTCGGTCACCGGGTCGGCGGCCTCCGGTACGGCCTCCTCACCGGGTGGCCCGCCGTGCGTCCACGGCGTCTCCTCCGGGTCGGGCAGCTTCGCCCCGCCGCGCGGTTCGTGCTCGAACAGCGTGAAGCACACGCGGTCGCCCTTCTCCGGCACGGATCCCTCCTCGGGCTCCTTGCCGCGGCCCATCCTGTCCATGATCCGCAGGACGAGCAGGGTGCCGTCGCCCGGCCCGCCGTCCTCTTGCGCGTATCCGGCGAACTCCGCCGTCTGCGGCTTCCCGCCCAGCGTGCGGTACACCCGGGTCCGCTCGCCCAGGTGGGGGCGGTCGTCCGTGCGGACGGTGACCAGCGGACGGGGGCTGGGCCGCTTGCTCTCGCTGTACGCCATCACCACATCGGTCACCTCGCCCGCGAAGGCCTCCCCGGCCAGCCGCCGGCCCGCCATCACCAGCGGGTCGTCCAGGGCCTCCTGGGCCTCCAGACGGGCCTGCTCCCGCTCGCGCACGGCCAGTTTGCCGGCCGCGGTGACGGCGTCGTCGCGGCGCGGCTGCGGCGGCTCGCCGGCCAGGACGCGGTCCCGGTGACCGGTGAACGACCAGCGGTCGCGCGTCCACCGCTCCTCGACGCGCGCGCCCTCCGGCAGCTCCCGCAGCAGGTCCAGGCCGCGCCACACCGCGTCCCAGGTGGGCCGCGTGCGGCTCTCCACCAGCGCGCGGATCTCCCGTTCGGCGGCGGTCAGGGCGCCGAGGCGGTCGTCGGCCTCCAGCCCGTCCTCCGCGGCGGCGAGCGCGGTGCGGGCGCGGTCGTAGCGCTCGATGGCCGGGGCGAGCAGCTTGTTGTCGAACGCCGGGTCGGTCGCCGGGCCCGCGGGCGGGCACAGCAACTGGCCGTCGGCGTCCCGCGCGAGCTCGGCCTCCCGCGCGGCCTCGGCGCCGGAGCGTCCCCCGGGCGGGGCGATCCAGGCGAGCAGCGCCCCCAGGTGCTGGTCCTCCAGGGTGGACTGCCCGGTCGCCCAGTGCCGGGCCAGGACGTCGGTCATGGCCAGCAGCAGCGACGAGCCGGGCACCCGGGCCCGCTCCCCGAAGTGCGTCAGCCACCGTCCCAGCAGCGGCACCCGGGGCGGCGCCGGGAACGGGGCCTCCGGGTCCTGCTCCGCCGTGCGCCGGAAACGCATGGACCGGCCGAGGAGGCGCACGAGGTCGATGCCGGCCCGGCTCGGCACGATCAGCTGGGGCGCGTCCGCGCACAGGTCGACCTCGACCCTGACCCGCTTGCCGGTCTCCGGGTCGGTCTCGGTGCGCTCGGCCGCCTCCACGGCGTCGGCGAATCCGTCGACGTACGGCAGGACCACGTCGGCCAGTTCGGCGAGGAACGCGAACCTGAGGTCGCGGTCGCGCGGCTGCGGGACGACCAGCAGCCGCGGCGCGTCCCGGTCGGTGCCCACCAGCGCGCCGAGCGGGGCGCCCGCCTCACCGGCGGTGGTGAGCGGTACGAACACCAGCGGCCGTTCGGACAGATGCCGGTGCCGGACGGTGGCGGCGGGTTGGGCGCGGCCGGTGCTGATGGCCTCGAGGCGGGCGAGGGTCGTGATCAGCGACAAGGGGACGCCTCCCGAACGCCGGCGGGGGCGGCCGCACCGGCGGTGCCCAGCGCCTGCGCGCGCAGGGCCGCCGCCCGCCGCAGTGCCGCCACCACCGGGTCGTCGGGGTCACCGGCCTGACCGCGGGCCGCCGCCAGCACGTCCTCGACGGTCGCCAGACCGCCCAGTTCCGCGCGGACCGGACGGCCCAGGGAGGTCACCGCACCGGCCGCGCGGGAGCGGTCCCGGCAGTGGAAGGCCAGCTCGCACGCGGACAGGCACTCCGGCGCGTACGTCGCCGGGACCGACTCCACGGCCGTCGCCAACTGCTCGGCGGGCAGGTCCGGCGAGAAGCACGTGCCCTCGGGGAGCGTGTCGGCGATCTCCTCGATCCGGGTGAGCCGGGCCAGCTGACGGGCGGTCACCGCGCGCTGCTTGCGCACGTCCACGGCCGACGCGGTGGGCAGGTTGGAGAAGTCCTTGGGGCACACGAGCAGGATCCGGTGCCGCACGCGCGGGGAGGGGTCGAGCGTGCCGGCCACCTCCTCCAGCGCCAGGACGTACACCGCCGCCTGACGGGCCGCCGCGCCGACCTTCGCCGGGTCCGCGGAGCCGTCCAGCATCGGGAAGGACTTGATCTCCACGACCGTCCAGCTGCCGTCCGGGTGCACCACCACCGCGTCCGGCTCCAGGAAGGCGGGGGAGCCGGCGACGTCGAGCGCGAGCATCGGATGGTCGAGCAGCGTCCAGGTGCCCGGGGACGCGGTGGCCTCCGTGGCCTCACGCAGCGCCAGTTTCGTACGCTCCAGGCGCCCTTCGGGGCCGGGCGCGGTCAGGTCGGGCACCCGCGCGGCGGCGGGCGGTTCGGCCGAGCGGTCCAGCTTCTCGTGGGCCAGCCGCAGCAGTTCCGTGCCGCCGTCGGCCTTGACCTTCGCCTCGAACGCGTTGCCCCGCACGAACGCGAACTGCGACTGCCCGAAGGCCGACGGCGAGCCCAACGCACTCGCCAGCACCGCCTTGTTCACGCCCGCGCCGTCGAGGATCGCCCGCCGCCGGCAGCCCGGGTTGGCGGCGAGGGCGGCCAGGGCGCG
This sequence comes from Streptomyces sp., assembly GCF_031181555.1. Taxonomy (GTDB): domain Bacteria; phylum Actinomycetota; class Actinomycetes; order Streptomycetales; family Streptomycetaceae; genus Streptomyces; species Streptomyces fimbriatus. The sequence goes on along the minus strand of NZ_JAPSKQ010000161.1, from coordinate 4,284 downwards.
CGCGTCCAGCGCCTTGGCCGGGACCTGGGGGCCGCGCAGCTCAGCGAGCCGGTGCCGGAGCGTCTTCCCCCGCGTCCGCGGGGGAGGCATCCGGCTCGGTTCTTGGTCCGTACCGCGACTCGTGCTGCCGCTGCCGTGGAAATCGCTCACCCGCGGAAGTCTGGCATCCCGCACTGACAACGGGGGAACGGGTGCCGGAGGAACCCGCCGCGACCGGCGCGGACCGGGGCGGGAACAGGGCCTTGGCGCGGTCGGCGTACCGCATCACGACCGGGGTCAGCAGCAGCCCGGCGCCCATGACGGCCGCCCCCGCGGCCGCGTCGAGGAAGTAGTGGTTCGCCGTACCCATCACCACGATCGTGGTCACCAGCGGGTAGCCGACGGCGGCCGTCCGCGTCAGGCGCGACCCGTTGCCGTACCGCCACAGGACCACTCCGCACCACAGCGCCCAGCCCACGTGCAGACTCGGCATCGCCGCGTACTGGTTGGTCATCCCGCCCAGGCCCCGCGGGGCGCTCGCCTCGCCGCCCCACCAGCCCCAGGAGCTGTAGTGGGCCATCGTGTCCACGAAGCCGTGGCTCGCGTCGAGCAGCCGGGGCGGGCAGGTGGGCAGCAGGGTGAAGCCGATCAGGCCGATGAAGGTGGACGTCATCAGCCAGGTGCGGGCGGCGCGGTAGCGCACCGCGCGGGACCGGAACAGCCAGACGAGGACCGCGGGCGTCACCAGGTAGTGCAGCGACGCGTACCAGAAGTCGGCCGGCACGCCCAGCCACGGTTCGCGCGTGAAGAGGCGGTTGAGCGGGTGCTCGGCGTTGAGGTACAGGGCCTTCTCGATGCGCAGGATCGCCAGACCGTGGTCCACGGCGTCGGAGACGTCGCCCCGGACGACCAGCCGTCCCGCCGAGTAGCAGGCGTACACCAGGACGATCAGCGGCAGCTCGGTCCACCAGCGCAGCCGGGTCGCCGGGGCCGCCTCGGTGCCCGGTGTCTCGGTGTGCGGCATCCGATCGCCCTCCCCCTTCGTCCTCGCGCGGCGCTCGTCGGCGGCCAGCCACTCTACGGTGTACGCGCCTCCCGTGAGAGGCCCTCGGCCCTGATAGACGCTGAGATCGCCCGCCGGGTTGCCCGCGACCGGGGTGCGCGATGATGGGGGGAGTTCCACCTGCGAATCACCCCGGAAGGTCTCCCATGGCACCGCGCATCCTGCTGGCCCGGCACGGACAGACGCAGTGGTCGCTGTCCGGCAAGCACACCGGCAGGACCGACGTACCGCTCCTGGAGGAGGGCCGGCGAGGCGCCAAGCTGCTCGGCGAGCGCCTGCACCGGGCGCCGTACGACGGGCTGCCGGGCGTCGAGGTGCGCACCAGCCCGCTGGCACGGGCGCGGGAGACCTGCGAACTCGCCGGCTTCGGCGAGCGCGCGCAGACCTGGGACACCCTCATGGAGTGGGACTACGGGGCGTACGAGGGCATGACCCCGGCCGAGATACAGGCCGGCCGCCCCGGCTGGCTGATCTGGCGCGACGGCGTCCCCGAGGGGGAGACCCTGACCGAGGTGACGGCCCGTGCGGACGAGGTGGTGGCCTGGGCGCGCTCGGCCGACCGGGACGTGCTGGTCTTCGCCCACGGGCACATCCTCCGCTCCATCGGCGCCCGCTGGCTGGGCCTGCCCCTGGACTTCGCGGCCCGCATCCGCCTCAACCCGACGTCGCTGTCGGTCCTGGGCTGGGCGTACGGGGAGCCGGCCCTCGAGAGCTGGAACGACCTGGGACATCTGGCGGCCTGAGGAACGGCCGTCGGCACCGGGCCGGCGACTCGGCACCGCGCGGCCACCCGCACCGACGGGGCCGCTCACACCGGAGGGGGCCGCTCACACCGCGCGGGGGAACGAGGCGTGGCGGTCCAGGAACGCCGAGACGCCCGCGGCGCGGCGGTGCGGGAGCAGGACGCGGGACGTGCCCGCCAGCATCGTCTGGACCCGGGACGACTGGACCTCGGTCAGCAGGTCCAGCACCCGCATCCCGGCCTGGGCCGCCTCGTCGGGGAGCCCGCCGCGGGCCAGGTCGTCCGCCAGCTCCGCCGTGTACAGGGCGATGTTGCGGGTGAAGTGCGGGTCCTGCAGCTCCGCCGCCCGCCGCGCGTGCCGGGCCGCGCGCGGCCAGTCGCCCAGCGTCGACCAGCACTGCGCCTCCAGGCCCTCCAGCTCGGCCTCCCCGTAGAAGCTCATCCACTCGGGATCCGCCTCCGAGGGGCCACGCTCGAAGTAGGCCTGGGCCCGGGCCAGGGCCTGCTCGCAGCCCGAGCGGTCGGCGAGTCCGGCCCAGCCGCCCGCCTCGCGCAGCGCCAGCAGCGACATCAGCCGCGGCGAGCCGAGCGACCGCGCCACCCGCTGCGCGGCCTGCGCCGCACGCACCGCCTCCCGGGGCCGGCCCGCGTCCCGCGCGAGGAACGCCGTGTTGCAGAAGGCGTGCGCCTCCAGGCCCGCGTCCCCGGTCACCCGCGCGGTCGCCAGCGCCTCCGCGTAGTGCGAGCGGGCGTCGTCGAAGCGGCCCGAGTCGTGGGCCAGCCAGCCCACCGAGATGGCCAGTTCGCCGGCGCCCGCGTACAGCCGGTCCGCCGTCCGCTGCCGGGTCGCACCGGCGTCCAGCAACGCGTAGGCGGCGCGCAGGGGAGCCGCCGCCCGCCGGTAGAGGCCGTCGGCCCCGTGCCGGTCGTCCAGCAACCGGATCCGGCGGACGGCTTCTTCCAGGGCACCCGCGTCGCTCGCCCCGGCGCGGCGCACGGCGCGCTGCGCCGCCGAGGCGTCCGAGGCGAACCCGAGAGGGCCCAGCGAGGCGGCGGCCACCGTGGCGCCTCCGCCGGTCATGAATGCGCGACGCAGCACGTCGCTCTCCTCGTGGTCGTGCGTGTCGTACGTGTCGTACCGGTCCTGCGTGTCATACGGCTCGTCCGCCACGCTTGTCTCAGGCGTGGCGTTCGCCGGGTTCCCGGTGTGCGCCGGGGGCGTGTCCCCGACGTCCCGCGCCCGGCGCCCGCGGACCGCCGAGCGGGGCGCGAAGCCCAGATCGGTCAGCGTGCGGCCGGGGAACATGTGCAGGAACACCCGTTCGTAGGCGTAGTTGGGGCAGCGGATCTCGCCTGCCTCCACCCGGTGCACGTACCGCGCGTCACAGCTGACCCGCTCACCGATCTCGCGGGCGGCCCGGCGGACCGCCGCGGCGAACTCGGCCGGCGAGCGCGGTCCGCGCAGTTGCCGGAAGACGAGGTTCGGCCGTGGTGGCCGGTTGGGCTGGGACGAGGGCACCGTTGACGACGCCATGGCCGGGTCCTCTCTGCGAACCGTCGAACCATGCCGGATTCAGGATGAGTTGTCCAAGTGCTGACCTGTTTCCGGCGGGCAAGAACGTACCTGCTGTGACGGGGTCACCATGCGAAGTTTGGCTGCAAACCGGATATCTCGGCCGTGATCTGCCATGATCTGCCATCCTTTGCGGCGCACTTGCGCCGTTGCCGTTGACGGTCCGGCGCGTTGAACCCCGTGGACCGGGAGACCCCCGACTCCCGACCCGCTCGTTTTCAGGCAGGGATGTGTGTGGTGGAGGCCGGGATGGTGACCAGCCAGAGCAACGATCCTCTGACGCCGCCGAGTACGTCGTCGAGCGCGCCGTCGTGTACGCCGGCGGCCGGATGCGTGGTGACCGTGGCGGGCGGTGCCCCACCCCCCGCGTCACCGGAGTGCGACGTGGTCACGGTTCCGGCACGGCAGGGTCTGGAGGCGGTCGACATCCTGCGGCGCGGGGCCGGGGACGCGGTGGGGCTCGTCCTGCACGACGGCGGCGGCGACACGCTCGGCTTCCTGGTGCCGCCGGGGACGGCCGCCGCCTGGGACGTACCGGGCAGCACCTGCACGGAGACCGACGGACGGGGGCTGCGGCCGTCCCCCGAGCCGCCGGTGGAGGGCTCGGACTGGCTGTTGCCCCCCGGGGACGCGGACCTGGCGACCGACCCCGCGGTGCTGCGGGCGGCACTGGGCGAGGCACGGCGACTGATCGAGGCGGCGGACAGCTGCCGCTGACGCCCCCGGCGGGACGGGCGCCCGGATCCGGCAGCGGGGCCGGGCGGTCGCGCGGGGCGGCAGGACCCGATGGCCGGACCCGTCGGGCGGATCCGGCGGCCGTGCGTGACGGACGGACCGGGCGGTCGGCCGTGACGGCGCGCTCGACGGTCGGACGGCCGGCTCGGTGGTGGGACGGCCGGGCCGCACGCGGTCCGTGTCACCGGTCCG
>NZ_JAPSKQ010000160.1 GCF_031181555.1 Streptomyces sp. | reverse complement strand
GCGGGGTTGCCGCCGGCCGCGGTGGTTGGCCCGGTTTCAGCCCTTCTTCAGCAGCAGCTCGGTGTTGCGGTCCTCCGGGGCGCCGGCCAGGTCCGTGCGGGCGCCCGGGGCGTTGCAGGAGAGCTCGCGGTAGAGGGCGGCGAGGCCGGTCTGGGAGAGGTCGGTGAAGTCGGTGCGGGACGGGGCGGCGGACTCGACGAGGGTGGTGAAGAGGGAGAGCGTGCCGTCCTTGTTGTCCACCAGCTCGATGACCCGGGCGAGTTGCGGGAAGTCGACGTGGGAGGCGGTGGAGATCTCCCAGAAGGAGCCGCCGGACCCGGTGTGCGGGGTGACGGCGTTGCGGTGGATGTGGCCGTTGACCCAGGCCACCACGTTGCGGTGGCGGCCGAGGAGGGCGGCGACCTCCTCGCCGTTGTGGCGCCGTTCGCCGGGGCGGGCCGGGTCGGGGTGGGTGTTGGTCATCGTCGTACTGGTGTGATGGCTGAAGACGATCGCGTAGGAGTCCTCGTGGGCCCGCAGGGTGCGCTCCAGCCAGCGCAGTTGGGCCGTGCCGAGGGAGCCCGTGTAGTGGCCGCCGGGGTCGGTGGTGTCGAGGCTGATCCCGACGACGTCGTCGGCGATGCGGAAGGCGTAGTACTGGGTGCCGGCGTCGAGGTTGGCGGCGGTGTAGCCGTGGCCGACCGGGCCGAGGCCCCGGTGGGCGGGGTCCAGGTGGGCCTTGAGGTAGTCGGCGGGGGTGAACGGGGCCCGCTTCTCGTCGGGGGTGACCGGGCGCATGGCGCGGGAGTGGGCCCGGAGGAACTCGCCGTACCGCACGCCGCGGGGGTCGGTGGCCTTCTTGATGGTCCGCCGGAGTCTCTGTGCCTCGGCCGCCGGCACGTCCATCAGCTTCCGTCCGCCCACCGCCAGGTCGGTGAGGCGGGGGTCGGCGTGGGAGGCGTAGCAGCCGAGCGGCATCGTGTCGTGGTTGCCGACGGTGGAGTACCAGGGGAGGTTGAGGCCGGGGCTGTTCACCTCGCGGACGGCCGCCGCGAGGAAGCCGTCCAGGTGCGGGAAGCCGAGCCGTTTGTCGGCGTCGCGGACGGCGGCGTCCGGCTGCCAGTACTGCTTCAGACCGCTGTTCTGGACGCCCTCGTAGTGGCGCGGGTCGCCCGTGTTGGGGGTGATGCGGCCCCCGCTCATCACCGTCAGGAACCACTCCAGCTCGGAGCGGGTGTTGTTGTCGGTGTTGTCGCCGGTGGTCATCGCGAAGTGCAGCGGCGAGCCGGTGGCGGGGGCGCCGCGCAGCGCGTTGACCCGCTCCACGAGGGCGACCGCGCCCTGCACGGTGAGCGCCTCCTGGGGCCGCCAGGCGTGCACGTCGGCCGCGCGCAGGTACTCCAGCCGCAGCGGGTGCTGGACGTCGATCAGGTGCAGGTCGGTGAGCTGCACGAACGCGGTGAGCGCGGTGCGGCGGCCGGCCCGGCCGGAGCGGGGTTCGGCGAGCTCGCCGCGCACCACCCGGCCCCAGCCCGGCCCGTCACCGAGGCGGCGGTAGCCCGCCGCCCCGCGCGGGGCCGCCGTACCGGCGAGGGTGGTGCCGCGGGTGTAGGGGGCGAGCGGGGCGGCCGGTGCCCGCCGTGAGGAGGCGAGCACGGTCTCCGCGTCCCCGGTGGCGGGGCCCGCGGCGGCGGCCCGGCCGTCCCCGGGCCGCAGGGCGTAGCCGGCGCCGGCGGAGAGGGCCACCGCTCCGGTGGCGGCGAGGAGGGAACGGCGGTGGAGTCCAGTGGAGCCGGCGACTGAGCGTAGGCGCGACATGCGCGTGTCTCCCCGGGTGCGAACGCGTCGGCAGTGGTCGCGGCGCGCCCGTCGGACGGGCACTCCGCTCGTACTGGATGCTTGGCACCGGGGATGGCCTGCGCGTGAACGAGACGGCAACGCGCAACGCCGATCGCCGTACGTGGATCTCGGACCACCCCGCGTGTCGCCGGCCGCTCCCGCGCCGGCCCGGAAGCGGTCGCTCTGCGTTCATCTCCCGGGGCAGGGCGGCCCGCGGGGGCCGGCCCGCGGGCTCACCCCTCCGCGGGCTCCACCCGTCCCGCCGCGGGCCGCTCCCGCCACAGGCGCAGCCCGATGTCGACCATGCGGACCCGGACCAGTTCCGGGACGGCGGCCAGGGGATGCCAGGCGGCCAGGTCGGTGGAGCCGCCGACCTCGTTGCGCAGCTCGCCGCCGGTGATCCGGCCCTCGTAGACCAGCCGTACGCCGTGATGGTCGACGGCGCGTCCGAGGCGGGCCGGGAAGGTGCGCCGGGTGGAGTTCACGCCGAGCAGTCCGGTGACCCCGATGCGGTACCCGGTCTCCTCCTCGACCTCCCGCCGCACGGTGTCGTAGGGATCCTCGCCGTGCTCCATGCCCCCGCCCGGCAGCACCCACTCGGGGATGCCTCCGGGGCCCGGTGACCGGGCGAGCAGGAGCTGTCCGTCGCGCACCACCACGGCGTAGGCCGCCACCCTCAACTTCCGTCGCACCCGGGGACGTTACCCCGGTGGCGTCGGATTGGCAGGTGAGTACGCGGGGGCGGACCAGCGCAACGGCACGGCGTGCGGGGTCTCCAGGGCCTCCGCGACGGTGAAGCGGACCCGGCGCTCCCCGTCGGGGGTGAACTCGGTGCGGGCCTCGCCGGTCAGCTGGAGCGACGTCCCGGTCGTCCAGTCCAGGAAGAGCAGCCCCGCCCGGGGGTCCGCGACGAGGTTGCCGAGGGTGCGGAACATCGCGTTGCCCGGGTAGTCGCGCCAGGTCAGCTCGGTCGGTGAGGGGACGCGGACGAATCCGGGGTTGCCGCCCCGGTGGCTGGCGTCGGCGCCGGTCTCGTGGACGGTGGCGACGAAGAAGGTGTCGGCCGCCTCCACGAACGCCCGCTGGGTGTCCGTGAGCCGGCGGGTGCGGCGAGCCTCGCCCGGCTCCCGGCCGGCGACCGTCTCGTACGCCTCCCGTTTCTGCAGGTACTTGGGGCAGTTGGCGAACACCTGCTCCGCCTCGACCGCGAAGCCGCGGGGTGTGGGGCAAAGCAGGCCGTTGAGGCGCATCCGGCGGCGGGTGCGCGGGTCCAGGGCGAGGGTGCCGACCCGGGTGCCCGCGGTGGCGAGGGCCGTGGTGAGCGGGTCCGCCGGGGGCGGACCGCCGGTGACGGACATCCGTCGCGGGCCGGTGGCGCGGACGAAGCCGGGGGCGCCGGTGAGCGGGGAGGCCCACACCCTGCCCGTCCCGGGGGCGGCGGCGCCGGCCACCAGCAGCGGCTGGAGCTCCAGGAAGGCCGCCGCCACCGGCTTGATGCCCTGTCCGACGGACCGGCCGACGTGGTCGGCGGCTTCCCGGACGCCCACGCGGTCCTGCACGGCGCGGGAGCCCGCGTGGTACACGGCCACGGTTGCCGCCTCCGTCGCCCTTGCTGTCTTTGTCGTCACCATGGCTAGAAGAACCCGCAGGTCGGAGCGGAGCCGCTGGGTGCGGGGGCGTCCTCCGCGCCGGTCGGCACCGAGATCTCCAGGCGGGTCCCGTCCGGGTCGTGGAAGAAGATGCCGCCGGAGGCCGCGCCCTCGCCGTGGGAGACGACGCCCTCGTAGGCGAAGTCGGTGCCGTGGGCGCGCAGGGACGCCTCGTACTCCCTGACCCGCTCGATCGAGTCCGCCTCGAAGGCGAGGTGGTGCAGCCCGGCGCGTTCGCCGTCGTACGGCTCCGTCGCCTGCTGCCAGAGCGCGAGGACCAGGCGTTCGCCGTCGCCGAGGAAGGCGTACCGCCTGCCCTCCTCCTTGCCCTCACCGATCAGGGCGAAGCCCAGGACGTCGCGGTAGAAGGCCAGCGACCGGTCGAGGTCGGTGACGTTCAGGCCGGTGTGGCCGAGGCGCAGAGGCATGGGAATCCCTTCGTCGGGCCCCGCGGGAAGGGGCGGGGCTAACCGTTGAAAGAGACGTTAAGGGTTAGAAGAGGAGACGTCAACCGGTCACGTACCCTTGACCGGTTAGCACGGAAGGGAGCCCTCCATGTCCGACCGGGACCGTCGCGACCCGCGCCCGCTCACGGGTGAGCCGCTCGCGCTCGACCTGCTCAACACCCGGTGGGTGGAGGACGGCGCCGCGCGGGACCTGCTCACCGGCACCGACGGGCTCGCGGTGTGGCTCGCCGCCAACGGGCTGGACGGGCGCTTCGCCGCCGACGCGGCGACCCTGCGGCACACCCTGCGGGCGCGGGACGCGCTGCAGGAGGCCGTGGACGGAGCGCCGGGCGAGGGCGCCCGGGCCGTCGACGCCGTGCTCGCGCACGGGCGGATCCGGGCCACGCTCACGGCGGACGGGCCGGGCGAGCGGCCCGAGTTCGACGACCCCTCCTGGGGTCCCGCCTGGCTCGCCGCCCGCGACTACCTCCGGCTGCTCACCCTCGCGCCCGACCGGATCCGCCGCTGCGCCCACGAGGCGTGCGTCCTGCACTTCTTCGACACCTCGCGGAACGGCACCCGCCGCTGGTGCTCCATGGCGGTCTGCGGCAACCGCGCGAAGGCGTCCCGCCACTACGCGCGCACGAAGGACGCCTGACGGGCGGACCGCACGCCACCCCGGCGCCGGTCCGGGCGACTTGTCGCCTTCGGGGGGTCATCTCCCCAAAAGAGCACCGGGGGTTTTCCCCATACATCCATTTCGATTCGGTCAACCCTCCCCACTCCTCCCTTCCTTGCGTAAAGCTCAGCGATCGTCCGGGATCGCATTCCGGACCGTCGCGACCAGGGTCGATCGGCTCCGGTCGCTCCACGATCGTTCCTTTACGTGCAAGGGATGCCGATGACCCACTCCCCCCAGCGCGACCCGATATCGGGCACGAGACGCGTGGCCCGGATCGCCGTGGCCGCCGGTCTCGTCGCCGCGCTCTCCGCGGCCGGTCCGATACCCCTGGCCCTCGCCGCCGACGCGCCGCCCGCCGCGCCCGTCGACGGTGACGTCAAGTCCGCGCACGACAAGCTCGGTTCGGGCGACGCCGACCTGCTCGCCGAGGCCAAGGCCGAGGGCGCCAAGCACGTCACGATGATGATCGCCACCGCGCCCGGGAAGACCGAGCAGGTCGCCGAGCAGCTGGACGCGGTCAAGGGCGGTTCGGTCGGCCGGACGCACGACAAGCTCGGCTACGTCCGCGCCACCGTCCCCACCGCCAAGGCGGACTCGGCCATCGCCGCCGCCGCCAAGCTCTCCTCCGTGCACGGCATCGACCTGCGCGAGGAGATCCCGCTGGACGACCCGACGCCGAGCGCGGACACCGCGAAGCGGGCGGGCGGCAAGGGCACCACCACCTACCCGGCCCCCGGGAAGCGGACCCCCGCGAAGAACCCGTACAACCCGTCCTTCGAGACCGGTGCCGTCGAGTTCGTCGAGGACCACCCGAAGGCGGACGGCCGCGGCGTCACCATCGGCATCCTCGACTCGGGCGTGGACCTCGGCCACCCCGCGCTGCAGAAGACCACCACCGGCGAGCGCAAGATCGTCGACTGGGTGACGGCGACCGACCCGATCGTGGACAACGACCGGACCTGGCGCCCGATGGTCTCCTCCGTCTCCGGCCCGACCTTCACCTACGGCGGCAGGACCTGGCAGGCCCCGGCGGGCTCGTACCAGGTGAGCACCTTCCTGGAGTCGTACACCACCGGCGGCGACGCGAACGGCGACGCCAACCGCGACGGCGACACCACCGACTCCTGGGGCGTGCTCTACGACGCCGCGGCCGGCACGGTCCGCGTCGACCTGAACAACAACTTCGACTTCGGTGACGACACCCCGATGAAGCCGTACAAGGACGGCTTCCAGATCGGGTACTTCGGCACCGACGACCCGGCCACCGACGTCGCCGAGCGCCAGCCGTTCGTCGTGGAGATCCGCAAGGACGTCCCGATGGACCCCTACGGCGGCGACTGGGCCGGCAAGAAGGCCGACTTCGTCAACATCGGCGTCATCGAGGGCTCGCACGGCTCGCACGTCGCCGGCATCACCGCCGCCAACGGCCTGTTCGGCGGCCGGATGGACGGCGCCGCCCCCGGCGCGAAGCTCGTCTCGTCCCGCGCCTGCACCTGGTCCGGCGGCTGCACCAACGTCGCGCTCACCGAGGGCATGATCGACCTCGTCGCCCACCGCGGCGTCGACATCGTCAACATGTCCATCGGCGGCCTGCCGGCGCTCAACGACGGCAACAACGCCCGCGCCGAGCTCTACACCCGTCTGATCGACACCTACGGCGTCCAGCTGGTGATCTCCGCGGGCAACTCCGGCCCCGGCGCCAACACCATCGGCGACCCGTCGCTGGCCGACAAGGTCATCTCGGTCGGCGCGTCCGTCTCCAAGGAGACCTGGGCCGCCAACTACGGCTCCGTGGTGGAGAAGGACTACGCCATGATGCCGTTCTCCTCGCGCGGTCCGCGTGAGGACGGCGGCTTCACGCCGACGCTGGTCGCGCCCGGCGCCGCGATCAACACCATCCAGACCTGGTCGCCCGGCGCCCCGGTCGCCGAGGCGGGCTACGCCCTCCCGGCCGGTTACGGCATGCTCCAGGGCACCTCGATGGCCTCCCCGCAGGCCGCCGGTGCCGCCGCGCTGCTGCTGTCGGCCGCGAAGCAGAAGGGCATCGACCTCCCGCCCGCGAAGCTGCGCACGGCCCTCACCTCCACCGCCGAGCACATCAAGGGCGTGCAGGCCTACGAGGAGGGCGCCGGCCTCATCGACATCGAGGACGCCTGGGACGAGATCCGCGACGGCGCCACCGCGCACACGTACACGGTGAAGGCGCCGGTCGACACCGCGATCGACCAGTTCCTGAAGACCCCCGGCTTCGGCACCGGCCTCTACGACCGCGAGGGCGGCCTGAAGGCCGGCCAGAAGAAGACGTACGACATCACCATCACCCGTACGTCCGGCCCCGACCGCGCGCTCCGGCACGAGCTCGGCCTCGAGAACAACGCCGGCCGCACCTTCCGCATCCTCGGCGACGACGACGTCTCGCTGCCGCTGAACAAGCCGGTGACCGTCAAGGTCCAGGCGGCGCCCGGCTCGGCCGGCATCAAGAGCGCGATCCTGGAGGTCGACGACCCGCGCACCGAGGGCGTCGACAAGCAGGTCCTGAACACCGTGGTCGTCTCCGCCCCGCTGAAGCACACCTTCTCCGCCTCGGGGTCGGTGCAGCGCAACAGCCACACCTCCTACTTCGTCACCGTGCCCGAGGGCGCGAAGACGCTGGAGATCGCGCTGAGCGGGCTGAGGGACAAGAGCCAGACCCGGTTCATCGCCATCCACCCGTACGGCGTCCCGGCCGACCCGACGTCGACGGTCAACTGCTACCCGAACTACTCCAACCCGGCCAACACCTGCCGCCCCGACCTGCGGTCGTACGCGAACCCGCAGCCGGGCGTCTGGGAGATCGAGGTCGAGTCGCGCCGTACGTCGCCGCTGCTCGACAACCCGTACAAGCTCGACGTCGCCGTCCTCGGCGCGGCCTTCGACCCGGAGACCGTGACCGTGCCCGAGGCGAAGGTCGGCACCCCGGCCACCGCCTCCTGGAAGGTGACGAACGAGCTCGCCGCCCTGGAGGGCAAGCTGGTCGGCGGTCCGCTCGGCTCGGCCAAGACCGACCGGCCGGCCATCCGGACGGGCGAGACGCACACCACCACGGTCGAGGTGCCCGAGGGCGCCCAGTCGCTCGACGTGGTCATCGGCAACGTCTCCGACGCCTCCGCCGACCTGGACCTGACGGTCAGGGACAAGAACGGCGCCGTCGTCGGCCAGTCCGCCGACGGCGACTCGGAGGAGTCGGTCTCCGTCGCCAAGCCGGCGGCCGGCACGTACACGGTGGAGGTCGTGGGCTACTCCGTCCCGGCCGGTTCCACGGACTACGACTACCGGGACGTGTTCTTCTCCGCCTCGCTCGGCACGATCACCGTCGACGGCTCCGCGCCGGTGAAGCTCGGCACGGGCGACTCGGCCACCGTCTCCGGCCAGGTCACCGCCGCCGCGGCGGCTCCCGAGGGCCGTGCGTTCTTCGGACAGGTCCAGCTGGTCAACGCGCGCGGCACGGTCGCGGGCGTCGGCAGCGTGGCGATCGAGAAGGTCGTCCCGTAAGCGGCTGAACACCGGATGGGGGCGGGCGTCCGTACGGGCGCCCGCCCCTTCGCCGTCCGTACGGGCGCCCGCCCGCCCTTTTGCCGCCTGCCGTCGCTCAGCCGCAGGTCAGGGTGCGCGACTCGGGGAGCGAGGCGGTGATCCGGGGCCGCTCGGGGGCGATGTCCTCCTCCCCGACGATCACCCCGTCCGGGTGGTCGCCCTCGCGGGGCAGGCCGACCAGCACCCGGTCGCCTTCGCGCAGCCGGGGCTGCCCGGCCACGTCCAGCACGAAGGTGACCCGCTTCCCGTCCTCCCCCTTGTAGACGCGGGTCGCCTCCAGCGTGATCCGCTCCCGGCCGGCGCCCGGCACGGGCTCCACCACGGAGACGGTGCCCTCGGCGACGAGGCGGGCGCAGGCGAGGTGGCGGGGGCTGCCGAAGGCGACACCGCCCGTCTGCCGGTCGGCCGCGGCGTCCGACGCCGTCTCCGCCTTGCCGGCCGCCGCGTCGGACGCTTCCCCGCCCTGCGCCACGAGCCAGCCGCCCACGCCCACGACCAGGGTGGCGGCGGCCGCCGCGGCGAGCGTGCCGAGGACCGCCTTCAGGGGGCGGCGGGCCCGGTGCGGGCCGCGTGGACCGCCGGGGCGGACGGAGCGGGGTCTCAGCGGCGGGTGGGCGGCCGGCCGGTCCCGTGTCCCGTCCCCGGGGTCCGCGCCCTCCGGGAGGCGTCCCCCCGCGCCCGGCCGCCGCGCCCCGTCGCCGGACTCCGGCCGTTTCCCGGACCGGGCGGCCTCACCTCGCCCCGCCGGGGCACCGTCCTCGGGGCCGGCCTCCGTACCGGTGGGGGCGGTCTCGGCCGGGGCGGCGAGCGCGTCCCCGATCAGCGCCAGCTGCTCCCGCAGGACCGCCAGGTCGGCGGCGGCGGCACCGTGCGCGGCCCGGAACGCCGGGTCCTGCCGGGCCCGCGCGGGCAGCGGCTCGTCCAGGATCGCGGCCATCAGGGGGTCCACGCCGTCGTACGCGGCGTCGGCGGCGTCCTCCACGTCGCCGGCGCTCCCGGTGTTCTCGGCGTTTCCGGGGTCCCGGTCGTCGTCGTGGGCGGTCACGTCACACCACCTCGTCCTCGTGCAGGCGGGCGCGCAGGGCGCGTACCGCCGTGTGCAGCCTGCTCTTGACCGTGCCCTCCGGGACGCCGAGCTGTTCGGCGATGGAGCGCACCGGCAGGTCGGCGTAGAAGCGCAGCACGACGACCTGGCGCTGGGCGTCGGGCAGCTCGTCCAGGCCGCGGGCGACGGCGAGGGAGAGCAGGCTGTTCTCCTCGCCGGAAGGGGACTCCGCCGGGCGCAGCGAGGCGAGGCGCTCGCCCAGCCGCTCCTGGCGGCGCTTGGCCCGGTGCCAGTCCATGGCGAGGTTGGAGGCGACCACCGCCGCCCACGCCGAGACGTCCCGCGGCGCCTCCCGGCCGCTCGCGGCGCGTTCCAGCAGCCGCAGGCGGACCTGCTGCACCCCGTCCGGCAGGTCCGCCTGCGGTACGCCGCCCAGTGCGAGCACCGCCCGCACCCGGCGCTCCTGCGCCGCGTCCAGCGGATCGTCGTCGGCGGCGACGTACGACCCCCGGCCGCGCCGGGTCCTTCCGCGCAGCACCGGCCACCCCCTCACGCTGTTTCCCCTACGACGCCGCTGCCGCCCGGAACGTTCGCCCGGCTCTTCCGGAACCCACCGAGGCGTATGTCACATCTTTGTGTGACCGGGGGCGGACCGGGCAGGGGACCTTGCGGTCCACACCCCCCGGTGACTGAATTTCTGCAGCTCAGAGGGGTGGTGGCCGAAGGTCCGCAACCGGTGGCCGCTGCCGGGCCGTCCCACTTCGCGGGCAGTGGCCGCAAAGAATTGGACAGGCGGGCCGTGGTCGGCCGCATGATGGAAGAGCCTCGGCCAGGCAATCGGATACGCACCAGGACGCAGTAGGGAGTCGCCGTGAGGGTCGGAATCGTCGGAGCCACCGGTCAGGTGGGCACGGTCATGCGCAGGATCCTCAAGGAGCGGAACTTCCCGGTCACCGAGCTGCGCCTGTTCGCCTCGGCCCGCTCGGCGGGGACGGAGCTGGACGGCGTGACGGTGGAGGACGCGTCCACCGCCGACTACACCGGGCTGGACATCGTGCTGTTCTCCGCGGGCGGCGCGACCTCGAAGGCGCTGGCCGAGAAGGTCGCCGCGCAGGGCGCGGTCGTGATCGACAACTCCTCCGCCTGGCGCAAGGACCCCGAGGTCCCCCTCGTCGTCTCCGAGGTCAACCCGCACGCGATCGCGAACCGCCCCAAGGGCATCATCGCCAACCCGAACTGCACCACGATGGCCGCGATGCCGGTGCTGCGTCCGCTGCACGCGGAGGCGGGCCTGGAGTCCCTGGTCGTCGCCACGTACCAGGCGGTGTCCGGCTCCGGCCTCGCGGGCGTCGCGGAGCTGCACGACCAGACCCGGAAGGTGGTCGACGAGGCCGACCGGCTGACCCACGACGGCGAGGCGGTCGACTTCCCCGAGCCCGGCGTCTACAAGCGCCCCATCGCCTTCAACGTGCTGCCCTTCGCCGGCAACCTCGTCGACGACGGTCTGCACGAGACCGACGAGGAGCAGAAGCTGCGCAACGAGTCCCGCAAGATCCTGGAGATCCCCGGGCTCAAGGTCTCCGGCACCTGTGTGCGCGTCCCGGTCTTCTCCGGCCACTCCCTCCAGGTCAACGCCCGCTTCGCCCGCCCGATCAGCCCCGAGCGCGCGACCGAGCTGCTGGCGGACGCCCCCGGTGTCGTCCTCACCGACATCCCCACCCCGCTGCAGGCCGCCGGCAAGGACCCGTCCTACGTCGGCCGCATCCGCCGCGACGAGACCGTGGACAACGGCCTCGCGCTGTTCATCTCCAACGACAACCTCCGCAAGGGCGCGGCGCTGAACGCCGTGCAGATCGCGGAGCTGGTGGCGCAGGAGCTCACCGCGAAGTGACCTGAGCGACGCCCGTCCGTCCCCGGGGCGGCCACCCGCGTGCGGGTGGCCGCCCCGGCGTTCGTGCGGACGCACCGCGGTCAGGTCCGGTGCTTGCGGTCAGGCCCGGCGCACCTCGTACAGGAAGCACCCGTACTCCACGGCCCGTACGTGCACCAGCGCCACCTCGGGATCGGCGAACGCCTCCGCGAAGGCGGCGCCGAAGTCCTCCGGCGCCCCGACCAGCCGGCCGCCCAGGATCCGGCCGTCGGCGGAGTAGCGGCGGACGACGCGGTGGGCGTTGGTGAAGGGCAGGCCGCCGTCCTCCGGGCCCGCGCACTCCTCGGCGTGGACGAAGACCGGCCCCTGCTCGTCGTACGCGCCCGGATCGGCGCCGGTCTCCGCCGCCCAGCGACGCAGGGGGGCGTACGAGACCAGGGCGATCCGCTCGCCGGGCTCACTGCGGCGCAGACAGCAGCGGAGCGGGGCACCGCCCTCGTCGTCGGTGCGGGGGACGGCCGGGCGGCCCGCGTCGTCGGCGGCCAGCAGCTCCTTCAGGACGGACGGGGGGACGGGGCGTGCGGTGTGGATCGTCATGCCTCCACAGTCGCTCCCGCCGGCCCGGACCGCTGGCGGATCCCGGACACCGCGTCCCTCCTCCGGCCCAGTCGATACAGGGGTATCCCCATGGCTCGCCGTCGTCGTCGCCCGATCCCGATGTCCCGTGGAAGGATGACGCAACCCACACATATCGAGGAGATGACCGCGTGCCTGGCACAAACCTGACTCGCGAAGAGGCGCAGCAGCGGGCGAAGCTGCTGACCGTTGACTCGTACGAGATCGATCTCGATCTCTCCGGCGCGCAGGAGGGCGGCACCTACCGGTCCGTGACCACGGTGCGCTTCGACGTCGCCGAGGACGGCGCGGAGTCGTTCATCGACCTGGTGGCCCCCACCGTGCACGAGGTGACCCTCAACGGGGACTCCCTCGACCCCGCCGAGGTCTTCGCGGACTCCCGCATCGCCCTGCCCGGCCTGCTGAAGGGCCGCAACGTCCTCCGGGTGAGCGCCGACTGCGCGTACACCAATACGGGTGAAGGTCTGCACCGTTTCGTCGACCCGGTCGACGACCAGGCGTACCTGTACACCCAGTTCGAGGTGCCGGACGCCCGTCGCGTCTTCGCGAGCTTCGAGCAGCCGGACCTGAAGGCGACGTTCCAGTTCACCGTCAGGGCGCCGGAGGGCTGGACCGTCATCTCCAACTCGCCGACGCCCGAACCCCGGGGGAACGTCTGGGCGTTCGAGCCGACGCCGCGCATCTCGACGTACATCACGGCGCTGATCGTCGGCCCGTACCACAGCGTCCACAGCGTGTACGAGAAGGACGGCCGGTCCGTCCCGCTCGGCATCTACTGCCGCCCCTCGCTGGCCGAGTACCTCGACTCGGACGCGATCTTCGAGGTCACCCGGCAGGGCTTCGACTGGTTCCAGGAGAAGTTCGACTACGCGTACCCCTTCGAGAAGTACGACCAGCTGTTCGTGCCGGAGTTCAACGCGGGCGCGATGGAGAACGCGGGCGCGGTGACCATCCGCGACCAGTACGTCTTCCGCTCGAAGGTGACGGACGCGGCGTACGAGGTGCGCGCGGAGACCATCCTGCACGAGCTGGCCCACATGTGGTTCGGCGACCTGGTCACCATGGAGTGGTGGAACGACCTGTGGCTGAACGAGTCGTTCGCCACGTACACCTCCATCGCCTGCCAGGCCGCGGCGCCCGGCTCGCGCTGGCCGCACTCGTGGACCACCTTCGCGAACTCGATGAAGACCTGGGCCTACCGCCAGGACCAGCTGCCGTCCACGCACCCGATCATGGCCGACATCCGCGACCTGGACGACGTGCTCGTCAACTTCGACGGCATCACGTACGCCAAGGGCGCGTCCGTCCTCAAGCAGCTCGTCGCCTACGTCGGCGAGGACGCGTTCTTCCAGGGCGTGCAGGCGTACTTCAAGCGCCACGCCTACGGCAACACGCGCCTGTCCGACCTGCTGGGCGCCCTGGAGGAGACCTCCGGCCGCGATCTGAGGACGTGGTCGAGGAAGTGGCTGGAGACGGCCGGCATCAACGTCCTGCGCCCGGAGATCGAGACGGACGCCGACGGCGTCATCACCGCCTTCGCCGTCCGCCAGGAGGCCCCCGCGCTGCCCGCCGGCGCCAAGGGCGAGCCGACGCTGCGCCCGCACCGGATCGCGATCGGCTGCTACGACCTCGACGCGGCCGGCAAGCTGGTGCGCGGCGAGCGCGTCGAACTGGACGTCGACGGCGAGCTGA
The DNA here is from genome assembly GCF_031181555.1 of Streptomyces sp. GTDB lineage: Bacteria > Actinomycetota > Actinomycetes > Streptomycetales > Streptomycetaceae > Streptomyces > Streptomyces fimbriatus. The sequence goes on along the minus strand of NZ_JAPSKQ010000160.1, from coordinate 1,151 downwards.
CGGCCGTACCGCAGCTCGTCGGCAAGCGCCGTCCCGCGGTGGTGCTCCTCAACGACGACGACCTGTCGTACGCGAAGGTCCGCCTGGACGAGCGGTCCCTCGCCGTCGTCACCGAGCACCTGGGCGACTTCACGGAGTCCCTGCCCCGCGCGCTGTGCTGGGCCTCGGCCTGGGACATGACCCGGGACGCGGAACTCGCCACCCGCGACTACCTCTCCCTCGTCCTGTCGGGCATCGGCAAGGAGTCCGACATCGGTGTCGTGCAGTCGCTGCACCGCCAGGTGAAGCTGGCCATCGACCTGTACGCCGACCCGGCCGCCCGCGAGGCCCTGCTGACCCGCTGGACCGACGCCACGCTGGCCCACCTGCGGTCCGCCGAGCCGGCCGGCGACCACCAGCTGGCCTGGGCGCGGGCGTTCGCGGCGACGGCCCGCACGCCGGAGCAGCTGGACCTGCTGGAGGGCCTGCTGGCCGGCACGCAGACCATCGAGGGCCTGGCCGTGGACACGGAGCTGCGCTGGGCGTTCGTGGAGCGGCTGGCGGCGGTGGGCCGGTTCGACGAGCCGGAGATCGCGGCCGAGTACGAGCGGGACAGGACCGCGGCCGGCGAGCGCCACGCCGCCACCGCCCGCGCCGCCCGCCCGACCCCCGAGGCCAAGGCGGAGGCGTGGGCGTCGGTCGTGGAGTCCGACAAGCTGCCGAACGCCGTCCAGGAGGCGGTCATCGCCGGCTTCGTCCAGACCGACCAGCGCGAGCTGCTGGCCCCGTACACGGACCGGTACTTCGAGGTGGTCAAGGGCATCTGGGAGTCCCGCTCGCACGAGATCGCCCAGCAGATCGCGGTCGGTCTCTACCCGGCGGTCCAGGTCTCCGGCGAGACCCTCGACAAGACCGACGCCTGGCTGGCCTCCGCCGAGCCGAACGCGGCCCTGCGCCGCCTGGTCTCCGAGTCCCGCGCGGGCGTGGAACGCGCCCTGCGCGCCCAGGCGGCGGACGCGGGAGCGTAACCGGTACGCGTGTCAGGGGCGCCCGGTGCTACGCCGGGCGCCCCTGGCGTTCCTTCAGGGCGTCGATGAAGGCGGTGAACGCGGGGGCGGGGACGGAGAGGGTGGCGTAGGAGGGGTTCTTCGAGTCGCGGATGGCTATGCGGG
>NZ_JAPSKQ010000020.1:50124-56983 GCF_031181555.1 Streptomyces sp. | reverse complement strand
ACCGCCTCCTCGACCCCGACGACAGGGCGAGCCTGCACCACCGCCCGGACGTCTTCGTCCTCGCGGCGCACACGGTCCACACGGCCGTCCGGCCCGTGTGACGGCGCCGTCGCCCGGCCGTCACCGGACGCGGTGCAAGGCGACTGCGCGGCTTCGCGGGGGAACTCGGGCATTCCGAGGGGCAGTTGGCGGCCACCGGGAACGCGGCCGACCACGACGACGTCCGGTCGGCCGCCGACCACGCGGCCGTACGGCCCGTCGGCCGGCCCGGTCGATCGCCCCCCGCGCGGGTGTCCGGCGGCCTCCCCGCCCGTGAAGGGCTCGGGGAGGCCGCCGGACGAGGGAGGTCAGGCCCCGTTGAACGCCGCCGGGTCCGGGCCCAGCCGCCGGTCCTCGTTCAGGGCGCTGATCGCCGCGAGGTCCTCGGCGTCCAGGCTGAAGTCGAAGACGTCGATGTTCTCCTTGATCCGGGACGGCGTCGCCGACTTCGGGATGACGACGTTGCCCAGCTGGATGTGCCAGCGCAGGACGACCTGGGCCGGGGTGCGGCCGTGCTTCCGCGCGATGGCCACGATCGCCGGGACCTCCAGCAGGCCCTTGCCCTGGCCCAGCGGTGACCAGGCCTCGGTGGCGATGCCCTGCTCCGCGTGGTACTCGCGCGCGGCGTGCTGCTGCAGGTGCGGGTGCAGCTCGATCTGGTTGACCGCCGGCACGACCGAGGTCTCGGCGATCAGCCGCTCCAGGTGCTCGGGGAGGAAGTTGGACACGCCGATCGCGCGGATCCGGCCGTCGGCGTGCAGCTTCTCGAACGCCTTGTACGTGTCGACGTACAGACCGCGCTCCGGCGTCGGCCAGTGGATGAGGTACAGGTCCACGTAGTCCAGGCCCAGCTTCGACACGGAGGCGTCGAAGGCGCGCAGCGTCGCGTCGTACCCCTGGTCGCTGTTCCAGAGCTTGGTGGTGACGAAGAGGTCCTCGCGGGGGATGCCCGACCGGGCGATGGCCTTGCCGGTGCCCTCCTCGTTGCCGTACGCCGCCGCGGTGTCGATGCTGCGGTAGCCGGCCTCCAGTGCCGTCGCGACCACCGTCTCGGCCTCGGCGTCCGGCACCTGCCAGACGCCGAAGCCCAGCTGGGGCATCTCGACGCCGTTGTTCAGGATGATCGGGGGGACCTTGCTCACGAGCTCTCGATCCTTCGGTTGTGGTCAGGTGGTACTCCCATCGTCAACGATCACGGCCCGTGATGCATTCCTGACCGGAGAATTCACGTGCGGTAAAGCGCCTCGACCTCCTCCTCGTACGCCTTCTCGATCGCCTTCCGCTTCAGCTTCAGCGACGGCGTGAGCAGCCCGTGCTCCTCGGTGAACGGCTGCGCCAGGATCCGGAAGGTGCGGATCGACTCGGCCCGCGAGACGAGGGTGTTGGCCGTGACCACCGCGCGCCGCACCTCCGCCTCCAGATCCGGGTCCCGCACCAGCTCGGCCGGTGACGGCTTCGGCTTGCGGCGCATGGTCAGCCAGTGCTCGACCGCCTCCGGGTCCAGCGTGACCAGGGCGGCGACGTACGGGCGGTTGTTGCCGACGACGATGCACTGGCTGACCAGCGGGTGGTCCCGCACCCGCTCCTCCAGCGGCCCCGGCGAGACGCTCTTGCCGCCCGAGGTGATCAGGATCTCCTTCTTGCGGCCGGTGATGGTCAGATAGCCGTCCTCGTCCAGGGAGCCGAGGTCGCCGGTGGCCAGCCAGCCGCCGTGCAGGGTCTCGTCGGTCGCCTCGGGGTTGTTGAGGTAGCCCTGGAAGACGGTGCCGCCCCGCAGCCAGATCTCCCCGTCCTCCGCGATGTGCACGGTGACCCCGGGGAGGGGCCGGCCGACCGTGCCGTAACGGGTGCGCTCGGGCGGGTTGACGGTGGCGGCCGCCGTCGACTCCGTGAGGCCGTACCCCTCGTAGACGTGGACGCCGGCGCCCGCGAAGAACAGCCCGAGCCGGCGGTCCATCGCCGAACCGCCCGACATGGCGTGCCGGACCCGGCCGCCCATCGCGGTGCGGATCTTGGAGTAGACGAGCTTGTCGAAGAGCCGGTGCCGCATCCGCAGGGCCGCGGACGGGCCGGGTCCGGTGCCCCAGGCCTTCGCCTCGACGGCGTCCGCGTACGCGACGGCCACCTCGACGGCCTTCTCGAACGGCCCCGAACGGCCCTCCCGCTCCGCCTTGCGCCGCGCCGCGTCGAACACCTTCTCGAAGATGTACGGCACGGCCAGGATGAACGTCGGCCGGAACGCGGCCAGGTCGGGCATCAGGGCCGCCGCGTTCAGCTGCGGCTGATGGCCGAACTTCACCTTGCCGCGGATCCCGGCGACCTGCACCATCCGCCCGAAGACGTGCGCGAGCGGCAGGAACAGCAGCGTCGCCGCCTCGTCACCCTCCCTGGAGCGGAACACCGGCTCCCAGCGCGCGACGACGGTGTCCGCCTCGTGCATGAAGTTGCCGTGGGAGAGGACACAGCCCTTGGGGCGGCCCGTGGTGCCCGAGGTGTAGATGATCGTCGCCACCGAGTCGGGGGTGACCGCCCGCCGGTGCCGGTGCACCACCTCGTCGTCGAGGTGCGCGCCCGCGTCGTACAGCTCCTGCACCGCGCCCGCGTCGAGCTGCCACAGCCGGCGCATCCGCGGCAGCCGGTCGATGACGGTGGCGATCGTCATCGCGTGGTCCTCGTGCTCCACGATCGCGGCCGTCACCTCGGCGTCGTGCAGCGTCCAGAAGCACTGCTCGGCGGAGGACGTGGGGTACACGGGCACGACCTGCGCGCCGATCGTCCACAGCGCGAAGTCGAAGAGCGTCCACTCGTACCGGGTCCGGGACATGATCGCGACCCGGTCGCCGAAGCGGACCCCGCCCGCGAGCAGGCCCTTGGCGAGGGCGAGCACCTCGTCGCGGAACTCGGCGCCGGTCACGTCCCGCCACCGGCCTGCGGCGTCCTTGCGGCCCAGCGCGACGCGCGACGGGTCCTCCTCGGCGTACTGGAAGACCACGTCGGCCAGGCCGCCGACCGGAGGCGCCAACGCCAACGGAGGGTTGGTGGTCTCGCGCAATCCCGCTCCCCGTTCCCCGCTCCTCGGCGCTCGGACCGCTCGGACCGGTCGGACTGGTTCGGGAGGGAGACCTCCCGCACGGCGCCGTGAAAGCTACCCCACCGGGCCGGGGTGCGGGAGGGGGCCGAAAACCGAGCAGGGCTCTCGTCCGCGCTGGTCAGCGGAGGAAAATGCGCTCACATGGGGAAGGGTCGGGCAGAAAACTGACGGTGGAGTAAGTTTCGGTGCCGTGATCTCCACGAAATCTGTACGACCCGATGGCCGTCCCGCGGGGGTCCCCCTCGGGAGGCGGTGCCGGCCCTGCTGATCCCGGCGCGCGTGCGGACGGAACCGTCACCGCCGCCCGCTGCGGTGCAGCCGGTCGCCGCCCGCCAGGATCGCCGCCGCCAGGGCGTCGGCCGCCCCCTGCGCGGAGGGACGGTGCCGGCCGTGCGCCACCACGAAGTCCACCTCCCCCGGCTCCGGCAGGCCCGCCCGCTCCGGCATCCGCACCAGCCCCGGGGGGATCAGCCCGCGCGCGTGCACCATCACCCCCAGCCCGGCGCGGGCCGCCGCGAGCAGGCCGTTGAGGCTGCCGCTGGTGCACACGATGCGCCACTGCCTGCCCTGCCGCTCCAGCGCCCGCAGGGCCAGGGCCCGGGTGATGCCCGGCGGCGGGTAGACGATCAGCGGCACCGGACGGTTCGGGTCCGGGCGCAGCCCCGGCGCGCCGATCCACACCAACTCGTCGTGCCAGACCAGCCGGTGCGGGGCGGCGTGCGGGTCCTCCGGCCGCCGCTTGGCCAGCACCAGGTCCAGCTTTCCCGCGGCGAGCTGCTCGTGCAGCGTGCCCGACAGCTCGACGGTCAGCTCCAGGTCGACCTCCGGGTGCTCGTGCCGGAACCGCTCGAGGATCTCCGGCAGCCGGGTCAGCACGAAGTCCTCCGACGCGCCGAACCGCAGCCGCCCGCGCAGCCGGGTGCCGGTGAAGAACTGCGTCGCCTGCTCGTGCACGGCCAGGATCCGCCGCGCGAAGCCGAGCATCGCCTCGCCGTCCTCGGTCAGCTCCACCGAGTGCGTGTCCCGGGTGAACAGCTGCCGCCCGGTCGCGTCCTCCAGCCGCCGCACGTGCTGGCTGACGGTCGACTGGCGCAGCCCGAGCCGCCGTGCCGCCTGGGTGAAGCTCAGCGTCTGCGCCACGGACAGGAACGTCCGCAGGTGTGTCGGGTCGTACATGCCGGCAGGCTACCGCGGTCATCGCGGAACGTGATGACAGTGAGAACGGTATACCTGATTCCCGATCACGACGGGACGGAGCAAGATGGGGAGGGGATCCCTCGTCCCCGCGCAGCCGAGTGCGTCCGTGGGCGCACCGCCCGCACGACCGAGCAAGTGGAGCACCGTGAAACGCCTGCGCTGGCCGGCCTGGATGCCGATCGACCCGTACATCCTGCTCCTGCTCGGGACGGTGGGCCTCGCCGCGCTGTTCCCGGCCCGCGGCACGGGCGCGGACGTCGCCTCGGGCGCCTCCACGGCCGCGATCGCCTTCCTGTTCTTCCTGTACGGCGCCCGGCTGTCCACCCGTGAGGCCCTGGACGGCCTGAAGCACTGGCGGCTCCACGTCACCGTCCTGGCCTGCACGTTCGTCGTCTTCCCGGTGCTGGGTCTGGCCGCCCGCGGACTCGTTCCGGTGCTCCTGACCGACCCTCTGTACCAGGGTCTGCTCTTCCTGACCCTGGTCCCCTCCACCATCCAGTCGTCGATCGCCTTCACCTCGATCGCCCGCGGCAACGTGCCCGCCGCGATCTGTGCCGGCTCCTTCTCCTCGCTGGTCGGCATCGTCGTCACCCCGCTGCTCGCGGCGATGCTGCTCGGCGGCGGCGCGGGCGGGTTCTCCGCCGACTCGGTGCTGAAGATCGTGGCCCAGCTGCTGGTGCCGTTCGTCGCCGGACAGGTGCTGCGCCGCTGGATCGGGTCCTTCGTCGCCCGCCACCGGAAGGTGCTGGGGCTGGTCGACCGGGGCTCGATCCTGCTCGTCGTCTACACCGCGTTCAGCCAGGGCATGGTCCAGGGCATCTGGCACCGGGTGAGCCCGGCCCGGCTCGGCGGACTGCTCGCCGTCGAGGTCGTGCTGCTCGCCGTGATGCTGCTGCTGACCTGGTACGGCGCCAAGGCGCTGAGGTTCGGCCGCGAGGACCGGATCGCGATCCAGTTCGCGGGCTCGAAGAAGTCGCTGGCCGCCGGACTGCCCATGGCGAGCGTGCTGTTCGGGGCGCAGGCCTCGCTGGCCGTGCTGCCGCTGATGCTCTTCCACCAGATGCAGCTGATGGTGTGCGCGGTGATCGCCAGGCGCCGCTCCCACGACCCCGTCGAGGAGGCGGGCCGGGTCAGCGGGGCGGACCGAGCCGGATCGTCACGAACCGAGGTCGGTACAGGGACACGTTCCGGCTGAGCATCACCGCGGCCCCGGCCGTCTCCAGCCAGTTGACGTCGTAGCTGAGCACCAGCCGCCCGTCGTCGCTCAGCTCCGGGTGCGCCTGCGGGTTGTAGGCGGCGGTCCCGTCCTGCGGCAGCGCGGGACGGAACTCCTTCGCCGGCCCGTGCCACGGTCCGGTCGGGGAGCAGGCCCAGTACGACGTCACCGTGGTCAGTCCCGCGGCGCCCGCGGCCATCGTGAACAGCACGTAGGTCCCGTCCGCCCGCACCACGGAGAACGCGCTGCCCACACCCGTGCGCCGCCCGTCGCCGAGCACCGGGCGCGGGCGGGCCCGGGTCTGCCACTCCGAACCGTTCCAGTACTCCCAGGCGGCCGGGTCCGCCAGCCCGCCCTCCGGGACGCGTGCCGCGTAGGCGTGCGAGGCCGGGCGGGAGGCGGGGCGGCCGTCGTCGCCGCCGAAGACGTACGTCCAGCCCTCCTCCTCGACGAGGGTCGTGCCGAACAGCACCCGCCGCGACGGGTCGGGGACCTGCCGCTGGTCGAGCACCGTCACGACCGACTCCAGGCGCAGGTCGGGCAGCGAGAGCGTGGCGACCTCGGTGGCGGCGGGCACGCCGTAGATCCACGGGGACTGCCCGGCGCCGCGCACCCACAGCAGGACCCGCACGACCCGCTCGGCGGAGCCGGGGGAGCGCGGCTCGACCCGGGCGGCCACCGGCCAGCGCCACCGGTCCGGGGCGGGGTCGGGGAAGAGCGGCGCGGGGAGGGTGCGTTCCAGACGGCCGTCGCGCATCAGCACCGCCGAGTTGCGCACCAGCGGGGCGGTGGCGTCCCGCCAGGCGGAGGACTCGCCGACCGGGTTGGGCGGGCGGTGCACACGGCCCAGGTAGGTGTCGGAGAACAGCCACAGCAGCCGGCCGTCGGGCAGCCGCACCGAGTGGGTGCCGTCGCCGCCGGTCCAGTCGTCGGTGCGGGCGGCGTCGTCGCCGTAGCGGGCGAACTCGGAGGTGAGGGTGGGGTCGGCGGACCAGGAGGCGACGGTGCGCGGTGAGCAGGCACCGCCGTCCGGCCGCCGGTCGCCGTCCTGCGGCGGACCGGTGACCAGCAGGGCCCCGAGGACCAGGGCCAGCACCACGGCGATTCCGGTCCCCGTGCGCTGCCGTGCTCGTGCTGCGTCGTCGGGCACGCTCCGGGACGTTAGTGGCCGAAGGGGGTCCGGTCCATGGGGCCCCGGTACGGTCGGAGGGCCCCGGTAGGGCCGGGGGACCGGTCAGCCCCGGGCGGCCGCGGTCCGCAGGGCGATGCGGTCCTCGCCCGCGTACACGTTCATGGAACCGCCCCGCAGGAAGCCC
>NZ_JAPSKQ010000020.1:14907-50024 GCF_031181555.1 Streptomyces sp. | reverse complement strand
GGGCCCCGGTACGGTCGGAGGGCCCCGGTAGGGCCGGGGGACCGGTCAGCCCCGGGCGGCCGCGGTCCGCAGGGCGATGCGGTCCTCGCCCGCGTACACGTTCATGGAACCGCCCCGCAGGAAGCCCACCAGTGTCAGGCCCGTCTCCGCGGCCAGGTCCACGGCCAGCGAGGACGGGGCGGAGACCGCCGCCAGGACCGGGATGCCGGCCATCACCGCCTTCTGAGCCAGCTCGAAGGAGGCCCGGCCGGAGACCAGCAGGATCGTCCGGGACAGCGGGAGTCTCCCGCCCTGCAGGGCGCGGCCGACGACCTTGTCCACCGCGTTGTGCCGGCCCACGTCCTCCCGCACGTCCAGCGGCTCGCCCTCCTCGTCGAACAGCGCCGCCGCGTGCAGACCGCCGGTGCGGTCGAAGACCCGCTGGGCCGCGCGCAGCCGGTCGGGCAGGCTCGCCAGCAGCTCCGGTTCCAGGCGCAGCGGGGGAGTGTCGGCGAGGGGGTGGCGGGCCGTGGTGCGCACCGCGTCCAGGCTCGCCTTGCCGCACAGGCCGCAGGACGAGGTGGTGTACACGTTGCGCTCGAGCGTGATGTCGGGGATCACCACACCCGGGGCGGTCCGCACGTCCACCACGTTGTAGGTGTTCGACCCGTCGGCCGTCGCCCCCGCGCAGTAGACGATGTTCTCCAGGTCGGACGCGGTCGCCAGCACTCCTTCGCTCACCAGGAACCCGGCCGCCAGCGCGAAGTCGTCCCCCGGCGTGCGCATGGTGATCGCCAGTGGTCTGCCGTTCAGCCGGATCTCCAGGGGCTCCTCGGCGACGAGCGTGTCCGGGCGGCTGGACACCGCCCCGTCCCGGATGCGGATCACCTTGCGTCGTTCCGTGACTCGTCCCATGTCCCCAGTCCCGATCAGTCCCGGTTGCGTACGTGCCGGCAGCCGAAGCGTCCCTCGACGCACGGGTTGCCGTGGGCCACCGGGTCGTCGTGCGGCGAGGTGACCTTCACGATCTCATTGTCCTGCACGTGCGGGGTGACGTCGCGGCCCGCGCCGCAGTACGCGCACACGGTCGTCTCCGTCCGCTTCGACTCGTCCCACGTACCCGCCGCCCGCATGCCGAACTCCGACCCGAACGACAGCGCGCCCGCGGGCGCACCTCGATGCGGTTCCCGCAGTACGCGCACGCCGAGCCGGTGGTCCGGCCCCTCGAGGGAGAAGCGGGTGCCTTCCGGGAGGCGGAAGCCGACAAGCCCGGCACCCGTTTCCTGTCGCTTCACCTGCCCCCGTACCCGTGAGTCACTGATCAGACTGGTGCATCCCGCAACCGACCCATGAGGGGGATCCACCCATGAACGGCTCGCGCATCGCCGCCGTCGGCCACTACCGGCCCGCCGGGGTGCTCACCAACGAGGACCTGGCGGGCATGGTGGACACCAGCGACGAGTGGATCACGAGCCGGGTGGGCATCCGCACCCGTCACATCGCGGGCCCCGACGAGCCGGTCGACGAACTGGCCGCGCACGCCGCCGCCAAGGCGCTCGCGTCGGCCGGCCGGACGCCCGCCGAGATCGACCTGGTCCTGGTCGCCACGTCCACCGCGATCGACCGCTCGCCCAACATGGCCGCCCGGGTCGCCGCGCGCCTCGGCGTCCCCGGACCCGCCGCGATGGACGTCAACGTGGTGTGCGCCGGGTTCACCCACGCCCTGGCCACCGCGGACCACGCCGTGCGGGCCGGCGCCGCGAGCCGGGCCCTGGTCGTCGGCGCCGACAAGATGTCCGACGTGGCCGACTGGACCGACCGTTCCACCTGCGTGCTCGTCGGCGACGGGGCGGGCGCGGCCGTGGTGGAGGCCTGCGGGGAGAGCGGGATCGGTCCGGTGCTGTGGGGTTCGGTGCCCGAGATGGGGCACGCGGTGCGGATCGAGGGGACACCGCCGCGGTTCTCCCAGGAGGGGCAGAGCGTCTACCGCTGGGCGACCACACAGCTGCCGTCCCTCGCGCGCCGGGCCTGCGAGAAGGCGGGACTGGCGCCCGAGGACCTCGCGGCCGTCGTGCTGCACCAGGCCAACCTGCGGATCATCGAACCCCTCGCGCGCAGGATCGGCGCCGTCAACGCCGTCGTCGCCCGCGACGTCACCGAGTCCGGCAACACCTCGGCCGCGAGCATCCCGCTCGCCTTCTCCCGGCTCGTCGAGCAGGGCGCGGTGTCGACCGGCGACCCGGTCCTGCTGTTCGGCTTCGGCGGGAACCTGTCCTACGCGGGGCAGGTCGTGCGCTGTCCCTGAGCGTCCCCGCGTTCTCCTCCCGCGCCGGTGTGACGAGGCCGGCTCTCCCCTCCCCGGCACGGTGCGCGCCGCAGCCTGTGGACGAAAGACAGTCACCACCGGCGCGCGGTGACACCGGCCTTGCGGTGGTGCACGGCCGCCCCGCCGGGGAGGGGGGCCGTGATGTCGTCGACAGGACTGCCCCAGGGGGCGGTGCCCGGGCTCGAACGGCCCGGCCCGCTGCGCGACCGTGTCCACGGGGCACTGCTCGAACTCGTCACCACCCGCGCCCTCCGGCCCGGCCGGCATCGCGTCGGGAGCGAACTCGCCGGTCACCCGGCTCATGCGCGAGCACACCGAGCACACCCGGCGTTCCTCCCGCGCACGGGCGAAGTCCTGGACCGGTCCGGCGTGGTCCGCCGGACCGGCTCCGGAAGGCTCCGGAGGGCTCCGGGGTGCCTTCCGGAACCCCTTTGTCCTGTGAGTGGAAAAAGTGAGGGGCAATTCCTGCGCGACTTCTTCCCAGCCCGGGCAGCCGCTGCTACTTTCCCTTCGAAAGCACGCCACAGACGTGGCCGGAAACCGGCGCGCACAGGCCGATCGAGGCGGGGAGGGGCTCGTGAGACGCATGACAGCGCGACCCGCGAACGCCCACCAGGCCCGACTGCTCAGGCTGTTGCGCGACGGCGGCCCCAACTCCCGCGCCCAGCTGGGCGACCAGGTCGACCTCTCGCGGTCGAAGCTGGCCGTGGAGGTGGACCGGCTGCTGGAGACGGAGCTGGTCGTGGCCGACGGACTCGCCGCCTCGCGCGGCGGCCGGCGTTCCCACAACATCCGGCTCAACCCGCACCTTCGTTTCCTCGGCGTCGACATCGGCGCGACCTCGGTCGACGTCGCCGTCACCAACGCCGAGCTGGAGATCCTCGGGCACATCAACCAGCCCATGGACGTCCGCGAGGGGCCGGTCGCGGTCTTCGAACAAGTACTGGCCATGGCCGCCAAGTTGAGGGCCTCGGGGCTCGCGGAGGGGTTCGACGGCGCCGGCATCGGCGTCCCCGGCCCGGTCCGCTTCCCCGAGGGCATCCCGGTGGCCCCGCCGATCATGCCGGGCTGGGACGGCTTCCCCGTGCGGGAGGCGCTCAGCCAGGACCTCGGCTGCCCGGTCATGGTCGACAACGACGTGAACCTGATGGCGATGGGGGAGCAGCACGCGGGCGTCGCCCGCACCGTCGCCGACTTCCTCTGCGTCAAGATCGGTACCGGCATCGGCTGCGGCATCGTCGTCGGCGGTGAGGTCTACCGCGGTACGACGGGCAGCGCGGGCGACATCGGGCACATCCAGGCCGTGCCCGACGGCCGCCCGTGCGCCTGCGGCAACCGGGGCTGCCTGGAGGCCCACTTCTCCGGCGCGGCCCTCGCCCGGGACGCCACGGAGGCCGCCCAGCAGCGGCTCTCCGCCGAACTCGCGAGCCGCCTGGAGACGAACGGCACGCTCAGTGCCGTCGACGTCGCCGCGGCGGCCGCCGCGGGGGACGCGACCGCCCTCGACCTGATCCGTGAGGGCGGCACCCGCACCGGTCAGGTCATCGCCGGCCTGGTCAGCTTCTTCAATCCCGGCCTGGTGGTGATCGGCGGCGGGGTGACCGGTCTCGGCCACACCCTGCTCGCCGCGATCCGCACCCAGGTCTACCGCCAGTCGCTGCCCCTGGCGACCGGCAACCTGCCCATCGTCCTGGGCGAGCTGGGCCCCACCGCCGGCGTCATCGGCGCGGCCCGGCTCATCAGCGACCACCTGTTCTCACCCGCGTAAGCGACCGCCCGTCCCACCCGCGCACGTCACTGACCGTTCCACCCGCGCAAGCGACCGCCTGTTCCACCGCGCAAAGCCCCACCGCTCCTCCGACGCACCGGCCCCACCGCACCCGAACAGCTCACCGGCACCACGCCCCCGCTCCGCTCCGCCCTGCCTGAAAACGCTTGCCCCGCGAGGGGATCGCCCTGAATCCGGCCCGTACGCCCGCCGAGGGGAATCCGCATGGCACCAGAACCACCGCTGCTCAGCATGACCGGCATCACCAAGTCGTTCCCCGGAGTCCGGGCCCTGGACGGCGTCGACCTCGACGTCCAGGCCGGCGAGGTGCACTGCCTGCTCGGCCAGAACGGCGCCGGGAAATCCACCCTGATCAAGGTGCTGGCCGGCGCCCACCAGCCCGACACGGGCACCATCCGCTGGCGCGGGGAAGCGGTCACGCTCCGCTCGCCGATCGCCGCCATGCGCCTCGGCATCGCCACCATCTACCAGGAACTCGACCTGGTGGAGCACCTGTCGGTCGCCGAGAACGTCCACCTCGGCCACGAACCCACGGCCGCCGGCTTCGTCGTACGGGGGAAGGCCGCGCGGGCCTCGACCGCCCGGCTGCTGGGGCGGCTCGGGCACCCGGAGATCGACCCGGCCCGCCTGGTCGGGGAGTTGTCGGCGGCACAGCAGCAGATCGTGTCGATGGCGCGGGCGCTGTCCCACGACGTCCGCCTCATCGTGATGGACGAGCCGTCCGCCGCCCTCGACCCGGACGAGGTCGACAACCTCTTCCGCATCGTCGCCGACCTCACCGCCGACGGAGTCGCCGTCGTCTACATCTCGCACCGGCTGGAGGAGATCCGGCGCATCGGCGACCGGGTGACCGTGCTGAAGGACGGCCGGGCCGTCGCCGGCGGACTGCCCGCGAAGTCGACGCCGACCCGCGAGGTCGTCGCGCTGATGACGGGACGCAACGTCGAGTACGTCTTCCCGGAGCGGCCCGCCTCCGTGCCGGAGGCCGAACCGGTGCTCACCGTCGAAGGGCTGTCCCGCCAGGGCGAGTTCGCCCCCCTCGACCTCCAGGTGCGTCCCGGCGAGATCGTCGGGCTCGCGGGGCTCGTCGGCTCCGGGCGCTCGGAGATCCTCGAGACGATCTACGGCGCCCGCAGGCCGGACACCGGCCGGGTCCTCGTCGGCGGGCGTCCCCTGAAGCCGGGCAGCGTGCGGGCGGCCGTGCGGGCCGGGCTCGGGCTCGCCCCCGAGGAACGCAAGGCGCAGGCGCTGCTCATGCTGGAGTCCGTCACCCGCAATGTGTCGGTCTCCTCCATGTCCCGCTTCTCGCGGGGCGGCTGGATCGACCGCGGTGCCGAACTGGGGGCGGCACGCGCGGCGACCCGCGAGCTGTCGCTCAGGCCCGACAACCCCGACGTGCCCGTGCGCACCCTGTCCGGCGGCAACCAGCAAAAAGCCGTGCTCGCGCGCTGGCTGCTGCGCGGCTGCCGGGTCCTGCTCCTCGACGAACCCACGCGCGGCGTCGACGTGGGCGCCCGCGCCGAACTGTACGCGGTCGTCCGCCGGCTGGCGGACGAAGGCCTCGCCGTGCTGCTGGTCTCCAGCGAGGTGCCCGAGGTGCTCGGCCTCGCCGACCGCGTCCTGGTGCTGCGCGAGGGCCGGGTCGTCCACACGGCACCCGCCCGCGAACTCGACGAACACCGTGTACTCGACCTGGTCATGGAAGGAAGCCCGGCGTCATGACGCAGCCCGTCTCCCCGCCGCGGGACAGCACCGACAAGGTGCCGTCGGCAGGCGAACCCCCCGCCTGGCGCGCCGTGTTGTTCCGCGCCGACGTCCGCACCCTGTCACTGCTCGGCGTACTCGCCGTGCTGGTCCTCATCGGCGGCATCACCAAACCGGACCAGTTCCTCGACACCCGCAACCTGCAACTGGTCCTCACCCAGGCCTCCGTCATCGGTGTCGTCACCGTCGGCATGACCTTCGTCATCATCTCCGGCGGCATCGACCTGTCGGTCGGCGCGATCGTCGCCCTCGCCTCGGTGTGGGCGACCACGGTCGCCACGCAGGAGTACGGCTTCGGCGGCATCCTGTTCACCGCCGTCGCCGTCGGAGTGGGGTGCGGCCTGGTCAACGGGGTGCTCATCGCGTACGGCGGAATGGTCCCGTTCATCGCCACGCTCGCCATGCTGGCCTCGGCCCGCGGTCTCGCCCTGCAGATCACCGACGGGCGGACCCAGATCGTCACCGTCGACGGCGTCCTCGACCTCGGCGAACGCGACGCCTACATCCTCGGCATCCCGCCGCTGGTCCTGGTGTTCGCCGCGGTCACCGTCATCGGCTGGCTGGTGCTCAACCGGACCACCTTCGGCCGCCGCACCGTCGCGGTCGGCGGCAACGCGGAGGCCGCCCGGCTCGCCGGCATCGACGTACGCCGCCAGCGGCTGTACCTCTACCTGCTGTCCGGGCTGTGCTGCGGCATCGCCGCCTTCCTGCTGATCGTCCTGTCCGGCTCCGGCCAGAACACCAACGGCAACCTCTACGAACTCGACGCCATCGCCGCCGCGATCATCGGCGGAACCCTGCTCACCGGAGGCCGCGGCACCATCGTCGGCTCCGTCCTCGGCGTCCTGATCTTCACCACCATCACCAACATCTTCGCCCTGAACAACCTGCAGAGCGACGTCCAGCAGATCGCCAAGGGCGCGATCATCGTCGCCGCCGTGCTGGTCCAGCGCCGTACCGCGAGCACGACCTGAGGAAAGGGTTCACCGCCATGCCACAGCCCACGCCTTTCGCGAGCCGCAGAGGGCTCCTGTTCGGAGCCGCCGCCGTGTCCGCCGGTGCCTTCCTCACCGGCTGCACGAGCAACGAGTCCGACGACGACAAGCCGGCCGCGAACGACCAGCCCGCCGCCGACGACAAGCCCGGCAAGCCGGTCACCATCGGCTTCGCGGGGCCGCAGGCGGATCACGGCTGGCTCAACGCCATCAACGACAACGCCAAGAAGCGCGCCGAGAAGTACTCCGACGTCACCCTGGAGATCACTGAGGGTTCCAACGACACCGCCCAGCAGATCGGCCAGATCGAGACCCTCATCAACAAGAAGGTCGACGTGCTGGTGGTGCTGCCCGCCGACGGCAAGGCACTCACCCAGGTCGGACTGAAGGCGATGCGCGCCGGCATCCCCGTGGTCAACCTCGACCGGATCTTCAACTCCCCCCAGGCGTACCGCTGCTGGATCGGCGGCGACAACTACGGCATGGGTCTGAACGCCGGTCACTACATCGGCGAGAAGCTCAAGGACAAGTCCGATGCCCGGGTCATCGAACTCGCCGGCCTCGACAACCTGGAGCTCACCAAGCAGCGCACCCAGGGCTTCGACGACGCCCTGAAGAACTACCCCAACATCAAGAAGGTGGCCCGCCAGGCCGCCGACTTCACGGTCGAGTCCGGCCAGGCCAAGATGGCCCAGCTGCTCCAGGCCCAGCCGGAGTTCGACGCGCTGTGGAACCACGACGACGACCAGGGCGTGGGCGCGCTGCGCGCCATCGAGCAGGCCGGACGCGACGACTTCCTGATGGTCGGCGGCGCGGGCGCGCTCTCCGCCTTCGAGGCCATCAAGGCCGACAACGGCGTCCTGAAGGCGACCGTCCTGTACCCGCCGACGATGGCCGCCTCCGCGATCGACCTCGCCCGCGCCCTCGGCCAGGGCAAGGGCGTCGGCGGCCTCGCCGAGTACGAGATCCCCGCGTCGCTCACGCTGTACTCGGCCGTCGTCGACAAGGAGAACGTGGACCAGTACATGTCCACCGGCTTCAAGTGAGGAGCCCCGCCCCACGGGCCTGACCAGCCCACCGGGCGGGGCCCACCCCCCACCCGCCACGACGACGAGGAGGACATCCGTATGGCACAGCCGCAGCAGTCAGAAGGGGCAGACACGGGGAAGCCACCGCTGCGCGTCGGCATGGTCGGCTACGCCTTCATGGGCGCCGCCCACTCCCAGGGCTGGCGCACCGCGGGCCGCGTCTTCGACCTGCCGCTGAGCCCCGAACTGGCCGTGATCTGCGGCCGGAACGCCGACGCCGTGCGCGCGGCGGCCGACCGGCACGGCTGGGCGGCCACCGAGACCGACTGGCGCGCCCTGATCGAACGGGACGACGTCGACCTCGTCGACATCTGCACCCCCGGCGACAGCCACGCCGAGATCGCGCTGGCCGCCCTCGCCGCCGGCAAGCACGTGCTGTGCGAGAAGCCGTTGGCCAACACCGTCGCCGAGGCCGAGGCCATGGTCCGCGCCGCCGAAGAAGCCGGAGCCCGGGGCACGCTGGCGATGGTCGGCTTCAACTACCGCCGGGTCCCCGCGACCGCGCTGGCCCGGCGGATGGTGGCCGAGGGCCGCGTCGGCGCCCTGCGGCACGTACGGGTGACATACCTCCAGGACTGGCTGGTGGACCCGGAGTTCCCGCTCACCTGGCGGCTGCGCCGCGAGCATGCCGGATCCGGTTCGCTCGGCGACCTCGGCGCGCACATCGTCGACCTCGCGCAGTACCTGGTCGGCGAGCGGCTGGCGGGCGTCTCCGCGCTCACCGAGACCTTCGTGCGGGAGCGTCCCCTGCCCACCGCGGCCGGCAGCGGCCTGACCGCCGTCTCCGCCGGCGGCACCGGGCAGGTCACCGTGGACGACGCCGCCCTGTTCACCGGCCGCTTCGCCTCCGGCGCCCTCGCCTCCTTCGAGGCCACCCGCTACGCCACCGGACGCAAGAACGCCCTGCGCATCGAGCTCAACGGCGAGCGGGGATCGCTGGCCTTCGACCTGGAGCGGCTCAACGAGCTGTCGTACCACGACGGTACGGAGCCCGGGGCGCACGCCGGTTTCCGCCGCATCCTCGTCACCGAGCCCGACCACCCCTACCTGGACGCCTGGTGGCCGCCGGGCCACGGCCTCGGCTACGAGCACACCTTCGTGCACCAGGCCCGCGACCTCGTCCACGCCGTCGCCGAGGGCCGTACACCCGAACCCTCCTTCGCCGACGGGCTGCAGGTGCAGCGCGTGCTGGCCGCCGTGGAGGAGAGCGCCGAGAAGAACTCCGTCTACACGCCGATCGCCGCCTGAGGAGGACGGACACCACATGCCGCGCACCTTCACGCTGTTCACCGGCCAGTGGGCGGACCTGCCCCTGGAGGAGGTCTGCCGACTCGCCCGCGACTTCGGCTACGACGGCCTCGAACTCGCCTGCTGGGGTGACCACTTCGAGGTCGACAAGGCCCTCGCCGACCCCTCCTACGTCGCCTCCCGCCACCAGCTCCTCGACAAGTACGGCCTCAAGTGCTGGGCGATCTCCAACCACCTGGTCGGCCAGGCCGTCTGCGACGCCATCATCGACGAACGCCACCGGGCCATCCTGCCCGCCCGCATCTGGGGCGACGGCGAACCCGAGGGCGTACGGCAGCGCGCCGCCGCCGAGATCAAGGACACCGCGCGCGCCGCGGCCCGCCTCGGCGTCGACACCGTCATCGGCTTCACCGGCTCCGCCATCTGGCACCTGGTCGCCATGTTCCCGCCCGCTCCCGAGTCGATGATCGAGCGCGGGTACGAGGACTTCGCCGAGCGGTGGAACCCCATCCTGGACGTCTTCGACGCGGAGGGCGTGCGGTTCGCCCACGAGGTGCACCCCAGCGAGATCGCCTACGACTACTGGACGACCGTCCGCACCCTGGACGCGGTCGACCGCCGGCCGGCCTTCGGCCTCAACTTCGACCCCTCCCACTTCGTGTGGCAGGACCTCGACCCGGTCGGCTTCCTGTGGGACTTCCGCGACCGGATCTACCACGTCGACTGCAAGGAGGCCCGCAAGCGCCTCGACGGACGCAACGGCCGCCTCGGCTCCCACCTGCCCTGGGGCGACCCGCGGCGCGGCTGGGACTTCGTCTCCGCCGGCCACGGCGACGTCCCCTGGGAGGACGTCTTCCGCATGCTGCGCTCCATCGGCTACCGGGGCCCGGTCTCGGTCGAGTGGGAGGACGCCGGCATGGACCGGCTCCAGGGCGCCCCCGAGGCGCTGACCCGCCTGAAGGCGTACGACTTCGACCCGCCCAGCGCGTCCTTCGACGCAGCGTTCAACAGCTGATCCGCGCGCCCGGCGGCAGGCCGGGAACGGGGGCCGGAACATCCGCCGGTCCCCGGCCCGACCTGCCCGGGTCCTGCTTTGTCCTGCGCTGGGAAAAAGTTCAATCAGCTCTGAGCCAAGGGGTGTTCGGTCCGGATGAACGCGGCTACCGTCCCTGAAGTGTTCAGGACAACCATGCCTCCGGGGTGACGGCGCACCCCGGCGCCCGCACCGCACGTCTTCGCACCCATCCCGTACGGCCCATCCCGTTCCCGGAGGGACTTCGTGCACAGAAGCAGACTCAAGAGCACCACAACCACGAGGCGTCCCAGACTTCGCACCACCCTCGCCCTGTTCACCGGCCTGATGCTGGCCGTGGGCGCCCCGGCGACGGTCGCCGGCGCCCAACCGGAAGCCGATGAACCGGCAGCCGCCGAGGGCCAGTTCCAGCAGGTACCGCTCGCCAAGGGCGAGCCCGAGACGGGTGAGCCGATGTCGCTCGCCGTGCTCCCGGACCGCAGCGTCCTGCACACCTCGCGCGACGGCACGCTGCGCCTCACCGACCAGGGCGGCGTCACCAAGGTCGCCGGCAAGCTCGACGTCTACAGCCATGACGAGGAGGGCCTGCAGGGCGTCGGCATCGACCCGGACTTCGAGAACAACCGGGCGATCTACCTCTACTACGCCCCGCCGCTCGACACCCCCGCGGGCGACGCCCCGGAGACCGGCACCGCCGAGGACTTCAAGAAGTTCGAAGGCGTCAACCGCCTCTCCCGCTTCGTCCTCAACCCCAACGGCACGCTGGACATGGCCAGCGAGAAGAAGGTCCTGGACGTCGCGGCCTCCCGCGGCACCTGCTGCCACGTCGGCGGCGACATCGACTTCGACGCCGAGGGCAACCTCTACCTGTCCACCGGCGACGACACCAACCCCTTCGCCTCCGACGGCTTCACGCCGATCGACGAGCGTCCCGACCGCAACCCGGCCTTCGACGCCCGCCGCAGCTCCGGCAACACCAACGACCTGCGCGGCAAGATCCTCCGCATCAAGGTCGCCGAGGACGGCTCGTACACCATCCCGGAGGGCAACCTCTTCCCCCCGGGCACCGAGAAGACCCGCCCCGAGATCTACGCGATGGGCTTCCGCAACCCGTTCCGGATGAGCGTCGACGACCAGACCGGCACCGTCTACGTCGGTGACTACGGTCCCGACGCCGGCGCCGCCGACCCGAACCGGGGTCCGGCGGGACAGGTCGAGTTCGCCAAGGTCACCAAGGCCGCCAACTTCGGCTGGCCGTTCTGCACCGGCGACAACGACGCCTACGTCGACTACGACTTCGCCACCAAGACCTCCGGCGAGAAGTTCGACTGCAACGCCCCGAAGAACACCTCGCCGCACAACACCGGTCTCACCGACCTGCCGCCCGCCCAGCCGGCCTGGATCCCGTACGACGGCGGTTCCGTGCCCGAGTTCGGCAGCGGCTCCGAGTCCCCGATGGCCGGCCCGGTCTACCGCTACGACCCGGACCTCGACTCCTCGGTGAAGTTCCCCGAGGCCTACGACGGCGACTTCTTCGCGGGCGAGTTCGGCCGCCGGTGGATCAAGCGGATCGAGCAGAACGAGGACGGTTCCGTCGCGAGGATCAACGACTTCCCGTGGACCGGCACCCAGATCATGGACATGGAGTTCGGCCCCGACGGCGCGCTCTACGTCCTGGACTACGGCGTCTCCTGGTTCCAGGGCGACGAGAACTCCGCGCTGTACCGGATCGAGAACGCCGAGGACGGCTTCTCCCCGATCGCCGAGGTGAGCGCCGACAAGACGTCCGGCGCGGCCGGCCTGAAGGTCAAGTTCACCGCCTCCGCCAAGGACGCCGACTCCCCGGACCTCACCTACAGCTGGGACTTCGGCGACGGCACCAAGGGCGAGGGACTCACCCCCACCCACAAGTACAAGAAGGTCGGCACCTACACCGCGACCTTCACCGCGAGGGACCCCGAGGGCAACACCGGCAACGCCAGCGTCCGGATCGTGGTCGGCAACACCGAGCCCAAGGTGAGGATCGAGGTCCCGGGCAACGGCAGCCTGGCCGCCTTCGGCGAGCCCGTCCCGTTCAAGGTGACCGTCACCGACCCCGAGGAGAAGGTCGACTGCTCCAAGGTCAAGGTCGTCTACAGCCTCGGCCACGACTCCCACGCCCACGAGCTGACCAGCGAGACGGGCTGTGAGGGCACCCTGAAGCCGCCCGCCGGGGACGGCGGTCACGACCCCAACGCCAACATCTACGGTGTCGTCGGCGCCGGCTACACCGACGGCGGGGCGAACGGCCAGGAGGCCCTGACCGGCACCGCGCGCACCGTGCTCCAGCCGCTGCACCGCCAGGGTGAGCACTTCACGACGCAGCAGGGCGTCGCGGTCATCGACAAGACCGGCGCCAACGGCGGCAGGACCGTCGGCGACATCCACGACGGCGACTGGATCTCCTTCAGCCCCTACCGGTTCGACGGGCAGAGGAAGATGACCGTACGGGCCTCCTCCGGCGGCGCGGGCGGCTTCATCGAGCTGCGCACCGGATCGCCCGACGGACCGCTGCACGGCTCGGCCTACATCCCGCCGACCGGCAGCTGGGAGACCTTCCAGGACGTCGACGTGCCGCTGCGGTCGCTGCCCAAGCGCACCACGGAGATCTACCTGGTCTTCAGGGGCGGCGAGGGCGCACTGTACGACGTGGACGACTTCGAGTTCTCCACCCAGCCGTTCAAGGGCGGCAAGAAGGTCCTGGTCTTCTCCAAGACCGCCGGCTTCCGGCACGACTCCATCCCGGCCGGCATCGCCGCGCTGAAGGAGCTCGGCGCCCCGGCCGGCATCACGGTCGACGCGACCGAGGAGGCCAGGCAGTTCACCACGGCCAACCTCGCCAAGTACGACGCGGTGGCCTTCCTGTCCACCACCGGTGACGTCCTCAACGCCGAGCAGCAGAAGGCGTTCGAGAACTACGTCGCGGGCGGCGGCGGCTACATGGGCATCCACGCCGCCGCCGACACCGAGTACGACTGGGAGTTCTACGGTGGTCTCGTCGGTGCCCACTTCGACTCGCACCCGGCCATCCAGAAGGCCACCGTGCGCGTCGAGGACCACGACCACCCGTCCACCGCGCACCTGGACGAGGCGTGGGAGCGCACCGACGAGTGGTACAACTACCGCACCAACCCGCGTGAGCAGGCCAAGGTCCTCGCCACCCTCGACGAGACGACCTACGAGGGCGGCACCATGAAGGGCGACCACCCGATCGCCTGGTGCCAGAGCTACGGCGGCGGCCGCTCCTTCTACACCGGTGGCGGCCACACCAAGGAGTCCTACGCCGAGGAGGCCTTCCGCGCCCACCTGCTCGGCGGTCTGCAGTACGCCACCGGTCAGGTCAAGGCGGACTGCAAGCCGGGCAAGGGCTACCGGGAGATCTTCAACGGCCAGACCCTGGACGGCTGGAAGCAGGCCGGCCCCGGCAGGTTCGACGTCAAGGACGGCACCCTGGAGACCGAGGGCGGCATGGGCCTGCTCTGGTACCAGGCCAAGGAGCTGAAGTCGTACTCCCTCAAGCTCGACTGGAAGATGCGGGGCGACGACAACTCCGGAGTCTTCGTGGGCTTCCCGGCCTCCGACGACCCCTGGTCCGCGGTGAACAAGGGCTACGAGATCCAGATCGACGCCACGGACGCGCCCGACCGCACCACGGGCTCCGTCTACTCGTTCAAGTCGGCGAACATCAAGGCCCGTGACCAGGTCCTGCGTCCGCCCGGCCAGTGGAACTCCTACGAGATCAAGGTCCAGGGCGAACGCCTCCAGGTGTTCCTCAACGGAGTCAAGATCAACGACTTCACCAACAAGGACCCCGAGCGGAGCCTGACCGACGGCTACATCGGCCTCCAGAACCACGGCGCCGACGACCAGGTCTCCTTCCGCAACATCCAGCTGAAGGAACTGCCCTCCTAGGGCGACACGAACGGCGGCGGGCGGAGGACGCCGGACCTCCGCCCGCCGTCCCGCCGGGCCCCGCGCCCGGCACCCCGCTCGTCCGCTTCCGACGCTCGCACCCGGTTCGCGTACGACAAGGAGGCTGCCCATGTCCGCCGAACCGTCCCTCCCCACCCCCTCCTCGGCCCCCCGCTTCGGCGTCTGGCTCATCGGGGCGCGCGGCTCCGTGGCCACGACCGCGATCGCGGGCTGCGCCGCCGTCGCCGCCGGGCTCCATCCGCCGACCGGCATGGTCACCGAGACCCCCGGCTTCACCTCGTGCGGTCTGCCGGCGCTGTCGTCCCTCGTCTTCGGCGGCCACGACACCACCGACTGCCCGCTGCCCAAACGCGCCGAGCACCTCGCCGCCGGCGGCGTCCTGCCGCACGGCCTGCCGTCCGCCGTGCACGCCGAACTCGTCGCCGCCGACCGGGAGATCAGGCCCGGTGGCCCCCTGCCCGGCGACACGGACGGCGGCTCGGGCCGTACCCACGACGAACTGATCGACGTGTTCGCGGCCGACATCCGTGACTTCGTGCGCCGCCAGGGCCTTGCGGGCGCCGTCGTGGTGAACGTCGCCTCCACCGAGCCCGCCCCCACCGACGGCACGCTGCCGCCCAGCTCCCTCTACGCGGCGGCCGCCCTGCGCGCCGGCTGCCCCTACGTCAACTTCACCCCCTCCACGGGCCTGCACCACCCGGCACTGGCTCCGCTCGCCGAGTCCTCGGGCCTGCCGTACGCGGGCCGCGACGGCAAGACCGGGCAGACCCTGTTGCGCTCCGTGCTCGGCCCGATGTTCCTGCAGCGCGCCCTCGCCGTGCGCGCCTGGTCCGGCACCAACCTCCTGGGCGGCGGCGACGGCGCCGCCCTCGCCGACCCCGCGGCCGCCGCCGCCAAGAACGCCGGCAAGGAACGCGTCCTCGCCGACACCCTCGGTGCCGCGCCCCAGGGCGAGGTCCACATCGACGACGTGCCCGCGCTCGGCGACTGGAAGACGGCCTGGGACCACATCGCCTTCGACGGCTTCCTCGGCTCCCGCATGATCCTGCAGACCATCTGGCAGGGCTGCGACTCCGCGCTCGCCGCCCCGCTCGTCCTCGACCTGGCCCGCCTGGTCGCCCGCGCCCGGGAGAGGGGCCTGTCCGGCCCGCTGCGCGAGCTGGGCTTCTACTTCAAGGACCCGGTCGGGGACGGCCCGTCGTCACTGGCCGAACAGTACGCGGAGCTGAGGCGCTTCGCCGAGCGGCTGCGGGACGGCGCCGACGACCGCGGGACGCAGCGGTGAGCCGCACGGTCGCCACGGCGCAGGACACGCCCGCGCCGGCCGGAGCGACAGAGGCAGACGGCCCGACCCCCGAGAACGCCGCCCCGCCCCCCGGCGGCGCCGCGCCCCGCACGCCCCGCCGCCGCTCCGGCCGCGCGGGTGCCTGGGCCGAACTGCTGCGCCTGCCCGCGCTGTTCACCGTCCCCGGCGACGCCCTGGCCGGCGCGGCGGCGGCCGGCGCGCGCCCCGGGCCCCGCACCCTGCTCGCCATCGGATCCTCGCTGTGCCTGTACGAGGCCGGCATGGCCCTGAACGACTGGGCGGACCGCGCCGAGGACGCCGTGGAACGCCCGCACCGTCCGCTTCCGTCCGGCCGCGTCCGTCCGGCCGCCGCCCTCACCGCGGCCTGTGGCCTCACCGGCGCCGGTCTGGTGCTCGCCGCCCGTGCCGGCCGGCCCGCCCTCGCGGTGGCCGCGCCGCTGGCGGCGACCGTCTGGGCGTACGACCTGGGCCTGAAGCGCACCCCGGCGGGCCCGGCGGCGATGGCCGCCGCCCGGTCCCTGGACCTGCTGCTGGGCGCGGCCGCCACCGGCGGCGGCACCCGGGCGGCACTGCCCTCCGCCGCGCTGCTCGGCAGCCACACCCTCGCGGTCACGGCCGTGTCCCGCCGGGAGACCACCGGCGGCTCGGCCCTGGCCCCGCTGGCGGCGCTCGCGACGACGGGGGCGCTGACGCGGCTGGTCGCCCACCGCCGCACCCGACTCCCGGCAGGCCGGCGGGCAGCAGCCGCCCCCGGCCTGCCGGGCTCCGGCCCGGCCGAGGGCCCGCCCCGGGCCACCGGCGCCCTCGCCACCGCCCTGGGCGCCGCCTACGCCGCCACGGCCGCCCGTCCCTACCTCCACGCCACGCTCAACCCCTCACCCGTACTCACCCAACGCGCCGTCGGCAGTGGTGTCCGGGCCACGATCCCGCTCCAGGCCGCGCTCGCCGCCCGGTCCGGCGCGGCCGCCACGTCCCTCCTGGTCGCGGCCCTCGCCCCGGCCGGCCGGATGCTCACGAGGAGGACCGGCATGAGGAAGGTGAGCATCACGTGAGCCGGAACCCGAACCGGGGGCCGGACGGGAACGAGGCCGCGGGCCCGCGGCCGAACCCGGACGGCACCCCTCCGCTCCCTCTCCGCTTCGGCTACGGCACCAACGGCCTCGCCGACCTCCGGCTCGACGACGCCCTCGCCCTGCTCGCCGACCTCGGTTACGACGGCGTCGGGCTGACCCTCGACCACATGCACCTCGACCCGCTCGCCCCGGACCTCGCCGCCCGCACCCGCCGGGTCGCGCACCGGCTGGACGCGCTCGGCCTGGGCGTCACCGTGGAGACCGGGGCCCGCTACGTGCTCGACCCCCGCCGCAAACACGGACCGTCGCTGCTGGACCCCGACCCGGACGACCGCGCCCGCCGCGCCGACCTCCTCGTACGGGCCGTCCGCGTCGCCGCCGACCTCGGCGCGCACGCCGTCCACTGCTTCAGCGGCGTCCTCCCCGCCGGTACCGACGAGGACACCGCGTGGAAACGCCTCGCCGAGACCC
Source organism: Streptomyces sp. (assembly GCF_031181555.1). GTDB lineage: Bacteria > Actinomycetota > Actinomycetes > Streptomycetales > Streptomycetaceae > Streptomyces > Streptomyces fimbriatus. The sequence goes on along the minus strand of NZ_JAPSKQ010000020.1, from coordinate 32,980 downwards.
TCACCCCCGTCCTGGACGCCGCCGCCACCGCCGGCGTCCCGCTCGCCGTCGAACCCGAGCCGGGCCACCTCCTCGCCACCCTCGCCGACTTCCACCACCTGCGCCGCGCGCTCGGCGACCCCGAGCCCCTCGGCCTCACCCTGGACATCGGTCACTGCCAGTGCCTCGAACCCCTCCCTCCCGCCGACTGCGTGCGCGACGCCGCCCCCTGGCTGCGCCACGTCCAGATCGAGGACATGCGCCGTGGCGTCCACGAACACCTCCCCTTCGGGGACGGCGAGATCGACTTCCCACCCGTCCTCGCGGCCCTCGCCGCCACGGGATACCGGGGCCTGACCGTCGTCGAACTGCCCCGCCACTCCCACGCGGGCCCCCACTTCGCCGCCCGCTCCCTCCCGTTCCTCCGCCGCGCCGCCCGGTCCGCGGCGCCGACCGCCCCCGCCCGCCCGCTCGCCGCCTCCCCGGACCCCGCCCCACCGCACGGCGATCCCTCCGCCACCCCCGAAGGGAGCAGCACCCCATGACCCGCCCCCACGCCACCCCGGCCACCCCGGAGGCAGACACCACCGGCGACCAGGCGTCCCCCCACACCCCGGGACGCCGGCCGGCCGACGGCACCACCCCCGGAGCCGGTGCGGCACCGGCCGCCGCCCGGAGCGGCAGCGTCCTCGCGCCCGCCCTCACCCCGCCCGCCCAGTTGCACCGCCACCTCGCCGAACGCCTGGACGGGGCCGCCCGCGCCTGGCTCGACCAGGCCCTCGACGAGGCCGCCGCCCACCCCGGCACCCACGGGCCCATCTCCGTCTGGGAGCTGCGCCTCGCCGAGGCCGGCCGCCGCTGCGGTCCCGCCCACGCCGACGCCGCCCGCGTCCTCGTCCTGCACGCGGCCCACGCCGACGTCGACGCCCTGACCCGGGTCTACCACCAGGGCACCGCCGACGAACGCCGCGCGGTCCTGCACGCCCTGCCGCACCTCGTACCCGGCCCCGACGCCCTCCCGCTCGTCGAGGACGCCCTGCGCACCAACGACACCCGCCTCCTCGCCGCAGCCGTCGGCCCGTACGCCGCACGGCACCTCGACGCCCACGCCTGGCGGCACGCCGTACTGAAGTGCCTGTTCACCGGCGTCGGCCTCGACCACGTGGCGGACCTGGACCGGCGCGCCCGGGGCGACGGCGAACTCGCCCGCATGCTCGGCGACTACGCCGAGGAGCGCACCGCCGCCGGCCGCACCGTCCCGGAGGACCTGCACCGCGTTCTGGCCCTGACCGAGTCCGCCACCGCCACCCCGGCGCACGGCACGGACCACCCCCACGGCAAGGAGTCCTGATGCGCATCTTCGACCCCCACATCCACATGACGTCGCGCACCACCGACGACTACGAGGCCATGTACGCCGCGGGCGTCCGCGCCGTCGTCGAACCCTCCTTCTGGCTCGGCCAGCCCCGCACCTCTCCGGCCTCCTTCCTCGACTACTTCGACTCCCTCCTCGGCTGGGAACCCTTCCGCGCCGCCCAGTACGGCATCGCCCACCACTGCACGCTCGCCCTCAACCCCAAGGAGGCCAACGACCCGCGCTGCACACCCGTCCTCGACGCGCTGCCCCGGTATCTCGTCAAGGACAACGTCGTGGCCGTCGGCGAGATCGGCTACGACTCCATGACCCCCGCCGAGGACACCGCCCTCGCCGCACAGCTCCAGCTCGCCGCCGACCACGGCCTGCCCGCGCTGGTGCACACCCCGCACCGCGACAAGCTCGCCGGCCTGCGCCGCACCCTCGACGTCGTCCGCGAGTCCGCGCTGCCGATGGACCGCGTGCTGATCGACCACCTCAACGAGACCACCGTCAAGGAGGCCAAGGACAGCGGCTGCTGGCTGGGCTTCTCCGTCTATCCGGACACCAAGATGGACGAGGAGCGGATGGTCGCCATCCTGCGCGCCCACGGCCCCGAGCAGGTGCTGGTGAACTCCGCCGCCGACTGGGGAAAGAGCGACCCCCTCAAGACCCGCAAGGTCGCCGACCTGATGCTCGCCGAGGGCTTCACCGAGGACGACGTCGACCGGGTGCTGTGGCGCAACCCCGTCGCCTTCTACGGACTCAGCGGCCGGCTGAACCTCGACGTCGCCGCCACGGACGCCACCCACGAGGGCAACTCCATCCTGCGCGGCGCGCCGAGAGAAGAGCCCCGGCCGGCCGGTGCCCCGGCCGCGGAGGCGTGAGCCATGCGCTTCCGCCACCCCGACGGCTCCACCGTCCACCTCGCCTACTGCACCAACGTCCACCCCGCCGAGACCCTCGACGGCGTCCTCGCCCAGCTCCGCGACCACTGCGAGCCCGTCCGCCGCCGCCTCGGCCGCGACCGGCTCGGCATCGGCCTGTGGCTCGCCAGGGACGCCGCCCACGCCCTGGTCACCGACCCGTCCGCCCTGCGCGGCCTGCGCTGCGCACTCGAGCGGCGGGGCCTCGAGGTCGTCACCCTCAACGGCTTCCCCTACGAGGGCTTCGGCGCCGAGGAGGTCAAGTACCGCGTCTACAAGCCGGACTGGGCCGACCCCGAGCGCCTGGAACACACCACCGCCCTCGCCCGCGTCCTCACCGGACTGCTCCCCGACGACGTCACCGACGGCAGCATCTCCACCCTGCCGCTCGCCTGGCGCACCTCCTGCGACGAGCAGCGCGCCGGGACGGCCCGCACCGCCCTGCGCACCCTCGCCGAACGCCTCGACGCGCTCCAGGAACTGACCGGGCGCTCCGTCCGCGTCGCCCTGGAGCCGGAACCCGGTTGCGTCGTCGAGACCACCCGCGACGCCATCGCCCCGCTCACCGCGATCGCCCACGACCGCATCGGCATCTGTGTCGACACCTGTCACCTCGCCACCTCCTTCGAAGACCCGCACACCGCCCTGGACGACCTGGCCCGGGCAGGGGTGCCCGTGGTCAAGTCCCAGCTCTCCGCCGCCCTGCACGCCGAACAGCCCCGTCTCCCCGCCGTCCGGGAGGCCCTGGCCGCCTTCGCCGAACCCCGTTTCCTGCACCAGACCCGCACGGTCACCGCCGCCGGACTGCGCGGCACCGACGACCTCGACGAGGCCCTGGCCGGCGACACCCTGCCCGACGCGGCGCCCTGGCGCGCCCACTTCCACGTCCCCCTGCACGCGGCCCCCACCGCGCCCCTCACCTCCACGCTGCCCGTCCTCAAGGCGGCCCTGTCCCGGCTCGTCGGCGGCCCGCATCCGCTCACCCACCACCTGGAGGTCGAGACCTACACCTGGCAGGCACTCCCGCCCGAGCTGCGCCCCCGGGGCCGTGCCCAGCTCGCCGACGGCATCGCCGCCGAACTCGCCCTCGCCCGCGACCTCCTGACGGACCTCGGCCTGAAGGAACTCCCATGAACACCCCCGCGCACGCCACCGGCGCCCACGAGAGCACCACCGGCCCCACCCCCCTTCTCGTCCTCGACGTCGTGGGCCTCACCCCCCGCCTGCTCGACCACATGCCCCGCCTCAAGGCCCTCGGCCGGTCCGGCTCCCGCGCGCCCCTGGGCACCGTCCTGCCCGCCGTCACCTGTGCCGCCCAGTCCACCTTCCTCACCGGCGCCCACCCGTCGGAGCACGGCATCGTCGGCAACGGCTGGTACTTCCGCGAGCTCGGCGACGTACTGCTGTGGCGCCAGCACAACGGCCTCGTCGCCGGCGACAAACTCTGGGACGCCGCCCGCCGCGCCCACCCCGGCTACACCGTCGCCAACATCTGCTGGTGGTACGCCATGGGCGCCGACACCGACATCACCGTCACCCCCCGCCCCGTCTACTACGCCGACGGCCGCAAGGAACCCGACTGCTACACCCGGCCGCCCGCGCTCCACGACGAACTCACCGACAGGTTCGGCACGTTCCCCCTGTTCCACTTCTGGGGGCCCGGAGCGGATCTCGTCTCCAGCCGGTGGATCATCGACGCCACCCGCCACATCATGCGCACCCGCCACCCCGACCTGACGCTCTGCTACCTCCCTCACCTCGACTACGACCTGCAGCGCTTCGGCCCCGACGACCCGCGCTCCCTGAAGGCGGCGGCCGACCTGGACGCCGCCCTGGCCCCGCTCCTGGACGACGCCCGCGCCGAGGGCCGTACCGTCGTCGCGCTGTCCGAGTACGGCATCACCCGCGTGAACCGGCCCGTGGACATCAACCGCGCCCTGCGCCGCGCGGGCCTGCTCGAGGTGCACACGCAGGACGGCATGGAGTACCTCGACCCGATGGCCTCCCGCGCCTTCGCGGTCGCCGACCACCAGATCGCCCACGTCTACGTGCGCCGCCCCGAGGACCTCGGGGCCACCCGCGCCGCCCTCGACGGACTGCCCGGCATCGAGCGCCTCCTCGACGACGAAGGCAAGAAGACCCACCACCTCGACCATCCGCGCGCCGGCGAACTGGTCGCCGTCGCCGAACCCGACGCCTGGTTCACGTACTACTACTGGCTCGACGACGCCCGCGCGCCCGACTTCGCGCGGCTCGTCGAGATCCACCGCAAACCCGGCTACGACCCGGTCGAACTCTTCATGGATCCCCTCGACCCGTACGTCAAGGTCAAGGCGGCCGCCGCCCTGGCGCGCAAGAAACTCGGCATGCGCTACCGCATGGCGGTCGTGCCCCTGGATCCGTCACCTATTCGCGGCAGCCACGGCCGCCTTCCCACGAGCGACGACGACGGTCCGCTCCTCATCTGCTCCACCCCCCGCGCCCTCGGCGACCGCATCGCGGCCACCGAAGTGAAGTCACTGCTGCTCCGGCTCGCCGGACTCGGCTGACGCACAGCCGACGAGATCCGACTACCGAGAGTGAAACACACGGCACTGACAACGGCCGTCTCCGGTGCCCCCGGAGCCGGCCACGACGACGAAGGCAGGCACCCGTGACCCCGTTCCCCGACCCCTCCCGCACCGAGGCCGCCACCGCCTCCGCCACCGACGCCCCGGACGAGGGACTGCGCCGCACCCTCGGCGTGGACCGGCGCCGCTTCCTCAGCACCTGCACCGCCGTGGCGGCCGGAGCCGTCGCGGCCCCCGTCTTCGGCGCCTCCCCCGCCCTGGCCCAGGACCGCGGCAGAGGTCACGATCACGGACACGGCGGGCAGGTCCTCGTCCCGCCGCACAAGCGCGGCATCATCCTCTACACCGTCCGTGACGCCACCGGCCGCGATCCCCTCTCCACCGACCTGCCCTCCGGTTTCCGCGAGGTGTTCAAGCAGCTGGCCCGCCACGGCTACCGCCAGGTGGAGTTCGCGGGCTACCGCCAGCACGCGAACGCACCCGGCGGCGCCAACCTGGAATCCGTCGAAGGCGCCAGGCTGCTGCGCTCCTGGCTCGACGAGTACGGCCTGCGCGCCCAGGGCAACCACGGCTTCATCCCGCCGTCCTGGCCGCTGACCACGGCGGACCTGGACACCTTCAAGAAGCACCTCGAGATCGCCAACATCATCGGCATGGACCACATGGGCACCGGTGGCGACCCCACCGGCAGCTCCTACCGCGCCGACTGGGACGTGGCCGCCGACAAGTGGAACGCCCTCGGTGAGATCGCCCGGCGCGAAGGCATCAAGCTCTACACCCACAACCACGACAGCGCCTACGGCTTCCTGCTCGACGGCGGCCCGCTGGACGACCAGGGCCGGCCGACCCGCAGCTCCGGCATCCGGAAGCTGGAGTACTTCCTCGAGATCACCGACCCGAAGGCCGTCTGGCTGGAGATGGACATCTTCTGGGCACACGTCGCCCGGTACAAGTTCCACACGTACACGGCACACGACGGCTCCACCCGGAGGAACGTCTTCGACCCGGCCGGCCTGGTCGCCCGCAACAACAGGCGCTACCCGCTGTTCCACGCCAAGGACGGCGTCGTCAGCACGACCAACGGCATGGGCTACGAGATGGTGCCCTTCGGGACCGGGGTCATCGACTACACGACGTTCTTCTCACGGGTCGGGCAGCGGAACTACCACAACCCGATGATCGAGGACGACAACGCCCCGAGCGCCACCGACCCCGGGCAGTCGCTGCGGGAGGCCAAGATCGGCTACGACAACCTCGCGGCCCTGCGCAAGCGGTGCCGCTGACCGGCGGCACGGACCGGGCGGCCCTTCCCGGGCACGGTGGGAAGGGCCGCCCGGTCCGTCCGTCGACGCGTCGTCCGGCGGTGCGTTCCACCGTCACGTCACGCCGTCTCCTCGCCCGACGGCCGCGGGCTGGGCGTGATGCGCTCGGCCCGGGACGCCCCGGCGGGCGCGGGAACAGGGCGACGCACCCGGCAGATCCGCGCCTTCGGGGTCGGCCACGGCGTCCTCCGCTCCCGCGGCGACCGCGACGAGCTGTTCGGCGGCTTCGGCGCGTCCTGGCGCGGCGCGTCCGTCGTCGGCGAACTCCTGGTCCGCGCGGTGACGCGCGGACCGGCGGGGGACCGGCTGCCGGGCAACTTCCGGGAGTGCCCGCTCATGCCGTGAGAAACCGGCCGAGTCGTCACGTGCTCACCATGAGTGATCGAATGGTTGCTCACGGCGTGGCCTTCGCCGTCCCGGAACCCTGGGTGCCGGAGCGTCGCCCAGGGCGCGGAAACGCAGGTGAAAGGCACTGCGAAACCTTGGTATGGTTGTCCATGTCGCCGCGGGGAACACCCCGGCAAGGCGACAGACACCTGGTCCGGGTGGCGGAATGGCAGACGCGCTAGCTTGAGGTGCTAGTGCCCTTTATCGGGCGTGGGGGTTCAAGTCCCCCCTCGGACACCAGCTCAATGCAGTGGGTAACGGTAAGGGCCATGACCTGAAGGTTGTGGTCCTTGCGGCGTTTTCGCCACTTACTGTGATGCCCGGAGTTCGTACAGTGCAGCCTTGGTGTCCGAGTCAACCGCTTGGAGCCGCTGTGCAGCGTCCCGGAGTGAACGGTCTTTCGAGGGCCGCGCCGACGCCACTGCGCCCCGTTTGAACACTTCTGGATGGTCCTTCCGTTTTGTCGTCCCGGATCACTTCCCCTGACCGGCGAAGCATCCAGCGTCCAGATGCCGGAACTTTTGGGGGCGTTCCAGACGGTCCGGACTCCACGCCGGCCTCATCGGGGGTGAGGCCGGCAAGGGGAACGCCGACGCGGCTGTCGGATCGGCGCTCTCGGCTACAGCAGAACGAGCAGCCTGGTCCCCGGGATCAGCTTCCTGTTGACCGAGGTCGACTGGACGAACACGGTGTAGGCCGCATTGCTCCCCGGTGTCACCGTGACCTCCGTCTCCGGCAGGCCCAGGAGCTGTCGGGCGGCGGGGCCGGAGAACACCTTTCCGGTCATCCGGCCGGTGACCGGATCCTTCTCCGCCACGGCGATCTTCTTGTTGGCCTGGATCTTCTCGCGCTTGGACAGCTCGTAGAAGGCGCAGCCGGTCTTGTACTGGTGCCCGGCGCGGGTGACGAAATCGCGGATCGACGTCTGCTGGTCCACGGGAATCAGTACGTACTTGCCGGCGTCCAGGGCCTGGAGGCTGGACTTCACGTCGGCCGTGCTCAGGTCCTGCCCCATCGCGAAGAGGTTCCTGGTGCCGCGCACGCCCTGCTCGCGGTCCCGCAGGAACTTCGTGGCGGCCGTCTTGACGGCGCCGATCGCCTCCTCGACGCCCTGGGCCGAGTCCGCGTCCCAGATCGAGATGTTGCCCGTCGGGAAGCCGTACTGCTGAGCGGTGCGCTTGGCCAGGGAGTTGGGCACCATGATGGCCGAGGTCCAGTGATCCGGCAGGCTGTTCATCTTGTCCGCGATCCTGCCCAGCCACTCGTCCAGGACGGCGCGGCCGTCGGGAAGGCGGTCGTGGCGCGCACCCGTCTCGTCGGCGCCGGAGGCGTTCTCCTCGCCGTCGGTGACGACGACCTGGAGGAAACTGTGCTCGCCGTACTCCTCCCATATGTGGCCGAGGTCGTCGAGCGCCTTCACCGACGCCTGGATCAGCGCCGTCGCGCCGTTCTCGACGGTGTACAGGCCCCGCATGGACGGCAGATGCTTGACGTCCATGTCCCACACCAGGTTCTCGACCAGATGGTCGAAGGCGTAGAGGCTGATCCGGGTCTCGTGGCCGAGTCTGTCGGACTCCTCCTTCAGCCCTTTCACGAACTCGTCCACCACTCGGATGAGTTGCTCCGAGTGGCCCTTCATCGAGCCGGACTTGTCGATGACGAGAGCGACATGGTTCACAAAGTGCTTCTTGAGCCGGTCCCTCACCGTTGCGCTCATCGTGTCAATCCCCTTCCGATCGTTCCCCCCGGACCACGACAGCGCCCTGCGGAGGCACGGTTCCTCGACGAAGACGTGTCAGTCGCCGTTCAGCCCGTCCGTGTCTTCGGGCCTCGGAGCGACCGGCGGTGAAAGGCCGTCACGGGAGCTCCGGAACGCCCTTCTCCGCCGGCAGACGTCTCTTTCCGGGATTGCGCACCCCGGCATGGACTCCGGTCCGTCCAGATGATGGCGCTACTTTATGGAGCGGCACTGACAACGCGTGCTGAGCTGCGGTTTTGCGCGGGAGGAACCCGCCGGGGGACCGGCGGAGACACCGCGGCCCCCTCCGCCCGTGTGCAGGGCGCAGGGGGCCGCGGCGGGACGCCGGACGGTTCAGGGGGCCGCGGTCGCGGCGGGGGCCTCGTCCCGGTCGAGGGGGGCGGGGACCTCGCCCTCGTCGAGCGCGACGTCCTTCGTCTCCTTGCCGAGCAGCAGCGCGACCAGGGTCAGCAGCGCCATCGCGGAGAGGTAGACCCCGACCAGCCACGGCGAGCCGTCGCCGGCCTCCCACAGGGCCACCGCGATGAACGGGGCGACGGCCGCGCCGAGGATCGAGCTGACGTTGTACGAGATGCCGGAGCCCGTGTAGCGCACGCTCGTCGGGAAGAGCTCCGGCAGGAGCGCGCCCATCGGGCCGAAGGTCATGCCCATCAGCGTGAAGCCGAGCACCAGCCACAGCACCACGCCCAGCGTGCCCATGCCGATCAGCGGCACCCACGCCAGCCCGAAGACCAGGATCCCGGCGGTGACCCAGACGAGGGTGCCGCGCCGGCCGTACTTGTCGGCGAGCGGGCCGGAGACCAGGGTGAACACGGCGAAGAACAGCACTCCGAAGATCATCATCAGGACGAAGGTGGTGTAGCTGTACCCCAGGCCGGGCACGGCGGCGTCCTCGGGCGTACGGCCGTAGCTCAGGGAGAACGTGGTCATCAGGTAGAAGAGCACGTACGTCGCCAGCATGAAGAAGGTGCCGAGGACCAGCTGCTTCCAGTGGCTGCGGAAGACGGTGGCCAGCGGCAGCTTCCGCACCAGACCGGCCTCGCGGGTCTTGGAGAAGACCGTCGACTCGACGAGGCGCATCCGCACCCACAGGCCGATCGCGACCATGACGGCCGAGAACAGGAACGGGATGCGCCAGCCCCAGCTCAGGAAGGCCTCCGAGGGCTGCGACGGGTCGGAGCCGGCCGCGGACGGCAACAGCGCGCCGATGACCAGGAAGAGGCCGTTGCCGATGATGAAGCCGAGCGGGGCGCCCAGCTGCGGGAAGGTGCCGTAGAGGGCGCGCTTGTCGCTCGGGGCGTTCTCGGTGGCGACCAGGGCGGCGCCGCTCCACTCGCCGCCGAGCGCGAAGCCCTGCGCGAGCCGCATCAGCACCAGCAGCGCGGTGGCGATCCAGCCGGCCTGCGCATAGGTGGGCAGCACGCCGATGAGGAAGGTGGCGATGCCCATGGTGAGGAGCGAGGCCACCAGCGTGCCCTTGCGGCCGAGCCGGTCGCCGAGGTGTCCGAAGACGACGGCGCCGATCGGGCGGGCGACCATCGCGGCGCCGAACACCGCGAAGGAGGACAGCAGTGCCGTGGTCGGGTCGCTGCTGGGGAAGAAGAGCGTGGGGAAGACCAGGACGGCGGCCGTCGCATAGATGTAGAAGTCGTAGAACTCGATGGTCGTGCCAATGAGGCTCGCGATGAGGACGCGGGACCGCGAGTTGACGGGTGCCGGGGCCGGGCTGGTGGTTGGTGCGGGCATTTCACGGTCTTTCCGGGGGAGAACGGCCGCCGGCGGCATGCGCCGACGGCCCGCACGGCGCCACGTGTCCCCTTCGGGGGAGGCCACGCGAACGGTGCGGGCCGCTCAACGATCTCAGACATCTCATTTGCCAGGAACCCCATCCCAAGATGTGAGACCAGGTCGAGGGTCGTGCGCGCCCGCGAACAACGTGCGTGCCCGCGGATAATGCGTGGCTCCGCCTCCTGGTCCCTCCTTACACTCGGCGACGAGCAGACGCCGCCCCGCCGCGGGGCCGCGCATCCATGACCAGTGAGGGGAGTCCGGCCGTGCGTGACCACGCCGCTGTCGCCGCTCCCCGTTTCCGGTCCGCCCGGTCCGAGGTGATCCTGGTGTCCTCGGCCGTCCGGTGCCCGCTGCGCGGCCGGTACCGGATGCCGTGACGAGACAGCTCCACTGACGGTCCGTCGACTTCCTCCGTCCTCGGATGTTCGGGCACCCCTGTGTCCGTGCCCGACGGCATGTCTCGTCCGGGAATCGCGCCGCCCCGTCACACCGCACCGAAAGGCCACGGGCCATGCGCGACCCGATGAACACCAACCCCCTCGCCGCCGTCCGCAACCTCGGCATCCTCGCCCACGTCGACGCCGGCAAGACCACCGTCACCGAGCGGATCCTGTACGCGACCGGCACCACGCACCGGCGCGGCGAGGTCCACGACGGCACCACCGTCACCGACTTCGACCCGCAGGAACGCGACCGGGGCATCACCATCTTCGCCGCGGCCGTCAGCTGCGCCTGGGACGGTCACCGCATCAACCTCATCGACACCCCGGGGCACGTCGACTTCGCCGACGAGGTGGAGCGCTCGCTGCGCGTCCTCGACGGTGCGGTCGCCGTGTTCGACGCGGTCGCCGGGGTCGAACCGCAGAGCGAGTCGGTGTGGCGGCAGGCGGACCGGCACGGTGTGCCGCGCATCGCGTTCGTCAACAAGATGGACCGGGCCGGCGCCGAGCTCGACGCCGCCGTCGCCTCGATCCGGGAGCGGCTGCACCCCGCACCCCTCGCGGTCCAGTTGCCGATCGGCGCGGAGGACGCCTTCGCCGGTGTCGTCGACCTGCTCCGCATGCGAGCGCTGACCTGGAGCGAGCACGGTGAAGCCGTCCTCGAAGGCCGGGTGCCGGACGAGCTGCGCGAAGAGGCCCACCGGCGGCGCCAGCTGCTGGAGGAGGCCGTCGCCGAGCTGCACCCGGGCGCGCTGGAGGAGTTCTGCGACACCGGATCGCTCGGTACCGGGACGCTCGCCCGCGCGCTGCGGGACCTGACGCGCAGCGGTGACGCCGTCGTGGTGCTGTGCGGCTCCGCCTACCGCAACCGCGGCGTCGAACCGCTGCTGGACGCGGTCCTCGCCTACCTGCCGTCGCCGCTCGACGTGCCGCCGGTGCGCGGGACGGACGACGACGGCCGGGAACGGGAGCGGGCCGCCGACCCGGCGGCGCCGCTGGCCGCCCTGGCGTTCAAGGTGAACGCCACCGCCACCGGACGGCTGACCTACCTGCGCCTGTACGCGGGGACGATCGAGAAGGGAGACACCGTGTGGGACGCGACCGCGCGCCGCGCCGAGCGGATCGGACGGATCCTGCGGGTACAGGCCGACCGGCACGCCCAGGTGGACCGGGCGGTCGCCGGGGACATCGTCGCCGTGGTCGGGCTGAAGTCCGCCCGCGCCGGTTCCACCCTGTGCGCGCCGGGCGCCCCGCTGGTCCTGGAGCCTCCGGGGGCGGCCGAGCCCGTCGTCTCCGTGGCGGTGGAGGCGCTTCGGGGCACCGACACCGGGCGCCTGGCGTCGGCGCTCGGGCGGCTCGCCGAGGAGGACCCGTCGCTGGTCGTGCGCACCGACCCGGAGACCGGCCAGACGGTGCTGTCCGGCATGGGAGAACTGCACCTGGAGGTCGCGGTGGAGAAGATCCGGCGTGAGCACGGGCTCGGCGTCAACGTCGGCCGTCCCCGGGTGAGTCACCGGGAGACCGTCGGACGCGGGGTGTCCGGGTTCGTGTTCCGGCACGTCAAACAGGACGGCGGAGCCGGGCAGTTCGCCCATGTCGTGCTCGATGTCGAGCCGTTGGACACGCCGGAGGCCGGTTTCGAGTTCCGCTCGGTGGTCGTCGGCGGGCGCGTGCCGCAGGAGTACGTCCGCGCGGTCGAGGCCGGCTGCCGGGACGCCCTGGCCGAAGGGCCGCTGGGCGGGCATCCGGTGACGGGGCTGCGGGTCACGCTCACCGACGGTTCGACCCATGTGAAGGACTCCTCGGACACCGCCTTCCGCACCGCCGGCCGGCTCGGGCTGCGGGACGCGCTGCGCGCCTGCGCGATGGTCCTGCTGGAACCGGTCGTCGAGGTCACGGTCACCGTGCCCGAGGACGCGGTGGGCGGGGTGCTCGGCGATCTGGCCGCACGCCGTGGCCGGGTGACCGGCTCGGTCACCCGGGCGGGCGCGGCGGTCGTCACCGCCACCGTGCCCCTGGCCGAGCTGTTCGGTTACGCGACCCGGCTGCGCAGCCGCACCCAGGGCCGCGGCACCTTCACCACCCGGCCGACCGGCTACGCACCGGCACCGGCCGCGGCGCCCGCGCGGTGATCGGGACGGCGGCCCCTCCCGGACTCAGTGGGGAGGGGCCGCCACCGGCCCCGCACGGGGCGCGCCCGGCCGTCGGCGGCGGCCGCGGGAGTGCCCCGGCGGGCCGGGGGCAGGGGTAGGACACCACCGTCGACGGCCGGAAGGTGGTACGGCATATTCCGCTGCGTGGAGCGGAATAATCGCATACATGTCAAAGGGGACGCGCTGGACGCTTTCACCGCCTTTCTGGTCTGGAGCCTGTTCGCCTTCCCGTGGTGGGACAAGGGCTGCGACATCGCGGAGGCGTGCACGGCGGTCTTCGAGTACGGAGCGCCGGAGGGACCGGAGCCCCTGCCGGCCTGTTACGGCTGACGGCCGGTGCCGTCACGCACGGCCGACTGCCCGGCCGGGACGTCCGCCTGCCGCTGCCGCGCCCGCCCGGAGCGGACCCGGGCCGGGGACCGCTCCCCGCAACGGCCCGAGCCGAACACCGCAGCAGCGGAACGCGGGACACCCGCACCAAGACGGCGGTGCTGTTCCGGCACGTGCAGTGGCTACACTCATTGCCCACTCGCACGGCCCCGGAGTCGTTGAGACCTCCGCGCCTGTGCCTGGTGACGGGGAGGGAGCCGGACGTGGAAGCGGGGCCGCAGGCGCTGCGCGGGTACGAACCACTGGTGCACGACACGAGAGTTCCGGAAGCGGCCGGTGACGGTGCGATCGGGCAGTACCGACTGGAGTTCGCGTCCGGCACGCGACTGCCGGAACTGATCGAGGCACTGAGACACGTGTTCGCCGCCGACCCCGAGGTGGACAGCGTCCTCCTCGTCCCGGACGGGCAGCCCGTCGGTTCCACCGCGAGGACCCGGTTCCAGCAGCAGGTGCTCACACCGGACGCGTGGGACGGGGACCTTCCCGTACGCGGCGGACTGGGCGCCGGGGACCACGGCACACTCCCCGGCACCCCGACGCGGTTCACGGTGTACTGCTACCGGTGCGGAGAGTGCGGACACGTCTCCTACCGGATCGCCGCCGACGAGGATCCACCTCCGTGCCCGGTGGCCGGTCACGGCGCGATGCGGATGGACCAGTGAGCCTGACGGCGGTGGGACGGCCGTCCGCCGAGGCGCTGGGCGGCCGGTTCTTCGTCATCGGCTACGTACCGATGTGCGCCGGCTTCCTGTTCGTGCTGCTGCTGGTGTGGGCGGGCGCCCCGGGGACCACCCTGGACTGGAGCGCGGCCTGGCGGCGTGCCGGCACGCTGGGCGCGGGCGAGGCCCTGCTGCTGGTGTTCGGCACGGTCGTGGGGGCACTGGTGCTCCACCCCTTCCAACTGCCCTTCGTCAGGCTGCTGGAAGGGTACTGGCCTTCCTGGTGCGGGGCGCCGACGCGGTGGGGCACACGCCGTCAGGAGCGCAGCATGAAGCGGCTGGAACAGGCCAGGGACCTGCCCGACGGTGAACCGCCCGGCCCGGCAGCCCTCCACCGGGCGGGGCTCGCCGACGGTGCGCTGCGCGCCCGCTTCCCGCAGCAGCCGCACCTGTTGCGCCCCACCCGGCTGGGCAACGTGCTCGCCGCCGCCGAGGACCGGTGCGGCGCTCCCTACGGGTGGGACGGGCCAGTCGCATGGCCACGCCTGTACACGGTCCTCGGCGAAGCGGCCAAGACGACCGTGGAGGACCGGCGCAACGCACTCGACGCCGCCTGCCGCGTCAGCGTCGTCTCGGCCCTGTGCTCCGCGGTCGGCGCCGCCCTGCTGGCCCGTACCGGCTGGTGGTTGCTGCTCGCGCTTGCACCGCTGCTGCTGTCGCGGCTGGCGTACCACGCCGCCGTGCACGCCGCGCTGGCCTACGGGCAGGCCGTCCGCGTCTGCTTCGACCTGCACCGTTTCGACCTCTACCCGGCGCTGCACCTTCCCCTGCCCGAAGACCCGGATCAGGAAGGCCGGTTCAACAGAACACTGTCGGCGTTCTGGCGGCAGGGCGGGCCGATGAGGGCACGGTACGAGCATCCCGAACCGGCGCCGGAGCAGTGCTGCCGCCGTCCGCGCCGAGGAGAGCCGCCGCCCGACGGGGCAGGAGGGTGAGACACGTCGCCATGCTGGACGGCCAGATCGAAGCGGCCCGGGCCGTCGCGGGACACCCAGGAACGGCCCGGCCGGAACGTGCAGAGGCCCTGGTCGCCCTGTGCGCCCTTCTCCTCGATCGGTACCTGCTCGTCGGAGCGCCGGGCGACCTCGACGAAGCGATCCACACCGGCCGGAAGGCCGTCGGAGCGACAGGCCCGGCGCACGGGCCCTACGCGGGGGCCTGCAACAACCTGGCCCTCGCACTGCGCAACCGGTACGAACGTCAGGGGAACCGGGCCGACCTCGACGAGGCCGTCACCCACGCGCGCAACGGAGCGAAGGTCGCCGCGGACGGGTTCCTGCGCGCAACCTGCCTGAGCACCCTGGCCGGCACGCTGATCGTGCGGTACGACCACCAGGGTGATCCGCGCGTTCTCGACGATTCCATCGAGGCGGGTCGAGCGGCTCTCACCGCAGCGGGCCTGCCCTTACCCGTCACCGCGGATCCGGACGGCGTCGACGGGCCGGAACCGCCGATGGACGGCGCTCCCGGTGCCGTGCCCGTACTGATCAACCTGGCCCTCGCGCTGCGTCGCCGGTACGAACACACCGGCGGCATCCGTGACCTCGACGAGTCCGTCGCCACCGCCCGATGGGCCCTGCGGGTCTCGCCCCCACGCGGCGCGGATCACCAGGGCTGTCTGGGTCAGTTGTCCGTCACGCTGCAACTCCGCTTCCAGCTGACAGGCGATGCGGAGGACCTGTACGAGGCCGTGGACGCGGGTCACAAGGCGCTCCGACGCTGTCCCACCCGGCACCCCGCGCGTTGGGCGCTGCTCAACAACCACGCCCGGGCCTTGCGCCTGCGATTCGAGCGTGACGGTGACGCCGCGGACCTCGACGAGGCGATCGGCACAGTCGAACAGGCCCTGCGCGGCATGGCACCCGGGGAGGTCGGCTACGCACCGTGCCACGCGCAGTTGAGCTCCCTGGTGCTGCTGCGCAACCGGCTCACCGCCGACCCCACCGACCTCGACACGGCGGTGGCCGCCGCAGAGGAGACCGTGGCGGCCACCACACCGGCCGATCCGAACCAGGGCATGTACCTGAATTCCCTGAGCATCGCCCACCAGGAGCGGTTCACGCAGCGCACGGATCCCGCCGACATCGACGCGGCCGTCCGTGCCGGCCGGCAGGCGGTGCGCGCCACCCCGCAAGGCCACCCGCTGCGCACGACATGTCTGCACAACCTGGGCAACACCCTTCTCACCCGCTGGGTCTGGCGGCTCGAGCACGACGACGGCAGCGGGCCGGACCGGAGCAGCGGGGAACCCCTCCCTCACGGAGCGGTGGACCTGACCGATCTGAACGACGCCATCGCGGCCCACCGTGCGGCCCTCGCCGAGGCGGAGAGCGTCGCCGACCGGACCCTGTGCTCGGCCAACCTGGGTACGGCGCTGGGGTGGCGCTACCGGCAGACGGGCCTGGACGGCGACGGGCAGGAAGGAGAAGCCCGTCTGAGGGAGGCGGTGCGCCTCAGCCCGGTCGGCAGCCCTGTGCACGGCCGACATCTGTCCGCACTGGCCGAGCTGTTGAGCGTACGACACCGACGCACCGGCGACCGGAACAGCGCGACGGAGGCCATCGGACTCTGGCGGCAGGCGGCGCGGCTGCCGGGCGTCGCGGCCGCCGACCGGATCGCGGCGGCCACCTCGTGGGGCGGGCTTGCGATCCAGCTCGGCCAGGACTGGGCCCAGGCCGCGGAAGGCATGGCCACGGCCGTCGATCTGCTCCCACTGCTCGCCTGGCGTGGTCTGCACCGCGCGCAACGCGAACGGCTGCTCGCCGACTGCGCCGGTCTGGCCCAGGACGCCGCCGCGACCGCGCTGGCCGCGGGCCGACCGGAAGAGGCCGTCGAACTCCTCGAGCGCGGACGGTCCGTCCTCTGGGCGCAGCTGCTCGAGCAGAACACCGAACTCGACGCCCTGCGCGCCGCGGCACCCGCGCTGGCGGCCCGCCTGGACCGGGTCCGCTCCGCGCTGGACACGCAGGGAGCGGCTCCGCCGGCCGACCCGTCGCACCCCGTCTGGTGGGAACACCACGAAGCCACGGGCCGCCGCATGGCACCGGCCCGCGAGTGGGACGCACTGGTCGAAGAGGTACGCGGCCTGCCCGGTTTCGAGAACTTCCTGCGTCCGCCTCGTCTGGCCGAGCTGCGAGCCACGCTGCCCGGCCCGGTGGTCCTCGTCAACGTCAGCACCGTGCGCTGCGACGCTCTGATCGTGACGGGCGACGCCGTGCGCGTGGTGCCGCTGCCCGGCCTGACCGCCCGCGACGTCCACACGCGCGTGGTCGGACTCCTCACCGCGCTCCACGAGGCCGACCGCGCCACGGGTGCTGCCGGCATGGCCGCACGCATGGTCCGTGAGCAGACGCTCCTGGACGTGCTGGAGTGGCTGTGGGAGGTGGTCGCCGCTCCCGTACTGGAGGCGTTGGACCTCACCACCCCCGTACCGTCGCACGACTCCTGGACACGGCTGTGGTGGTGTCCCACAGGACTGCTGGCCCTGCTGCCCCTCCACGCGGCGGGCCGTCCCGCGGATCCGGGTTCGGACCGGCCACGACCCGGCGACAGTGTCCTGGACCGTGTCGTCAGCTCGTACACCCCGACGCTGCGCAGCCTGGTGCGCGCGCCGGCCCGGTCCGGCGCCCGACGCGGCAGTCACGGCACGCGGGGAACCGGACTGCTCGCCGTCACCGTCGCCGAAGCGCCCGGACTGCCCGTCCTGCGCAGCGTACGCCGCGAGGCCGAAGCCGTGACACGGCTCTTCCCCGGCGGGCCCCACCGACTGCTCGACGGACCGGATGCCACCCGTGACGCGGTCCGCGCCGCACTCGCCGAGCACACCTGGGCGCACATCGCCTGCCACGCCGGTCAGGACCTCGCGGCCCCGTCCCGCGCCGGATTCCATCTGCACGACGGTCTCCTGACGGTGGCCGAGTTCGCCACCGCTCACCCTGAGGGGCTGGGGGAGCTCGCCTACCTGTCCGCCTGCGAGACGGCCATGGGGGGAGCCGACGTCCCCGACGAGGCGATCACACTCGCCCACGCCCTGCAGTTCACCGGCTACCGGCAGGTGGTTGCCGCCCTGTGGAGCGTCGAGGACGCCGTCGCGGCCCGGGCGGCCGAGGACTTCTACACCCGCGTGGCCCGCGCCGCCGGCCCGGGCCCGGCGCGGGCCGCGGAGGCCCTCCACCACTCGGTCCGCGCTCTGCGCGCGCAGATGCCCCACGCGCCCGGCCGGTGGGCCTCGTACGTCCACGTGGGCGCTTGAACCCGCGCGCGGTCGTACGGCTTGTGAGCGG
>NZ_JAPSKQ010000020.1:7215-14807 GCF_031181555.1 Streptomyces sp. | reverse complement strand
GGCCGGGGCCAGGTGGTCCCGGGACCCGGCCGCCGCCGTCACCTGCTCGTGAGCAGCGACTCCAGGGCCTTCGCCGTCTCCGGGTGCCGGGCCGTCAGCGCGGCGCCCGAGGAGGGGCCGGCCGCCACCCACGCGCCGTCGCAGCCCAGCAGGTCGGCCACCGCGTCGCACGTCGCCGGGTGCGCGGCCAGCAGCCCCACGCCCGACGGGGCCGGGGCGGCGTCGGACCGCGTCCACCCCTCCGTACAGCCCAGCAGTCCCGCCACCGCGTCGCACGTCGCCGGATGGGCCGGAAGCAGCGCGGCGCCCCGGGGGCCCCGGCTCCCGGACTCCGCCCGCCGGCCGGCGAACGGGTCCGCCCGCGGTGCCCGCCACGGCGGTACCCACGCGTCCAGCGCCGCCAGCCGGCCCGGGAAGATCCGCCCCGCCTCGCGGATCAGCAGCGGGGCCAGGTCCGCCGCGCCGGAGCGCAGGGTGGTGATCAGGAGCGGGAGCCACGGCAGCAGCACCGCGTCCGGCAGCCGGCCGAACGCGTTCGACACCGCCTCCACCACCACGTCCGCCAGCCCGGGCACGGGCTCCAGCGCGTGCACGAAGCCACTGAGGTAGCGCGGATAGGCGGGCACCACCAGCGGGTTGTCCAGCAACTCGTCGCACCGGGCCCGCAGCTCGGCCCGGGACAGGGTGCCGAGCTGCACCTGCGCCGCCCACAGCAGCGCCGTCTTCGACGGGTCGTCGGGGTGCGACTGGGCGACCGCGAGCTCCAACTGGGTCCGGTCGCAGCCCAGCGACAGCGCGAGGCTCTCCATGCTGAACAGGAAGCCGAGCATCGCGGCGACCTGCCCCACCGTCGCGTCCTCGTCCCGGAACGCCGTCGGCAGCAGGGTGCAGTAGTGGGCGTAACCGGTCTTGGCGAAGGACTCGATCCACGGCGGCAGCACCGGCTCGCTGGTGCGGTAGTACGCCAGCAGACCGCGCACCCGGCGCAGCACCTCCGGCGCGCCGTCGACGCTGCGCTCGGCGGCGAGCACCTTCAGCGCATGCGTGCCGAGCTCGTCGGCGAGGCGGCGGCTGCCCAGGTACAGGGTCGCGTCCTCGACCGCCGCCAGCACGGTCGCCGTCGTCGCCCGCGGCCCGTACGCCTCGCGCCGCAGCCGCTGCTCCAGGACCTGTTCGAGGCTGACGCCCTCGTAGCCCAGCTCGATCAGGGCCCGCTGGTGGGTGCCGAGCGCCAGGTCCCACGACTCCTGGATCGACCGCTCACCGAGCCGCCGCTCGCCCATGACCGGCCGTGCCGCGCCGTGCGGCAGCAGGCGCCGCAGCATCCACAGGACGTCGGAGCACGCCCGCAGCTCCGGCCGGGAGGCCATGTCCAGCAGGGCACGCTGCACGCCGCGCTGCTGGAGCTTCAGCTCCAGCGGTGCGAGCCGGTCGTACACGTCGCGTGCGAGCGGCGGCAGCGCCTCGTAGCCCACCTGGCCGATCCGGTCGCCGCCCATCATGATCTCGACGAGGCGGCGCACGTCCCGCCGCCCGGGCACGCGGTCCTTCTCGATGCAGGTGACCGCCGCGTCCTGGAAGTCGTACGGCGTCGGCTTGGCCCGGTCCCGCATCCCGGCGAGCAGGATCGACGTCTCGAAGACCGCGATGGCGTCGGCGGTGGAGGCCAGATAGCCGTTGCGCCGGGCCGCGCGCACGATGTCCACCGACCAGCCGAGCAGTTCGGCCTCGTCCAGACCGTCGAGGACGGGTGGCCGGCGCAGGAAGCCGGAGAGCCGGTCCGCGGCCGGCGGCTCCTGCGCGGGGACCGCCACCTGCCTGCCCCGGGGCTTCTTCGCCGTGGACTTCTTCGCCCCCGCCTGTCCCGCCAGCCGGTACGGCTGCACACGCGTGCGCCTGAGCGCCTTCGCCCACTCCGTCGAGGCGATCGACACCGAGCCCGAGGCGAGACCGAACTGCGCCTCGATCGCCGCGTGGCTGGACGGGATCAGCCCGTACTGCCAGGTGGTGGCGGTGCGCGGGGAGATCGTGAACGTGCCGGTGCTGCCGTGCACGCCGAACTCCTCCACGCGGCTGGCCGCGTGGAACGCGCCGCAGACGTACAGGCAGTCCTCCGGATCGGTGCCGGTCGCCGCCAGGTGCTCGCGCATCCGGGTCCACATGTACCGCTCACGGTCCTCGTCCACCCGGACCCGGGTGCCGTCGCCGGGGGCGAGCCGCCGGAACAGGCTGCCGATGAGGAACATGACCTGGCGGTAGGTGTCGTGGTCGCTGTCGCCGAGCGGCACCTCGACGTACTGGTGCCACCACTCCGACCAGTGCCGCACCTTGCCGTGGCGCAGCAGATGCTCCTCCAGCTCGGCGAAGCGCGGCCGCAGGTCGCCGATCTCGACGCCGACGGCCTCACCGTGCAGCGCGGCCTCCGCCTCGGGCGCTTCGGACGGAGACGTGCCGGGGCCGCTCCCGCCGTCCTCCGCCGCGGGCTCCGGCGTCCGCCCGCCCCGGCTGTCCCACTGGAAGACGTGGTCCGACGACCGGTCGACCAGGACCAGTTCGACGCCCGGGGTGTCGAGCGCGTACGCGATGGCCTGGTACTCGGCGGACGCCTCGGTGATCGGCGCGACGACCGACAGCGGTGCCCACTCGGCGGGGAAGCCCTCGACGTCCCCGGCGAACGCCTGCACCGCCACCGGCAGCCGGCAGTTGCGCAGCTCGGTCAGGAGCGGCGCCATGTCCTCGCACAGCTCCAGATAGACGACCTCGGGCTGCTTCTCGCGCAGCCGGCGGGCCATGGCGAGCGCCGAGGCGGGGGAGTGGTGGCAGACGGGGAAGATCTCCAGCGGCTCGCGCACCGCGCGGTCGACGTCGTCGACCATGCCGAGGAGGATGCTCTCCAGGGCGTCGGGCCCGCCCGCGAACGCGGCCGCCGCCTCCTGCAGTTGCCCGCGCAGCGCGGTGAACGTGCTCGCCGCGGATCCGCTCGTCGTGTTCGTCCCGGTCATGTCGGTCATGCCGCTCATGACAGGGTGGCGATCGCGTCGCGGCCGCCCTCGAGGAACTCGGGCCAGGAGCCGCCCTCCTCCTTGCTGCGCGGCTCGACGACGCCGTGCAGGTACTTGTTGAGGATGGCCAGGTCCTCGGGCTCGCGGCGGGTGAGGGAGCCGACGAGCGAGGAGGCGAGAGTACGGGCGGTGAGGGTGCGCTCGCCGAAGAAGTTGCTGTGCAGGACGGCGTCCTCCAGCACGCCGATCTGCTCGGCCGTCGACAGCGCGGACTCCAGCTTCTCGTCGTCGCTGCCGGCCGCCGCGGCGGACGCGCGCAGGTCGGCGAAGCTCTGCAGCAGCACGTCGAGCAGGGTCGGCGGCACGTCCAGGTCGATGGAGTGCCGGCGCAGCAGTTCCTCGGTGCGGAAGCGGACGATCTCCGCCTCGCTCTTCTTGTTCGTCACCACCGGGATGCGGACGAAGTTGAAGCGGCGCTTGAGCGCGGAGGACAGGTCGTTGACCCCCCGGTCACGGCTGTTGGCCGTGGCGATGATCGAGAAGCCGGGCTTGGCGAAGACGATGTTGTCGCTGTCGCCGCCGCTCTCCAGTTCGGGAACGGAGATGTACTTCTCGGAGAGGATGGAGATCAGGGCGTCCTGGACGTCGCTCGTGGAGCGGGTCAGCTCCTCGAAACGGCCGATGGCGCCGGTCTCCATCGCGGTCATGATCGGCGAGGGGATCATCGACTCCCGCGACTGGCCCTTGGCGATGACCATGGACACGTTCCAGGAGTACTTGATGTGGTCCTCGGTGGTGCCGGCCGTGCCCTGCACCACCAGCGTGGAGTTGCGGCAGATCGCGGCGGACAGCAGCTCGGCCAGCCAGCTCTTGCCCGTGCCGGGGTCACCGATGAGCAGCAGACCGCGGTCGGAGGCGAGCGTGACGATCGAGCGCTCCACGAAGCTGCGGTCGCCGAACCACTTCTGCGAGATCTCCCGGTCCAGGCCGTCGGAGCGCTCGGAGCCGCAGATGAACAGGCGGACCATCTTCGGGGACAGGCGCCACGAGAACGGCTTGGGGTTGTCGTCGATCGACTCCAGCCAGTCGAGCTCCTCGGCGTACTTGATCTCGGCGGGGGCACGCAGCAGGTCGGACATGAGGGGAAAGCCTTTCCGTACGGTGATCACAAGGGGACGCGCGTCGAGAGGGGACGTGCGGGGAGAGGTGTGTCCGGTGATCAGGTGAGAAACGTCTTGAGTTCGTGCACGAGCTTCTTGATGTGGCCGGAGATCACCGGCGTACCGAGGTCCTTGAACTTCTCCCGGAACCACGGGTTGACGCTGCCGCGGCCGGAGCTGGTCACCGAACCCACCGGGATGAACTTCGCCCCCGAGCGGTGGATGGCGGCCATGCTCTCGAACAGCTCGTGGGTCCGCCATTCGTAGAAGTCGGAGATCCACACCACGACGGTGTTGCGCGGCTCGGCGATCTTCGGCTGGGCGAGCGCCATGGCGACGGTGCCGTCGGTGCCGCCGCCGAGCTTGGTGCGCAGCAGCGTCTCGAACGGGTCGTGCGCCCAGGGCGTGAGGTCCAGCGCCTGTGTGTCGTAGGCGATCAGATGGACGTCCACCTTCGGCAGACCGGCGAAGATCGACGCCAGGATGGTGCAGTTGACCATCGAGTCGACCATGGAACCCGACTGGTCCACGACCACGATCAGCCGCTGGGGCGTCGTCTTGCGGCTGGTGTGCCGGTAGTAGAGGCGGTCGACGTAGAGCCGTTCCTCCTCCGGGCTCCAGTTGGTGAGGTTCTTCCAAATGGTGCGGTCGATGTCGAGGTTGCGGAAGACGCGCTTGGGCGGGACGGACCGGTCGAGTTCGCCGACCGTGGCCTTCTCCACCTGGGTGCGCAGCACTTCGGTGACCTCGTCGACGTAACGGCGGATCAGCGCCTTGGCGTTGGCCAGGGCCACGCCGGAGAGGTTGTTCTTGTCGCGCAGCAGCTGCTCGATCAGGGACATGCTCGGCGTCAGCCGGGAGGCCAGCCGCGGATCGGCCAGTACCTCGCGCAGGTGCATGCGCTTGACAAGACCGGCCTCGATGGAGCCGAGTTCCGGTCCGATCCCGGGGATGAGCCGGCCGAGGTCGGGCGCGGGTCCGCCGACACCGGTACCGGTCGGGCTGACGCCTCCGCCGGCCCCCGTGCGGTGGGCGCCACCGCGTCCGCCGCGCAGTTCGCCGGGCCGGCAGCCCAGCGCCCGCTCCAGCCAGCCCGCGTCGGACTGCCAGCGGGCCAGCTGTTCGGCGGTGACGGTGCCGGGGAGGGAGGCGAAGACGTTCAGCAGCACCTTCGACGCGAGCGCCGCGCGCCGCACCTCGGCGGCCCGGTCGCGTGTACCGTCCTCGTCCGGCTCGGGGGTCATCAGCCCGTCGAACTCGGCGGCCAGCTCCGGGTGCCGCTGCACGACGGAGTCGACGGACGCCCCCGGGTCCAGCAGCGCCGGCGGCAGGCCGATGTCCTCGACCACGGCGAGACTCGCCGATTCCAGGGTGGCCTGCTCCTCGGGGTCGAAGAGGCGGGCCAGCAGGCGCCAGTAGAGGACCTGCCGCCGGTTGTCGTACGGGTCGGGCGCGACGTCCTGTCCGGGGGTGGGCTCGGTCATTTCCGCAGCAGCTTTCCGGCACGCTCGCGCAGCACCTTGACGGCGTCGATGGCCGCCTTCTCGGCCCGCACCCCGGCCTTGTCGGTCGTGCCCCCGGCCCAGGCCCCGGCGTGGACGGCGACGGCCTTCTTCCGCACCGTCCGCTCCACGGCGAGCGGCTGGAGCAGGAACTCCCCGGCGTCCCACCGCAGCAGCCCCAGGCACGCCCCCGACGAGGCGACGGCCTCCGGGGTGAGCGGGCCGGCGGCCGGCACCCGGTCGGTGTCGACGGCGAGACGCTGCCCGGCGACCTGGAAGGCGACCGTGCCGCCGTCCTCTTCCGCGGTTTCCACGGCGTACCCCTCGAGCAGGACGGGCACCGCGATCCGGGCCGGATGCCGGTCCAGGGGCGAGGTCGCGAAGGCGGCAGCGGCCGGCAGCGCCACCCGGGCCGTGGTGAACACCTCGGCGGGCCCGCCGGTACGGGCACGGGCGTCGTCCCACACCAGGTCGCCCTCGGCGGTGAGGGGCATGGCGTCGAGCTCCACGGCGCGGCCCTCGCTCACGGCGGCCAGCAGGGACATGCGCGGCCGGAGCAGCTGCCACAGCCCCGCCCCGACGACCGTGTCGGGCTTCGGCGCGGACACCGAGGCCCGCACGAGCCGGGGCGTACCGCCGTCCGCGGGCTCGAACACCGCGTGCACCTGGGCCTGTACGGCGGTGGCGTGCTCCTGGACGTCGACACCGAGCGGCAGCAGACGACCGCTCACCTCGGCGACGGCAGGGGCGGGGGCCGCACCGGGAAGCGTCAGCAGCAGGGCGCGCGACCACAGGTCGGCCCACCGGCGCACGGGAACACGCTCCAGGGTCGCCCCGGGGCAGGAGGCGGCGAGTTCGGCGGCGAAGCCGTCGAGCAGCGTGGCCGGGCGGCGCAGCGCCGGGTCGGGCAGCATCGCGGACACGACGGGCGCGGCCCCGCCGACGAGTTCGTGGTCGATGCCCCGCCAGCCGGCCCGCGCGAGATCGCACAGCCAACTGCGGGCGGCGGCGTGCAGATTCGCCGCGTGCTCCTCGCCGCCGGCCGGTGCGGTGCCGCTCTCCTCGGCCCGGGGCCGGTCGACGGCCTCCTCGATCCGGGCGGTCAACGCGTCGTGCACAGAGCCGAGCAGGGCGGTGCGGGCGGCGGCGAGCGCGACGAAGTGGTCCTCACCGGCGGCCCCCGCGGCCGCCTTCTCGGCCGCCTCGGCGACCCGCGAGGCCAGCGGCGACCCGGCGACGGCGTCGGCGAGCCCGGCCAAGGCGCCGGCCTGGCCGGGCTGCGGACGGAGCAGACCACCGACGAGGGCCTCGTCGAAGCCGTCGACGGCCGCGAGGGCCTCGTCGAGCCCGGCGATGTCGTCGGTCAGCAGATCGGCACGCATCAGGCCACCGCCCTCGTCGCCGGGAACCACTGCATCTCGGGCAGCGGAGCGGTGGTCGGGGCCAGTTCGAGATAGGCCAGGTGCCGCAGGAACCGGCTGAACACCTGCGCCGCGGCCGAGCTGTCACCCTGCGCGGGACGCGTGGCGGTCATGGCCACGGTGATGGAGTGCGCGTCCGGCTCCCCGGCGGCGACCTCGACCTTCAGGTACCGGGCCACGCGCTCGGCGCCGTACTGCAGCACGGCCTCACCGACGAGGGCACGTATGTGGTTGCAGAACATCCCGCGCGCCCCACCGCAGGGACGGTTGTTGTTGGTGCTGCACGCGAACGCGTACGTCCCCGCCTCCACCGACGACACGTACACGCGCCCGATGTCCGACCCACTGGACACCACGCCCTGCAGGCGCCCGTCGGCCAGCTCCACGAACGGCACCTTGGCGAGCTTCCGCGGCCGCGCGGACGGCACCACCCGTGCCGTGCTCGACTTCTCCCGGACCGACAACGCACCATCTCCCATGCATGCGAAAGGGGACGTTCACGCCACC
>NZ_JAPSKQ010000020.1:0-7115 GCF_031181555.1 Streptomyces sp. | reverse complement strand
CTCCACGAACGGCACCTTGGCGAGCTTCCGCGGCCGCGCGGACGGCACCACCCGTGCCGTGCTCGACTTCTCCCGGACCGACAACGCACCATCTCCCATGCATGCGAAAGGGGACGTTCACGCCACCTCGGCGGAACGTGATCGAATTTATGGGCGACCACTGACAACGCGGGCCGCCCGCCGCCGCGGTGCCGCCCGGCGGCCGGGGTCGGGGGAACGCGGCCGGGGGAGCGCGGTCAGGAGAGCGCCGTCGCGGTACGGCCACCCGTGACGCGGAGGAGGTCCAGCCTCTCCGCCTCCGGCCGCCGCCGTGTACGTGACCACGCGCAGGTCCGCGCCGGGGACGAGCAGGACGTCGCAGTCGAGCACGATGTCGCCGACCTCCGGGTGCCCGATCGTCTTGCGGTCGGCCGTGTGCCGGGCGGCCGTCCCCGCGGCCCAGTGACGAGCGAACTCCAGGACCGCTTCACCGCTCCCGCCCGGATCGTGACCACCACCAGCGACACGCGCTTCGGTGACGTCAGGCACACCATGGGCGTGGTGCCCGGCCCCGGCGGTCCGCGTAATCTTCGATCATGGCCGACACCTATGAACTCCAGCTCGCGCTCGACCTGCCGGACTCCCTCTCGCCCCGCGAACTCGACCTGCTGCGCTGGCATGCGGCGGAGGAGGGCGGCCGGCAGGACGAGGGGTACGAATGTCCCCTGTGGGACGGCCGAGGGCCGGCACGGCGCATCGGAGGCCTTCAGGTGGCGGAGTTGCGCGCGGTCCACGGAGGATGGGCGCTGACCGTGCGGCAGGAGGCGCATCCCGACGGGTTCCACGATCTGCGCAGGCTCGTGCAGTGGCTCGGCGCGAGGACGACGAGCACGGGCCCCATCGGATACCTCCGCTTCTACGAGTCGCACGTGCCCGACATGCTGATCGTCCAGTCCGGGACCGTGCGCTGCGCCTTCCTGAAGGAGGACAAGGTCATCGAGGTGGCGTCCAAGGAGTTCCCCTATACCTGATCCGCCATCAGGAACCCCGGTGTTCACCGAACCGGCCCGCCGAGCCGGCCGGGGCAGTTCCCTGGTCCCGTCCGTCCGGTGCCGCGGTGACCCCCGCCCGGACCTTGACGTGAGCCGGAATCGATCGATAGTGGTGCGTGGTGCGTCGGTCGGCTGTCCGCAGCCGTGCCGGCACGAGGCGAGGGGGAGGGGAGGACACATGGCGGTACCCGGTCCTCGACCCACCCGCGACGCGCCCACCGGAACGCGCACCGACGCACCACGGCCGTGCCCTCACGCCCGTCCGTCCACGTGCCCCCACACCCGTCCGTCCAGGTGGTGCAGATGAAGAAGAGACTGTGCGGTGCGGGTGCCGTCCTCGGCGTCCTCGTCACGGTGGGCGTGCTGCCGGCGCAGGCGTCGTCCCCCGGCCCGCAGTCAGGTCGGCCCGCACTGCCCCTGGGCCCCTCCGACCTGACCGAGACCCGTACCACGACGACCCTGCAGCCGGGCGTCACCCTCACCCGCATCGTGCGCGGCGGCGAGGCCCCGGCCCTCCGATGGACGGTCGAGGTGTCCATCCCCGGCGGTGACACCTCGCCCGATCCCGACGCGCCGCCGACCGCCCTGAAGGACAGGGCGAGCGCGGACGAACTGGCCGCCGACCTCGAACAGGACGGCTTCCGGGCCCGGGTCGAGGAGGTGACGACGGCGAAGGTGGCCGACTACACCGGAGGCACACTCGGATGGCGGGTCCGCGTCGGATCGTTCGGCTCGCAGTCCGCCGCGACATCCGAGCGAACACGGCTGAGGGCAGCCGGATACACGGGATCCGCCGTGTACACCGGCTGGGACGGCGACGCCACAGACCGGGGCCCCTGGCGCGTCGACGTGCTCACCGTCGACCCGCGCCGGTTCCGCGGGAGCCTCCAGGCGTCGTACGGCCCGGACCTGGAGAACCGCGAGACCACCGGCGAACTGTCGGACGCCGCGGGCGCGACCGCGGCGGTCAACGCCGGCTTCTTCGTCCTCGACCCCGCAGCGGGCGCCCCGGGAGACCCGGCCGGCGTGGGCGTGTACGACGGACGCCTGCTGAGTGAACCGGTGAACGGGCGCCCCGGCCTGGTGGTCCACGACCACGGTCGGCGGACGGAGGTCGCCCGGTTCACCTGGCAGGGAAGGGTCATTGATCGGGACGCCTCGCTGAGCCTGAGCGGCGTCAACCGGGTACCGGGTCTGATCAGGAACTGCGGCGGCAACCCGGGCGACCTCCCGACCTCCTCGCCGCTGCACGACGTGACCTGCACCAACGCCGACGAACTCGTCGCCTTCACCCCCGACTACGGCCCACGCACACCGCGGGGCGAGGGACTCGAAGCCGTACTGGACGCCGACGACCGGGTCGTCGAGCTGCGCTCACCACGCGGCGGACCGCTTCCGCCCGGCGGCAGCTCGATCCAGGCGACCGGCCGGCGCGTCGCCGAACTGACCGGCCTCGCGCACGTCGGCGACCACCTACGCGTCAGGACGACCCTGCTGGACCGACACGGACGCCGGGTCTCCCCCTCGGCCGGGACCGACATCCTGAACGCCGGCCCCGAACTGGTCCGCGACGGGCGGCTCCACATCACTCCCGCCACCGACGGCATGGTGCGCCCGGGCGACCCGAGCTTCTATTACGGCTGGGTGCACAAGCGCAACCCGCGCACGCTGGCCGGGGTGGACGCCGCCGGCCGCACCGTGTTCGTCACCGCCGACGGACGCAGCACCGACGCGCTCGGGCTCAGCATCGCCGAGAGCGCCGAGGTCGCCAGGGCACTGGGACTCCGGGACGCGGTCAACCTCGACGGCGGCGGCTCGACCACCATGGTCGTCGACGGCGACGTCGTCAACGACCCGTCCGACGCCGCCGGTGAACGTCCCGTCGGCGACGCCTTGTTGATCCTGCCCCGCAGGAACTGACCCAGCCCGGTCGAACCGCTCGTGCAGCGCCGAACCGCACCGCAGGGAGCCGCCGTGTCCGCGACCGTGACCGCCGTCCTGTCCCTCCTCCGATCCCGTGTCCTGCTCGTCCTCGCCGTAGTGCCTCTCGCTCTCGCGCCGACCGCACCGGCGCTCGCCGTCCCGCCCGTGGCGCCTTTGGAGGCCACCGCCGCGGGGGAGGCGGCCGGCGCCGCCCGTTCCCCGAAGCCGCGCGGCGCCGAGGTCGTCGCGGTCACCCGGGTCGCGGACCGGCAGGTCGACCTGTCGGTGCGATCAGCGGCCCTGGGCGGCCGGACGGTCGAGGTCCGCCTCCTCACCCCCGACGGCTGGAACCCCGACGACCGACGCCGGCACTGGCCGACCCTCTGGCTCCTGCACGGCTGCTGCGGGGACTACACCTCATGGACCGCCAGGACCGACGTCGCGGAGATCGACAGCCTGCGCGACGTGCTCGTCGTCATGCCGGAGGCCGGCTGGAACGGCTGGTACAGCGACTGGTGGAACCACGGCCGGGGCGGCGACCCCGCGTGGGAGACCTTCCACACCGTGGAGTTGCGGCACCTCCTGGAGCGCGACTGGGGCGCGGGCGGCAACCGGGCCGTGGCCGGCCTGTCGATGGGAGGCCAGGGAGCCCTGCTGTACGCCGCCCGGCACCCCGGCATGTTCAGGGCGGCCGCCGCGTACTCCGGCTCCGCCCATCCGCTCCTGAACGACGAGTCGGCCGACCGCATCATGGGCTTCTTCGCCGGCCAGGGCGACGATCCGCTGCGGGTCTGGGGCGACCCGGTCGCGCAGCGCCGCATCTGGGAGGCCCACGACCCGTTCCACCTGGCCGAGCGGCTCAAGTCCGTCCCCGTGTACCTGTCCTGCGGCGACGGCACCACCGGCCCCCTGGACCCACCGGGCCTCACCAGCGCTCTCGAGGCCGATTTCAACCGGCAGAACCACGCCCTCGCCGCCGAGTTGAAGCGCGTGGGCGCGAAGCACGTGACCACCCACTTCTACGGTCCGGGAACCCACGGCTGGGCGTACTGGGAACGCGAACTGCACGCCTCCCTGCCGATGCTGCTCGGCGCCCTGCGGGTCGACGACTGAGTCCGCACCCGGCGGCGGCCGGTGACGGTCACCGGCGCGCGAGACCCGTCCCGCCCCTGTCGACGTCAGTGGGGGCGCACAGGGTCTGCGCATGGTCGATCAGATGTGGGCCGGGGTGCGGGAGCGGGTCGCGGCGCTGGGCGCGCTGCCGGCGAGCAGCGAGGTGTTCGGGGCTCTGGGGCACCGCTGGGCCTTGGCGGACCCCCTTGCCGAGGGCGACCTCGCGGAGCTGGAAGCCCACCTGGGCGTGAGGCTGCCCGAGGAGTACCGGGCGTTCCTCACACAGGTCGGCGCGGGCGGCGCGGGACCCGCCTACGGTGTCTTCCCGGTGCGGCGCGTGCAGGGCCGCTGGCGCTGGGAGGGCGACGGCGCCGACATGGCGGACCTCTCCGCGCTGGCCGAGCCGTTCCCCGAGAAGGGCCCGGACCCCGGACTCCTCGACGCGCTCCTGGCCGAGCGTCCCGAGGAAGAGGACTTCGAGGAGATCGAGGACTTCGACGACGCCATCGAGGCGTGGGACGAGCGGTGGGAAGCCGTCATGTTCGCCCCCGCCCGCACCGCCGGCGCCGTCGTGATCTGCCACCTGGGCTGTGCCCTGCGGGAATGGCTGGTCGTCAGCGGCCCCCACCGCGGCACGATCTGGTCCGACCCCCGGGCGGACGACGCCGACCTCGAACCCCTCCTCGACCCCGAGGGCAAGCCGGTCACCTTCGCCCGCTGGTACACCGACTGGCTGGGGAAGGCCGAGCGCACCGCGCGGCAGGCGGGAGCGGGTGTCTGACCGGCTTACCCGCGCGATGCGCAGGCTGCCGGGGCCCTCTCCGCCGATCGCGTCCGCCGCACCGGGCCGGTGGAGAGTACTGCCGCGGTACGTTCCGTCGGACGCGAGGACCACGGTCCCGCGCCGAGGGCGAGCTCACCTGGCTGCGGCACGCCTACGCGCACACCGCGCCCGGCGGCCGGGTCGTCATGGTGGTGCCCGCCTCGGTGGCCTGCCGCAAGGCCGACCGCCGCGTTCGGGCCGAGTCGGTCCGCCGCGGCATCCTGACCCAGGTCACCGCGCGGGCCCCGGGAACGGCCGCCGCGCACGCCCTCCCCGTCCACCTGTGGCCGCTGCGAGGACCACGGACACCGGACGACGCGGCCACCACCGTGCGCGTGAGCGACCTGACGGTCAACGACCCGGACGGCCCCCCGGAGTCGCGCCCCGAGCAGGTGCGACGTCCGAGCGAACTGCTGCCCGCCCTGGACATCGCCGCACAGCACCGCCACGGAGCCGCATTCACCGGGGCGGGAACGGACCGGCCGACCCGCTCCACTCGCCCACCGGCCCCCAAGCCGACCTCGAACGCTGCCGACACGCTTACCGAAGTCATTGACTCCCGAAAATGCGTACGCATGGGCCCTGGGGACCTGGCATCATGGGGCGCTGCACGTCGTGCGGATGGCGGATGTACGGGCCGAGTGTCTGACCGAGGGGGAAGCCGTGGCGGACTGGATCTACATCCTCAATCCGCACAGGGACACACTGGACGGGGAGCCGTCCGACAAGGAGACGATGCGCCGACTGGCGGAGGAGGAGCCGGAACTCGAACTCTGGCTCAGCCGCCGCAACCGCATGATCCAGGGCGATCGCATCTGGTTCTTCTTCACCCACCCGGAGTCGGCGGTCGCCGCGGTGGCCGAGGTCGACGACGAACCCCGGCGGGATCCCGAGGACCCCGACATCCCTTACCTGGTTGCCGTGACCCTGCTGGCCGAGGCGACGAAGGCGCTGTACCGCGACCCGGTGAGCCGGGAGGAACTGGGCCTCGGGCAGGTGCGGTCGGTGCAGAAGGTGAAGCCGGAGGCCCTGCCCGCGCTGCTGGCGCGGACGGGGCTCTGACATCCGCGACAACGAGCGGACGGCCGGTCTCGGCAAGGTGATCGGCATGTCGTCCGCGCACTTGCTGACCATCGGAGACCGGCCGCCCTGAGCCGGGTGGTCACCGAGCAGCGGACGGCGTTCCCGCCCGGGCGGGTCAGGGCGGCGCGGACCCTGCAGGAAGGCGACGGGGCCTTCCTCTGGACGACGCGCGGCTGCTTCCGGAATCCCACTCGTGCCCTCGGTCGAGTGACCGCCCGGGCCTCGGTCGCCGGGCCCGTACGGGCGTTGGGCGAGCCGGTCGTCTTCGGGGACCGCTCCTCCACGGAGGGACGCCGCCTCGAGGTGTCCGGCCCGACCCCGTTCCGCGACGGTCCCGTCCTGCGCGACCTCGTGCCCCGGCTGTCGGCCTTCCCGGATCCCGCGACGCGGAGTGTCCGCAGGCGGCGTGCCGCGCTGGCCCTGCCACCGGAGCAGGCGGGGCGCCGGCCCGAACCCGGTGGGATGTCGGGCCGACGCCCCGCGCACCTCCCGGGCGAGCGTGTCCGGCTCTCAGCCCCGGCTCGCGCCCTCGACCGCCGGTCCCGGAGCCGCGCCGCTTCGCGCACCGGTACTGGAGCGCCGCACAGTGCGCGCCGCAGTGGTGCGGGGCCCGGGCGGTGATCTCCTTCCGGATCCGCCGCATGTCCTCGTGCGAGTGACCCAGGCCCAGTGCGCCCCAGATCTCGGTGAGGTACGGGGAGGAACCGTCCGGGTCCGGCCAAGGCCTTCGGGGCATGGGGGACACCGGCCCCGAGCCGGATCGCGCTGTCACGTACGGGCGAGGGAACTCGATGTCCACGGCACGGTGCTCCCTGCAGGCCGGATGGAGGGCGTGCGGTGCCCCTCACACGGTGGAGGTGATGGGATCGCTGCCGGATGTCCGGGTTCCCGACGCCCTGGTGAGCGGCCGGCAGGCGGTCCTCGGTCTCGTGGTGGAGCGGGGATGGACCTTCCAGCACTGCGAAGGCACGCCGGTACTGTCGCTGCCCGGGCGGAGGAGACCGACCCGGACGTCAGGCGGACCGCGTCGTGCCGATGGTGGAACCGCCGGTCGGGCGACCGGTGCCGTCCGGGACGGCGGTGCCGCGCCGCCCGGTGCCCGTGCGATCCGCAGGACGCCCTCAGATGCCCCACGGGTCGGG
>NZ_JAPSKQ010000019.1:22667-57009 GCF_031181555.1 Streptomyces sp. | reverse complement strand
TTGCCCTCGGCGTTGCTGTACCGGCTCTTGATCCAGCGGACGTCCAGCTGGCTGGCCCGCACTCCGTTCCGCACTCCTGGCACCGCAGTCTCCTTGCTGTTCACGTGTCCCGCCGCGCACGGGGCCGTCCGTCCGGGGCGGGCCGAGTCCTGTCGGCCGTACTCGTCCCACCCGACCATCTCGCGCAATTTCTCGTGCAATTGCACGCGAGCGCTGTCAGCGTGGATAATAGCTGCGGCGTCAACCCTCGTGGTGGCGCCCCGTCCTGACGTCTCATCGGGGAGATGCCGTGCCCTCACCTGCGCATCCGGCGCTCCGGCCGACGTCCGGGGCTGCGGTACGGACAGGTGACCCCGGCACGGCCGCGGCACTCCCGTACGGCCTGCCCGCGGCGGCGCCGTGCGAGGAGCCGCACCCGATACCGGAGACGGCCGGCGCCGCGTCGACGACGCTGCGCATCGAATGCAGCCGGGAGGGCCTCGCCCGCGCGCGGTCCCTCACCCGTGACACCCCGCGCGTCCGGTCGCTCGGCCACCGCTGCGACGGCGCCGCCCTCGTGGTCACCGCCGACGCCGCGACGCACGCGGCACCGCGGTGCGCGGGCGCGCCGGTCGTCCGGCCCGGGTTCCGTCCGGGGCCGGCGCATCCGCTCCTCACCGTCTCCGACCCCGACGACCACCCGCCCGTCCACCTCCCCGGCGCCGCCGGCTCCGCCCCGGAGGAGCACGGCCGGGGGCTGTGCATCGTCGACCCCCTGTCCGAGGCGCGGGGCCGGATCCCCGCCCCGTCGGCGGGCAAGACGGTGCGGGCCCGGTTGTCGCCCCACCCACCCACCTGACACGACTGCCGCGGAAAGGCACCCACGCCATGCGCAGCGCTTCGACGGAACAGCCGAGCAGCGAGCGCCCTGTGCGCCACACGCCCCCCACCGGAGTGACACGGAACGCCCCCCTCACGGCACTGTCCCGCGTGCCGTGGGGCGACATCCAGGACTCCACCGGATCGGCGGCGGCCATCCCCCTGCTGCTCAACGGCATCGCCTGGGGGGACGCCGACACGGCCCGGGCCGCCCTGGAGGACCTGCGGAAGCGGATCTGCCAGTACGGCTTCGTCACGGAACAGGCGACCGCCGCCACGGTCCCCTTCCTCTGGGAACTGGCCCAGCTGCCGCACGTCACCTGCCGTGTCCAGATCATCCAGCTGCTCAAGGCCATCGCCGACGCCCGGCAGTGGGAGAGCACCGCCGCCGCGTACCCCAAGCTCCTCAACCACCGCGAGAACCCGGTGGTGTGGGAGCGGGCGGCCCGGCAGGCGGTGCGCGACCGGCGCGGTGACCTGAACCGGCTGATGGCCGAGCAGGACACCGAGATCGCCCGCGCCACGACGGAACTGGCCCGCGCACTGGCCGAATGAGGCCGGCGGGACGGGTTCCGGGACGGCCCGTCATGGAACGCGCGCGGTGTTCGGGGGACGAGCCGCGCGCCGGGGGGACGGCCGCGCGCGGGCGGCGGGGGACGGCCGCGCGCGGCCCGGAGACGGGTGACCCGGCGGTGAGAACCGCCGGTCACGATGGGGGGACGCCCTCGCCTCGCGTGGCCCGGCAGTGTAGACATGGC
The DNA here is from genome assembly GCF_031181555.1 of Streptomyces sp. Taxonomy (GTDB): domain Bacteria; phylum Actinomycetota; class Actinomycetes; order Streptomycetales; family Streptomycetaceae; genus Streptomyces; species Streptomyces fimbriatus. The sequence continues at coordinate 55,393 of NZ_JAPSKQ010000019.1, read as the reverse complement.
ACATGGTCCGACTCATGGGTCGATCCAAGACCCGGTCGCCCCTGCGGCCCGGCACCATGGCGTCCGTACGGCGTCGGCGGCAGAGGGACGACCGCTCACGGTGGCATCCGGTGGCGGGTCTGCGGTCGGTGCTGAGCGGCCGCAGCGTCGCCGGACAGGTGTTCGTGCTGCATCTGCTGATCGTGCTGCTGCTGGTCGTGGCGGCCGTCGTCGCGCTGGTGCTCCAGGCGCAGCGGGACAGCGAGGAGGAGGCCCGCAACCGTTCGCTCGCCGTCGCGGAGACCTTCGCCAACTCGCCGGGCGTTGTCGAGGCACTCCGCTCCCCCGATCCGACGGCCGCGCTGCAGAACCGTGCCGAGGCGGCCCGCGAGCGAACGGGTGTCGACTTCGTCGTCGTCATGAACCCCGACGGCATCCGCTACACGCATCCCAGGCCGGACCGCATCGGCGAGCAGTTCGTCGGCACGATCGAGCCCGCGCTGGCCGGTGAGCCGGTGGTCGAGGAGATCGAGGGCACCATCGGCCGGCTGGTGCAGGCCGTGGTGCCGGTCACCGACCCGGACGGCAGCGTGGTGGGACTCGTGTCGTCGGGCATCACGACCGAGCGCGTCGGCGGGGCCGCCGCCGACCAGCTGCCGCTCGTACTGAGTGCGGCGGCCGTCGCCCTGGCCCTGGCCACCGGGGGCGCGGCCCTGGTGAGCAGACGGCTGCTGCGCCAGACCCACGGTCTGGGTCCGCACGAGATGACCCGGATGTACGAACACCACGACGCGGTGCTGCACGCGGTGCGCGAGGGTGTGATCATCGTCGACGGGGACGGGACCCTGATGCTCGCCAACGACGAGGCGCACCGTCTGCTCGGTCTGCCCGAGGACGGCGAGGGCCGGCACGTGCTGGACATCGGGCTGGACCCCGGCACCGCCGAACTGCTGTCCTCGGGGCGGGTCGCCACGGACGAGGTGCACCTGGTGGGCGACCGGCTGCTGGCGGTCAACCAGCGGCCCACCGACCGCGCGGGCGGTCCGCCCGGCAGCGTCGCCACGGTCCGCGACTCCACGGAACTGCGCGCCCTGTCCGGCCGCGCCGAGGTGGCACGCGAGCGGCTCAACATGCTCTACGACGCCGGAGTGGGCATCGGGACGAGCCTGGACGTCACCCGTACGGCCGAGGAGCTCACCGAACTGGCCGTGCCCCGGTTCGCGGACTTCGTCGCGGTGGACCTGTTCGAGTCGGTGCTGGCGGGCGGCCACCCGGACGCGACGGCCACACTGCGCCGTACGGCCATGACGGGAATCCGCGAGGACGCCCCGCTCTATCCCGTGAACGAGATGATCCGCTTCATCGAGTCCTCCCCGCAGGGCCGCAGTCTCACCACCGGCCGGGCCGTTCTGGAACCCCGGCTCAGTGAGGCCCCGGGCTGGCGCGCGCAGGACCTCGAACGCTCCGGGCAGGTCGTGGACTACGGCATCCACTCGCTGATCACCGTGCCGCTGCGGGCCGGTGCCCTGGTGCTCGGCGTGGTCAGCTTCTGGCGCTCCGAGAAGCCCGAGCCGTTCGACGCCGAGGAGCAGGCGCTGGCGGAGGAGCTGGTCGCCCGGGCCGCGGTCTCCATCGACAACGCGCGCCGCTACACGCGCGAGCACAGCATGGCGGTGACGCTCCAGCGCAGCCTGCTGCCGCGCAGCCTGCCGGAGCAGACCGCCCTGGAGATCGCCTACCGCTACCTTCCCGCCCAGGCCGGGGTGGGCGGGGACTGGTTCGACGTCCTGCCGCTGTCCGGAGCACGGGTCGCGCTCGTGGTCGGCGATGTCGTCGGTCACGGCCTGCACGCCGCGGCCACCATGGGCCGGCTGCGCACGGCGGTGCACAACTTCTCCTCGCTGGACCTGCCGCCCGACGAACTGCTCTCCCTGCTCGACGAGCTGGTCGCCCGCATCGACCAGGACGAGGCGCAGGAGGAGCACAGCGCCCCGGTGACCGGGGCGACCTGTCTGTACGCCGTCTACGACCCGGTCTCGCGGCACTGCGCCGTCGCCCGCGCGGGCCATCCCCCGCCGGCCCTGGTCCGCCCGGACGGCAGCGTGGAGTTCCCGGACGTGCCCGCAGGCCCTCCGCTGGGGCTCGGCGGTCTGCCGTTCGAGACGGCCGAACTGGAGCTGCCGGAGGGCAGCCGGCTCGTCCTCTACACCGACGGGCTCGTCGAGGACCGGGCGCACGACATCGACGTGGGCCTGGAGCTGCTGCGCGAGGCCCTGTCCCGGGCCGGGGACTCCCCCGAGGACACCTGCCGGGCCGTGCTGGAGTCCCGGCGTCCGGTCCGGGCCGGCGACGACATCGCCCTGCTCGTGGCGCGGACGCGGGCACTCGCCGCCGACCGGATCGCCGAGTGGCCGGTGCCGTCCGATCCGGCGGCGGTCGCCGAGGTGCGCGCCGCGGTCACCCGGAAGCTGGCCGAGTGGGAGCTGGACGAGCTGACGTTCACCACGGAGCTGATCCTGAGCGAGCTGGTCACCAACGCCATCCGCTACGGCGCCGCCCCCATCCAGGTGCGCATGCTCTACGACCGCAACCTGATCTGCGAGGTCTACGACAGCAGCAGCACCTCGCCGCATCTGCGGTACGCGACCATGACGGACGAGGGGGGACGGGGCCTGTTCCTGGTCGCCCAGATCGCCGAGCGCTGGGGCACCCGCTACCTGCCGGCCGGCAAGGTCATCTGGGCGGAGCAGCCGCTGCCGGGAGCATAAGGGAGCCGAGGAGACGTCATAACGTAGGCTTATGAGCCCATAGACCGGACCCGCGTACCAAGTAAGGCATGCCTCAGTTTAGGCTTCCGATCGAGTCGCTTGTCATCGCTCGAAGGGAACCTGACCATGCCCCGCCCCCTGCGGGTAGCCATCGTCGGATCCGGCCCCGCCGGGATCTACGCCGCCGACGCCCTGCTCAAGTCCGACGTGGCCGCCGAACCGGGCGTGTCCATCGACATCTTCGAGCGCATGCCGGCACCGTTCGGACTGATCCGGTACGGCGTCGCCCCCGACCACCCGCGGATCAAGGGCATCATCACGGCCCTCCACCAGGTGCTCGACAAGCCGCAGATCCGCCTGTTCGGCAACGTGGACTACGGCACCGACCTCCACCTCGACGATCTGCGCACGTTCTACGACGGCGTGATCTTCGCCACCGGCGCCATGGCCGACCGTGCGCTGTCCGTCCCGGGCATCGACCTCGACGGCTCCTACGGCGCCGCGGACTTCGTCTCCTGGTACGACGGCCACCCCGACGTGCCGCGCACCTGGCCGCTCGAGGCGGAGAAGGTCGCCGTGCTCGGTGTCGGCAACGTGGCCCTCGACGTCGCCCGGATCCTGGCCAAGACGGCGGACGAACTGCTGCCGACGGAGATCCCGCCGAACGTCTACGAGGGCCTGAAGGCCAACAAGGCCGTGGAGATCCATGTGTTCGGCCGCCGCGGCCCGGCGCAGGCCAAGTTCAGCCCGATGGAGCTGAGGGAACTGGACCACTCCCCCAGCATCGAGGTGATCGTCGACCCCGAGGACATCGACTACGACGAGGGCTCGATCGCCACCCGGCGCGGCAACAAGCAGGCCGACATGGTGGCCAAGACGCTGGAGAACTGGGCGATCCGCGACACCGGCGACCGCCCGCACAAGCTGTTCCTGCACTTCTTCGAGTCCCCGGTGGAGATCCTCGGCGAGGACGGCAAGGTCGTCGGCCTGCGGACCGAGCGCACCGAACTCGACGGCACCGGCAACGTCAAGGGCACCGGCACGTTCAAGGACTGGGACGTCAGCGCGGTCTACCGTGCGGTGGGCTACCTCTCCGACAAACTGCCCAAGCTGCCCTGGGACATCGACTCCGGCACGGTCCCGGACCAGGGCGGGCGCGTGATCCAGGAGACCGGTGAGCACCTGCAGTCCACGTACGTCACCGGCTGGATCCGGCGCGGCCCCGTGGGCCTGATCGGCCACACCAAGGGCGACGCCAACGAGACGGTGGCGAACCTGCTGGACGACTACGCCAACGGGCGGCTGCACACGCCCGCCTCCCCCGGCCCGGAGGCCGTGGACGCGTTCCTCGCCGAGCGCGGCATCCGCTTCACCACCTGGGACGGCTGGTACCGCCTGGACGCCGCGGAGAAGGCGCTGGGCGAGCCGCAGGGACGCGAGCGCGTGAAGATCGTCGAGCGCGAGGACATGCTGCGGGCCAGCGGCGCGTGAGCCGTTGACCCCCTGAGCGGTCGCACCACCGGGCGCCCGTCCGGTCCGATGTCCCCGGACCGGACGGGCGCTCGCTTTGTGTATGATCCGATCCTTCACGGAAACACCACATGCCCTTCACCGAAGGGCCATGCAGGGGGGATGAGTTCATGCGCATACGCACTGCCGCCGTCGCCACCACCGCCGCCGCGGGCGCGCTGGCCGCTCTGACCGCCGTTCCGGCACAGGCCGCCGAGTACACCTCCGCGCTGAAGGTCCGCGGGATCCAGTACGACGCGCCCGGGCGCGACTCCAACCGGTGCTCCACGGGCAACACCGACGAGGAGTACCTGACGATCAAGAACTACTCGTCGTCGAAGACGGTGAACCTCAAGGGGTACGTCGTCAAGGACGCCGCCGGGAACAGGTTCGCCTTCACCGCCAACCACCACCTCCAGCCCGGCGACTACGTGAAGCTGCGCGGCGGCAACGGCAGCGACTCCGACAAGTACAACGTCGTCTACCGCGACAACTGCAACTTCATGTGGAACAACGACAAGGACACGATCTACTTCCACAAGCCCTCGGGCAGCCGCGCCGACGTCCACGCGTACACCAAGCGCGGCTCCGACCCGGACGGCAACGGGTACGTGGCGTTCCACAAGTGATCCCGCCCCGGGCGCTCCCGGACCGGCCGTTGCCGGCCCCCGGGGGGCGTGACCGGCCTCGCACCACCCGCTCCGGTCCGGCGGTCGTGGAGACCCGGTGCCCCGGGTACGCGGTCAGGCCGGGAGGACCAGCCGGTCCGTCTCGCCCGGCTGGAGGCGGACGGTGCGGTCCGGGAGGTGCACGTCGATCGGCGACCGGCCGGACGAGGGCACGGCGATCTCCAGCAGGCCGCGTTCCAGCCGCAGCCGCACGCCCCAGTGGCCGTGGTAGCGCAGGGTGAAGCCGTAGGAGGACAGTCCCGGCAGGGGCACCGGGTCGAGCCACAGGGCTCCGCCGCGGGTCTCCAGCCCGGTCAGCCCGCGCTGGACGAGATCGAGGGTGCCGGCCATCGCGCCGAGATGGATGCCCTCGCCGGTGGTGCCGCCCTGGATGTCGGCGATGTCCGCCTGGAGGGCCTCCTGGCAGAACTTCCAGGCGTCCGCGCGCCGGGCCCGGGCCAGGACCCGGCCGTGGACCAGGCCGCTGAGGGTGGAGCCGTGACTGGTGCGGTGCAGGTAGTGGTCCACCGTGCGCCGCCAGGTCCGTTCGTCGAGGTTCAGGCCCAGCCGACGGAAGACGCCCTGGAGTTCGGTGGGTGAGAAGAGGTAGCCGAGCATCAGGACGTCCGCCTGTTTGGAGGCCTGGTAGCGGTTGACGGTGTCGCCCTCGGCCTCCAGGATCCGGTCCAGGCGCCGGATGTCGCCGTAGCGCCGCCGGTAGCCCCGCCAGTCGAGCTCGGCGAGTTCGCCGTAGCCCTCGAACTGGCTGATGACGCCGTCGTGGAAGGGGACGTGGAGGGTGCGGGAGAGGTGGTCCCACTCGTCGAGTTCACCCGCGTCCAGTCCGGTCCGCTCGTCGAGTTCGCGGCGGCGCGGCTCGGGAAGACCCCGCAGCACGTCCAGGGTGCGGGTGAGCACCCAGGCGGCCGTGACATTGGTGTAGGCGTTGTCGTCGAGGCCCGGCCCGACGGCGTCCGGGTACGCGTCGTGGTACTCGTCCGGACCGACCACGCCCTTGATGCGGTACCGGCCCAGCCGGTCGTCGTAGGAGGCCGAGTCCGCCCAGAAGCGGGAGATCTGCAGCAGCATCTCGGCGCCCTTGGTGTGCAGGAACTCCTCGTCCCCGCTGGCCTCGCAGTACTGCCAGACGTTGTACGCGATCGCCGATCCCACGTGGTGCTGGAGGTGGGAGTGGTCGGGCAGCCAGCGGCCGGAGTGGGGGTTGAGGTGCAGCTGCTGGGTCTCCTCCCGGCCGTCGCTGCCGCTCTGCCAGGGGTACATCGCGCCCCGGCCTCCCGCGTCCCGCGCGGCGATGCGGGCGCGTTCCAGGCGCCGGTGCCGGTAGTGCAGCAGCGCGCGGGAGACCTCGGGGAAGTGCAGGTTGAGGTACGGCAGGACGAACAGCTCGTCCCAGAAGACGTGACCGCGGTAGGCCTCGCCGTGCAGTCCCCGGGCCGGGACCCCCACGTCCAGGTCCGCGGTGTGCGGCGAGAGGGTCTGCAGGACGTGGAAGAGGTGCAGCCGGAGGATGCGGCCCGCCTCACCGGGTACGTCCAGTTCGGCGCGGCGCCACAGCTGGTGCCAGGCCGTCAGGTGCGGCACCAGCAGCTCGTCGAAACCGCCCGCCCGGCCCACCCGGTCGACGGCGGCGTGCAGCGGGTCGCTGATCGCCGGATCGCGGGAGGTGTGCAGGGCGACGATCTTGTCGACGGTGGCGGGGCGCCCGGCGGCCAGCTCCAGACGGGTCGTCTGGAGGGCGCGCGGGCGGTCGTGCCGGTTCCTGACGGACGCGCCCGACGTCAGCCGGGCGGCGAGGGCGACCCGGACGTCGGAGGTGCGGGTGCGGCAGCGCAGCCAGACGGTGTCCGCGGCGGCCGTGCCGGTGAGCACATGGGTCAGGTGGCGGCCGTCCAGATCCCGGTAGCGCGCCACGCCCGCGTTGGTGACGCCGCCGTCGAGCGCCGCCTCGGTCTCGAGGGTGCCGGAGAAGCCCTCGGCGGTGAACTCGGTGCGCAGCGCGGCCAGGTGCGGGTCGGCCATGTGCACGAACCGGTGCTGGCGCACGAGCAGCGCCCGGCCCGTGCCGAGGCCGTACCGCGTGCTGCGCTCCAGCAGCCCGGCGGCCAGGTGCAGGGTTTCGTGGTGGTCGAGCACGGTCGCGGTGTCGGGGGTGAGCCAGGGCTCGCCGGGCAGGCGGAAGCGCAGCGGCAGCCAGTTGGGGAGGTTGACCATGTCCTCGTTCTCGACCTGCCGCCCGGCCACCTCGGAGGTGAGCCGGTTGTAGCAGCCGGCCACGTAGGTGCCCGGGTAGTGCACCTCGTCCGCGGCGCACTCCGGCAGTGCTCCACGGGTGGCGAAGTATCCGTTGCCCAGGGTGCACAGGGATTCCCTCAGGCGCGCGTCGGCGGGGGCGTACCCCTCGTACTCCCACGTCCAGCCCGTCACTTCGACGCTCCTCCCGCCGACGGCAGCCGCACGTCTTCACACGTCCCGCACGACGGTTGCCGGGCACCGGGCCGCGGCAGTCCGTCCCGGACCCGTCACCGACGGTGAGGTCCACGCCGTCGTGGTCGGGACGGCCGCCACGGCCGGCGGTTGCGCACGGGGTACCCGCGGCGGGCGCGGAGCACACACCGGGAGCTCCGGACGGGCCCGGTCACCTGCTGCGGCACCTTCCCCCGGAGCCGGCGGAGGAGCCCCGCGGCGGCCCGGTCTCCTTGCCGGAGAACGCGCCCCGGCCCGGCGGCGCGTCCCGGCGCCCTGCCCGGTCGCCGGCTCCGCGGTCAGCGGGTCGGTGTCCTCCACGGGCACCGCGACCACGGCGGGGCCGGCACCAGTGATCTCCCGGGCCACCCCCGCCGTGGTCCTGCCCCGCCGGGGCCGGTCGGTCCGCATCGGGGGACCTTCGGCACCGCGGCGCGGCGCCCGGACGCGCGACACTGGTGTCAGGAGCGGCACCGATCCCCCGCGGTGCCGCTCCGCCGCCGGTGCGTCCGGCCCGGGCCCGCCGGGTCGCCGGCCCTCACCGGCCTTCGCGCCACCGGTTCACACCGTGATGCGGCGTCCGGTCACCTCGAGCGGATCGATCCGCATCCACAGCTCGCGCCGACCGCCCGCCCAGGGCTCGCTGAACGCCCGTTCGCCGAGGCGGCGCACCTCGTCCGGGTCCGTGACGGCCCGCGCGACCCCGCGCACCAGCACGCTCCATCCCTGACTCAGCGTGTCGTCGATCCGGTCGATCTCGAAGGCCACCCGGTGGCCGGAGGCCCGCGCGGGGGTCGTGCCGGGGGCGGCGCGGAAGACGACCGCGTCGTCGACGACGGTGTAGTTGACGGGGACGATGACCGGTCCCTCGTCGGTGGGAACGGCGATCCGTCCCACGCCGTGGGCACCGAGCAGGGCGCGGCACTCCTCGACGCCCAGTTCGGTGAACTCCGCGTGGCGGGCGGCCCGCCCGGGGCCGGGCGGCAGGTCGGCGTCCCCGCCGGTGAGCCGGTTCAGCGTGGTCCCGAGTACGCCGGCCAGCCTGAGCAGGACACCCGTGCCCGGCGCGGCACCCGGGTGTTCCTCCAGGTAGCGAAGGTAGCTGGGGGCCAGACCCGCCCGGACCGCCACTTCCCTCCGGGTGAGGCCCAGCTCCGCGCGGCGCCGGGCCACACGGCGTCCCAGGTCGCCCACCGGGGCGTCCTCCACCGCGTTCGGCAGGACCCGTTCGGCCATGACGGTCACTCCCTCTCACATCCGGTTCGCGTCGGACCCCCGGGCACCCCGGCGCCCGGATCGCCTCTTGAGTCCAGCTTGTCCGCTTCGGCGGCGTTCCGCATGGGCCGGACGGCCCTGCTCCGGACCGCCGCTGCGCCGGCCGGCGACGGGCGCGCCGGATCTCGCGCGCGGCACCGGTGAGCCCCGGGGGGAAGTGCCGGCCGGCCCTGTCCGGTGCCCGTTCCCCGGGACCGATGGTCCCTTCCTCCGGGCCGACGGGCCCGCCTTGCCGCCCTGACCGTCGTTACCAGCGGAAACGGGGACGTCGGGTTGTTATACAGGTTCCGCCGCCGGTCCGATCCGCGGCCGAAGCCCTTGTCCCGTTCCGGGGAGAACCTCATGCTGTCCGACGAATCCGCCGCAGTGGTGCGGGCCACCCTGCCCGCCGTGGCCGGAGCGCTCGACGAGATCACCACGCGTTTCTACGGCACCATGTTCCGCGACCGGCCCGAGCTGCTGGACGGGATGTTCAACCGGGGCAACCAGGCCGGCGGGGCCCAGCGCCGGGCCCTCGCCGGATCCGTCGCCGGTTTCGCGAAGGCGCTGCTCGCCGACCCGGACACCCGGCCGGACGCCCTGCTGTCCCGGATCGCCCACAAACACGCCGCGGTCGGGCTCACCGACGACCAGTACACGATCGTGCACAAGTACCTGTTCGGTGCGATCGCCGACGTGCTGGGCGACGCGGTGACCCCTCAGGTCGCCGCAGCCTGGGACGAGGTGTACTGGCTGATGGCCGGGGCCCTCATCGCCCGGGAGGCGCGCCTGTACCACGACGCCGGTGTCGCGCCGGGCGACATCTGGCGCCGGTGGACGATCGTCGAACGCCATGAGGAGACCGACGACGTGGTGTCGTTCCTGCTGCGTCCCGCCGACGGCGAGCCCGCGCCGCGTGCCCGGGCGGGCCAGTACGTCAGTGTGCGGGTGCGCATGCCCGACGGGGTGCACCAGCTGCGCCAGTACAGCCTGTCCTCCGCCCCCGGCGACGAGCTGCGCCGCATCACCGTCAAGCGGGTCGCCGGCGCGGACGGCGCACCTGGCGGCGAGGTCTCCGACCTGCTGCACGAGCGGATGGGCGTCGGGGACGAGCTCACCCTCTCCGTGCCCTTCGGCGACGTGGTGCTGGACGACGCCGACACCCCGCTGGTCCTGGTCTCGGCCGGCATCGGCTGCACCCCCATGGTGGGCATGCTCGCCCAGCTGGCCGCCCTCGGCTCCGCCCGCCGGGTCCTCGTGCTGCACGCCGACGGCTCGCCGGCCGAGCACGCCCTGCGCGCCGAGACCCGCGAGACGGTGGACGTGCTGCCCGACGCGGAGGCGGTCTTCTGGTACGAGCGCCCCGGTGCCGAGGAGCCCGACGCCCGCGACGGGCTGATGGACCTGACCGGGATAGGCGTTCCGGCGGACGCGACGGTGTACCTGTGCGGCCCGCTGCCGTTCATGCGCACCGTGCGCGGCCAGTTGCTCGGCGCCGGTGTTCCCGCCCGCAGCATCCACTACGAGGTCTTCGGCCCCGACCTGTGGCTGCCCGACGCGGCCTGACCCGCACGGGCGGAACGCCCCGTCGGTGGCCGCCGGCCCGCGTCCGCGCGGGCCGCGGACCCTCCGCCCGCGGTGCGGCGCGAAGGGCCCGGGCCGGGGCCCGCCCGGCAGCCGGCTCAGACCTCGAGGTCGGCCTCGATGCGGCGCAACTGGTGTCGTGCCATCGCCAGGTTGGCCCGGCCCGCGTCGAGCACCAGGTACAGGAAGAGGCCGTTGCCGCCGCGCCCCTTCAGCAGGCGGATGAGGTGGTACTGGCTGCTCAGGGTGATCAGGATGTCCTCGATCTCGTCGTTCAGCCCCAGGTGTTCCATGGTGCGCAGCTTGGACCGTACGACGTCCGTGTTGCCGGCGGCGGCGATCTCCAGGTTGAAGTCCTTGCCACCGCCCATGGTGCCGAGGGCCATGCCGCTGGTGTAGTCGACGAGCGCGACGGCCGTCGCCCCGTCGATGGAGCTGAGGCATTCCTTGAGCGAGGTCTCGGTGTTGGCCATGAGAGATGTCCTTTCCTCGTGATGGGTGGTGCGGGCCGGTCGCCAAGCCGTGTGCCGGTGCGGCCGTGGGAAAAGCCGGATCAGCCGCCGGGCCGGGGCCGGGGTACGGGCCGCTGCGGGGTCCGCACCGGGAGGGTGCCGATGCGGCGGGCCGGGTCCGGGGGCGGCGCGGGGTGCTCCGGGGTCGCGAGCCGGTCGGCGTGCCGGCCTCCGCCCGGACCGATGTGGGTGTCGACGAGGTCCGCGATCCGGGCTCCGCTGCGTCGGCCCTCCAGGTGCAGCCGGCCCACGTTGACCCGGTCGTCGGCGAGGAGGGTGAGCACGGCGGTGGTGCCGGCCGCGTAGGTGGCGATGTAGCCCCGGGTGCCGCGCACCAGGAGTTCCCGGAAGTCGCCGCGGGCGGCGGCGTCCGTCATGCGGTGGGCGACCCCCAGCGCGGCGGCGGTGAGCGCGGCCAGTCCCTCCGGTTCGGTGTCCGGTACGTCGTGGGCCAGGACGAGTCCGTCGACGGTGGCCGCGAGGGAGCCCGCCAGCCGGGGTACGCGGGTGCGGAGCCGACGCAGTTCGTCCAGCACGTCGGTCTCGACGGCCATGAGCAGTCTCCTTTCGGCACGCTGCCGGCGCGCGCGGATCACAGTGCCTCCAAGGCGTCCAGGAGCCGTCTCAGCAGTGCTGTGTCGGGCTCGTCCCACGCCGAGCCGCCCTCGCCGGGGACGGGGTGGACGGGTGCGGCGGGCGGGGGTGGCGCGGGGGTGACCAGTCCGTCGGCGGCCAGGCGGCGCAGTTCGACGAGGGTGTGGAAGGTGCGGTACGCCAGGGCCGAGGCGATCTGTGCGGCGGTGCGGTCGCCGTCGACCAGGGCGAAGGCGCGGCCGCGGCGGGGTGGCAGGTCTGCGGGGTCGACGCCGGGCACGCGGGTGAGCGGGGCGGTGTCCACGGCCGGGTCGGGCCAGATGCGGTGCAGCAGGTCGCGGCGCCGCCAGGACTCGCGCAGCACCGTCGCCACCGGTACGGGACGGACCGCGCCGAACCAGTGCGCGACTCCGGGGCGGAAGCGGAGCGCGGTGCCGTCGTGGGCGAGCGCGAAGTACGCCGCGTCGAAGAGCGCGCCCAGATGGCACAGTTCCAGCGCACCGACGGTGAGGCGTCCGCTGTCCACCAACCGGCGGCCGACGCGGTGCCGGGTCCCGGCCCGTTCGACCGCCTCCCACCAGCCGTCCCGGGCGACGGCACCGCTGCGGGTGAGCAGGTCCCCGAGGCCGGGGCTGTGGGCGGACTCGACGTGGACGACGTGTCCCGCCGAGAGGTAGAAGACGCCGGACCGGGTGGAGAGCGCTCCGGTGGCGTGGTCGGCCGCGAGGGCGCCGAGCAGGTCCGGGGCGGATCCGTCCGTACGCGCCGCCGTGGTCATCCGAGCACCAGCCGGTCCGCCATCTCGGCCAGCCGGATCCGGGCCAGGGCCAGGTTGCCGTCGGCGCGGTCGAGCCACAGGTAGAGGAACACCGTGCTGTCGAAGGTGGTGACGACGAACCGCAGCAGGTGATAGGCGTCGGCGGTGGTGAGGATCAGGTCCTGGACGGGCGGTTCCTTGCCGGACCCGGCGGACCCGCCGCCGTCGGCCGGCCCGAGGGTGCCGCTCTCCATGGAGAGGCGGGCGAGTTCGGCGGTCTCCGCCGCCGCCGCCTCCGGATCACCGCCCGGTGCCTCGCCCACCGCGCCCAGCGCGAGCCCACTGATCCAGTCGACCACCAGGGCTCCGCGGGCGCCCGGGACTCGCATGGCTTCCAGCAGGCTCTCGTCGATTCCGGGCACGCCGGATCCCCCTTCTCGCACGGCTGTACCGCGAACGTGACATCGACGCTACGGCGCGTGCTCGACCGAGGTGAGGGCTTTGGTGTTTTCCGGAGGAATATGCGCCAGGGGCGACCCGGCGCTGGTAGGGTCCGCGCTTCGTCGCGGCACCAGGGGCGGCCGGCCGGTGTCCGCGGGCAGGACCGGCCCCGATGCGGATGGTGGGCCGGCCCTGCCCGCGGGGACCCATTGTGGTGACCCCGGTACCGCCGGGACCACGGGTGAACGGCCCTCACCGTGTGCGCGCCGCGCACACCCCGCGCGTGCCACCGCGCGTGCGCCCGCGTCACATGAAGGCCGTCCGGTGGGGTAGGCGCAGCCGGGACGCGCCGTCCGGCGGGTCCCGCGCCATCTCGCCGGCCGACGGCGGCGATACTGGCAGGAGCACGTGCCCCCGCTCACCCCTGGACCCATGTCGACCTCCCCCACAGCCCGCGCCACCACTCCTCCCACGGTCTGGCTGACCCGTGGCCGCCACACCGGTACGACGGCCGAGGACGTACTCCGGCACACCCTGCGCCGGCTCAAGGACAGCCAGGACATCGACGACTTCCTGGAGGTCCCCGAACCCGGGGCCGCCCCGTACCGGATCTTCGAATCCCGCATGCGGGTCGCCGGTGAGGTGACCGTGCGGGCCCGGCTGAGCCTCGCGCCCGGCACGGACGGGGGTCAGGACTGGACGCTGGTCGCGGAGGCCGCGCGGCCGTGGGACCACGCCTGGCCGTCCCCGGCCGGCATGTTCTGGCCGCAGGAGCCGGACGCCGGCTGGCGGCACGACGCCGCGACGGGGCTGCGGCTGGAGGAGATCAACCCGCTCCCCGAGGACGACAAGGCCGTGCGGCGGCGGCTGCGCGACTGCGCGCGTGACGCGTGGCACCTCCACGTCGTCGTCCACGAGGCCATGACCACGGACGAACGCGGCCGGGTGCCGCTCGCGCACTGGCTTCCGCCGGGCCTGCGGCACCGCGTCGTGGAGCACCGGGCCGCCCCGCAGCAGGCGCGGGTGGTGAACTGGGCGCTGCGGGAGTTCGGCGTGGAGGTGCCGCGCGGAGGTGCGGTGGTGCTGCCCGGCAGCCCCGCCCCGGACGGCTATGACGCCGGGGACTTCTCCGTGCGCGCGGTCTTCCTGGACGGCACGGAGCCCACCGAACTCGTCGAGGCCGTGACCCGGTTCGCCGCGCTGCCGCGTCCGCTGCCGGACGGGGCGGAGAACGCCCTGACCTCGCTGCGGGAGGACTGGCGCCTGCTGACGCTGGAGGAGGAACTCGCCCGCGAACGCGAGCTGGTGGCCATGTACGCCGAGGCGCTGGACGCCATGACGAAGTCCCGGGACCTGTACCGGGAGGCCGCCGAACGCGCGCACGAGGCGCTGGCCGCGTACCGGGAGTCGGCCGAGGTGCCGGGGAACCGGCAGCAGCCGGTCTCCCAGGCGGCCGCCGCCTCTCCCCTGCGACAGCTGACCCGCGCGCTGGACCGGCTGAAGGGCGGCACCAGGGCCCGGCGTCCCGCGGCCCGCGAGGACGCGCCGTCGCCGACCGCCTCCCGGCCGGCGACGGCCGAGTCCCCGTCGGCGACGGCGGAGACCTCGTCGGTGACGGCGGAGACCCTGACCACGGCGTCCGAGTCCCCGACGGCGACGGCCCGACCGCAGTCGGCGACGGCCGACCGGTAGCCGGTTCCGGAGCGGGCGGACCGGCCGCCGTTCGGGCGGTGTCGCGGGCACGGGACCGGGCCCGTGGCGAGCGGGTCCCGTCCCGCGTCCCGGTCGGAGCGGTCACTCCGCCGTGCGCCGGGCCCCGGGGGCCGGCCGGACCGCCCGGCGTCTGCCCGGGAACGGGGATGCCACCTGTACGACCAGGGCCGCCGGCGCCGGCAACGCGGCGGCGACGGCCGCGCCGGATCCCGCCGGGGAAGTGCCGGAGGCGGCGGCCGTCGCGGCGGAGGGCGGGGACGACCCGGCCGCGTCGGTGGGTGTGACCGGCTCGTTCGAGGGAGAGGGCGAAGAGAAATGAGTCACGCTCGGCTCCCTGGGGATGGCTGGTGCCGCTCCCACGCCCCGGACGTGCGACGAGCGATGAACGGCGTCGTACGGATCAGTCGTACGGACCATTACCAGGCGCCCCCGTCCGGTGCTGCCGCTTGACTGGGCCACCAGGATGACCTGCGACGATCCGGTGTTTCGCGTGGATCCCGCGGGGCATCGGACGGGGGCGCGCCTGTCCGGTTCCCGCCCGCCATACCGGCACCGGAAAAGGGAATCCGCTCGAAGAGGCGTGTGCCGGGGCGAGGTCCGTGGCACGGGCCCGGGAGGAGGGCAGTCCGTTGGAGACGACCACCGTGGTGTTCACCGTCGCCGCGGTCCTCGCCGTCGTCGTGCTGGCCGGTGCCGTCGCGGTCCTGGTGCGACTGGTCCGTACGCGACGGGAGCTGCGCCGGGCCGGTCTGCCCACGGGGCCGCGCTGGGTCTTCTGGGGCGCGGTCCTCTATCTGGTGCTGCCGGCCGACCTGTTGCCCGACCCGGTCTTTCTGGACGACATCGGCGTCCTCCTGCTCGCGTTGCGCACCATGCGTGGCTCCCCCGGCGCGGGGGCGCTCGGGGAAACATCCCGGCGCCCGGACCACCAGCTCCGCCGGTGACTACGCTCCGTGAGGAAACCAACCACCCGTTCGATTCGTATAAGTCTCTGGAAACCAAAAGAAGTCGGCGGACCAGGCAACGGTGGGCAGGTGGCCGTCGCTTGATCGGCGCAGCACCGACGAGGGAGAGACGATGCAACCGTTCGCGCTCAACTACGCACGTCCGGCAGCGGAGTTGGCGGTTGCCACTCCGTATGTGTATGACTCCGGACTGCAGTTGAACGTACTCGTCGACGGGCGGATCGCGGCCTGCGACCACGCGCTGTTGCGCGAGGTGGGGACCACGACGTCCACCGCGGGCTCCAAGACCCACTTCGACGACTGAACGCGGACCGTAGACGATGACCGTGCTGATCCTCACCTGTGAGGAGGATGTGACCGCCGACATGGTGGTCGTGCATCTGAACGGCTCGGGGGTGCCGGTGGTCCGCTTCGATCCCGCCGATCTGACCGACGGCGTCTCGCTGTCCGGCGAGTTCGTCCACGGCCGCTTCCGCGGCCATCTGTCCGCCGGGGGGCGACTGGTGAGCCTCAACGGACTGCGGTCCGTGTGGGTGCGCCGACCGGGCATCCCGGCCGGGCGGGCGGCCCAGCCGTCCGCGTGGCTGACCGAGGAGGCCTCACAGGCGCTCTACGGCATGCTGCGTGGGTGCGACGCGCGCTGGATGAACCATCCGGACGCGGCCCGGCAGGCCCGCCACAAGCCGTGGCAGCTGCGTCTGGCCCAACGGTGCGGCCTGCCCGTGCCCGCCACGGTGATCACCACGTTTCCGCGCGCCGCCCGGGAGTTCGCGGAGCGCTTCCCGGACCTGGTGGTCAAACCGGTGTCGGGGGCGCATCCGCAGGATCCGCCGCGGGCGGTGCCGACCAGCCGGGTGGCGCCGGACACGGACTTCTCCGCCGTCGCGTTCGGGCCGACGCTGCTCCAGCGGCGGATCGCCAAGCGGGCCGACATCCGGCTCACCGTGGTGGGTGAGCGGTTGCTGGCCGCCCGCAAGGCGGCGGCACCGGACGCGGACCCGGTGGAGGTGGACGTGCGGTTCGCCGCCCCCGGGGCGCCTTGGGAGCCGGTCGAGGTCCCACCGCGCACCGCCGACGCCGTTCGCGCGTACATACGGGGGGCCGAACTGGCGTACGGTGCTTTCGACTTCGCCGAGGACGCCGACGGGACGTGGTGGTTCCTGGAGTGCAACCAGTCGGGGCAGTTCGGGTTCGTGGAGGTGGAGACGGGACAGCCGATCGCGCGGACCATCGCCGAGTGGCTGTCCCGCCCCGTTCCCGCGACGGCTTCGGAGGTCGACGGGGTGAGCAGCACGCTGCGGTGAGGGACCGCCGGCCCTCGGCCGCGTCGGCCGCGGACCCGCGGTCAGTGCGACCGCGGTCCGGGCAGCAGGGCGGTGCGCTGCCATCCGTTGCCCGGGGACTGCGGCCGGTCGAGGCCCGGGGCGTAACCGGGGGACTGCAGGGGCCGCATGACCAGCTCCAGCTCCCTGCTCACGCGTTCGGCCTCGCGGCGGACCTGTGCGGGCACGTCGCCGCACTCCGCGATGAGTCGGTCGTAGATGGGGGAATCCTGGAACACCCGACAACGTGCCTTTCTGCTCGTCGGCCCCGACGCGGGGACGCGACTGCCGAGTGTAGGCGCCCATCCACCGTGACGTGGCAGTTCCTCCGCACGACGTGAAGCGGAACCGGCATTTCACGTATGCCTCACTCAAGGCGCACACCTTCTCTTCCAGGTGATTCAGGCGCCCGTCGTGGAACCGGGGCGGACGATCATCAGGACCGTGACGATGGCCCACAGCAGATTGAACACCCCGGTGAACATGGCCAGTTGAACCGTACTGTGCCGGTCGACGGGCCGATTCCCGTTCAGCTGCCCGATGAGTTCGTCCTGGCGAGGCAGCACGAAGGCGAGCAGGACACCGGCGGCCGCCGCGGTCAGGGCGATCGACGTGACGAGCCAGCCGTCGCCCAGGACCCCCATCGCCAGGGCCGTGGCGAGTCCGAAGAGGGGTACCACGACCCCGACGCGGGCGTAGACCCGGCAGATGCGGTGGAGCAGCGCGACGGTGGTCACCGCGGTGGCGACGGATCCGCCGCCGCCGGCCGGGACCGCCGCCCGGCGCACGGCCGGCGGGAACATGCTCGCCGCGACGGTCACGGGACCGATGGCGACGATGGCGGCCAGAACGTGGAGGGACAGCAGGAACTTGGTCACCGGGACCCTTTCCATGGTGCGATCAGCAAGGGCGGGCTCACGTTAGGACGCCCGCCGGATGCTCCCCCAGAGGCTGAAACGACAGGTTTCCACGGATTCTCGCCAACACCGCCGACCGGTGCTTTCCGCACCTCGCCCTGTGATGCCCCGGCTCCTGCGGGTGGCGGGAACCCGCCTATCGTGGCGGTCATGCACTCCGTGGTGATTCTGCTTCTCGACCGGGTCGTGCCGTTCGACATGGCGGCGCCCATGCAGACCTTCGACTGGACGCGGCTGCCCGACGGCCGGCGTCCCTACCGGGTCCGCCTGTGCGCCGAGACGCCGGAGGTGCCCGCGGACGGCGGTCTGACCCTGCGCGTCGACCGGGGGCTGGAGGCGCTGGCGGACGCCGACACGGTCATCGTCCCGGGGCGCGCCGAAGACGCCCCGCCGCTCTCGCCCGCCGTGCTCGCGGCGCTGCGCCGGGCGGCCGAGGCCGGCACCCGCATCGCCTCGGTGTGCGTGGGCGCCTTCGTGCTGGCGGAGGCCGGACTGCTGGACGGGCTCCGCGCCACCACCCACTGGGTGGCCGCCGAGAAGCTCGCCACCGCCTTTCCGCTCGTCGAGGTGCAGCCGGACGTGCTGTACGTCGACAACGGCCAGATCCTCACCTCGGCGGGCGCCGCCGCCGCGCTGGACATGTGCCTGCACATGATCCGCCGGGATCTGGGCTCGGTCGTGGCCGCGAACGCGGCCCGGATGTCGGTCATGCCGCTGGAACGGGAGGGCGGCCAGGCCCAGTTCATCGTGCACGAGCATCCGCCCGTGCCCCGCGGCTCGGACCTGGAACCCCTGCTGGACTGGATCGAGGACAACCTGGCGCACGAGGTCACGCTCGCCGCCATGGCGGCACGCGCCGGGATGAGCGAGCGCACCTTCAGCCGCCGTTTCCGCGAGCAGACGGGCACCACGCCGTTGCAGTGGCTGCTGCGGGCGCGGGTCAGACGCGCCCAGTACCTGCTGGAGAACAGCGACCACACCGTCGAACGGATCGGCCGGCAGGCCGGGTTCGGATCGCCCACGGCATTCCGTGAGCGGTTCCGCAAGGTGGTGGGCACCACGCCGTACGCCTACCGCTCGGCGTTCCACGGCGGGCGCACCGCCCCGCAACGGACCCATGTCCGGTCGGCGACCGGTCACTGACCGGTTCGGGGGATCCAGGGCACGGGCCCCGGCGGAGGCGCGAGACCGCTCGCGTTTCCGCCGGGGCCCCGGGACACGACGTCGGGGCCGGGTCCGTGGCGGACGGAATCAGACGGCCAGGGACAGGCCGCTCTCCCCGTCCGGGTCCGCGGTGCGGCCGGCCGCGGGCCACCGCTGCGCGAGCAGGTCGTCCGCCCGTGCGATGGCGTCGTGGATGCTGGACGTTCCCGTCATCACGCAGAGCGTGTAGCTGACGTCCTCCAGTTCGCGTGCCGCCGCCGGCGAGTGCCTCTCCGCCTGAGCGATCTGCAGCATCGCGTACCGCGTCAGCAGCCCTCTGACGACCTTCGGGTCCGGTACGAGCACGAAGCACCCCTCTCTGGTTTTCGCTGCGTATGCCCGAACCGTGCGGAAGCACTCCCCCCTTGTGCTCAACTGGTCGGAATTGACCAAAAACTTTCGTCTGCCGACCGGCCGTCAGGCCACCTGACCGCTGTGCAGCGCCGTGTACGCCCCGCCCCGCCGCATGAGTTCCTCGTGGGTGCCGATCTCCTGGATCCGGCCCTCCCCCATGACCACGATCCGGTCGGCACCGCGCACGGTGGACAGCCGGTGCGCCACGACGAACGTGGTGCGCCCCCGCAGCAGCCGGGCGAGCGCCTCCTGCACCAGCGCCTCCGAACGGGTGTCCAGTGCGGACGTCGCCTCGTCCAGCACCAGCACCTTGGGGTCCCTGATCAGGGCGCGGGCGATGGCGAGGCGCTGCCGCTGCCCGCCGGACAGCCGTGCGCCCCGCTCCCCGACCACGGTGTCGAGGCCCTGCGGCAGCCGGTCGACGAACTCCAGCGCGTTGGCGTCCCGCAGTGCGGCCCGCACCGTCGCCTCGTCGGCGTCGTCCATGCCGTAGGCGACGTTCTCCCGGACCGTGCCGTCGAACAGGATCGACTCCTGGGGCACGACCGACAGAAAGCGCCGGTAGGTGCGCAGGTCGAGGCTGCTCATGTCGGTCCCGTCGAGCAGCAGCCGGCCGGAGGTCGGGCGGATGAAGCCGATGACGAGGTTCAGCACGGTGGACTTTCCCGCCCCGGAGGCGCCCACGAGGGCGATGGTCTCGCCGGGCGCGACGTCGAGGGTGAAGTCGCGCACCGCGGGTCGCCCGTCCGTCTCGTACGTGTGGCCGACCCCCTCGAAGGTGATCGCGCCGCGCAGTGCGGTGAGCTCCGCCTTGCCCTCGTTGTCCTCCAGTTCGGGCGCCTGGAGGACTTCACCGACCGAGCGGACGGACTCCAGTCCCTTGGTGATGACCGGGGCCAGCCCGGCGAGCGTGGTCGTCGAGTTGGTGAGCGTGGTCAGGAAGGCGCTGAGCATCACGACGTCGCCGGCGGTGACGCCCCAGACGTCGTAGTACGAGATGAGCGCCGCGCCGGCCAGCACCAGCACGCCCACCACGTTGAGGACGACCCAGGCCAGCGAGCCGAACCGGCCGTTGACCAGGTCCAGGCGTATCCCGGAGGTGAGCAGCCGTTCCAGGGTGCCGTTCATCCGGCGCAGGGCCTTGCCCTCCAGCCCGTGGGCGCGGGTGACCGGGATGAGCCGGGTCATCTCCGTGACGCGGGAGGACAGGGCCTCCACCTCGTGGCGGAAGTGCTCGTTGTGGGTGCGCAGCCGCGCCCTGAGCCGGGCGATGAGCAGGGCCGCGGCGGGCACGACGATCAGGAAGACGGGAAGGAACTCCGGGGTGCGGACGGCGATGATGACGAGTCCGCCGATGAGCACGGTGCTCGCGCCGAGCCCGGTCTCCGCGGTCTGCTGCACCATCTGCTCGACGGTCTCCACGTCCCGGACGACCTTGGCCTGGAGCACACCCGCGCTGACGCGGGAGTGGTAGCCGATGGAGAGTTGCTGCATGCGCGTGCACAGGGCGGAGCGCAGGGCGGTGCCCATGCGGCGGACGCTGCCGTAGAGGAGACGGACGTACAGGACGTGCAGCGGGTAGTTGACCAGCAGGATGACCATGATGATGCCGGTGCTGGTCCAGAGCCGGGATATCGGCTGGTGCTGCACGACGGTGTCGATGATGGACGCGGTGATCAGCGGCAGCAGCCAGACGGGGCTGTGCTTGACCGTGAAGACGCCGACGGCGGCCGCCAGCCGGCCGCGGTCGGCGCGGAACAGGTAGGCGAGGGTACGGATCGGATGCTCGCCCCGGTAACGGTGGTCGAGCGGTCTTTCCAGTGACGACGCCATCGGTGGTGGTCCTCCCCTGTGAGCCGGTGAATCGGTGAGCCGTCATGCGGCAAGCGCTTTCCCCCAGACGGGTGCCGCGCGGGCGGAGCCGGCCTCAGGCCGCGTCCGGCTCCGCGACCTCGTCGGCCGTGAGCACGAGGTCGGCGGCGCCCGTCGCGTCACGAACGGACTGCGGCCGGCTCGCCCCCGGAATCGGCACGACCACCGGTGACCTGGCGGGCGTCCAGGCCAGGCACATCCGGTGCGGACTCACACGGTGCGCCTCGGCGATCCGCGCGAACGGGGCGTACGCCGAGCCCGGTTCGCCGGCCCGGGAGATGCCGCCGAAGGGGCTCCGGGGCAGGAACGCAACGCCGAGTCCGTCGCACAGTTCCGGCTCCGGCCCGCTGGAGCGGAAGGCCGGGGAGAACTGGTTCTGCACGCAGGCCGACCGCCCGCCGAGGATCCCGCCGGCGCCCCGGTGGCAGGCGTCCGCGGTGTCGATCAGTGTGACGCCGGCGTCCGGCGCGGCGTGGAGGCCGGCGAGGGAGCGGGCCTCGTCCGGCCTCCCCTCGATCGACATGGGCATGGCACCCAGACCGATCGCGCTGGCCTCGACGTCACCGATGCGGCGGGTGTGCATGTACGCGTGACCTCTTCCGGCTGTCGCCCGGCTGTCCTGAAAGCGGTTCCAGCCTGGTCGTCGGAGAGCCGGAAATCCAATAGAAGAAAGCGAACGCATTCAGCAGATCCGACGCTGAATCGAGCCCGGCCGGTCTCCGGGCCGTCTCCCCGCCGCGTCCTCACCACCGCGCCGTCCGCCGGAACTCCCGTGGTGGCGGGCTCCCTTGTCCGCGGGGTTGGTCGCGGCCCGGGCCGGTGTGACACGCTCGGGTCCGGGCCGTGGCCGGAGCAGACCGGTGGCGGCGGACGCGTCAGCGGGAGGGCGGCGGCATGCGGATCGGACTGCTGGGCACCGGGCCATGGGCGCAGATGGCGCACGCCCCCGCGCTGAGCGGGCACCGGGACCTCGACTTCGCCGGGGTGTGGGGACGCCGCCGCGAGGCGGCCGAGGAACTCGCCGACCGGTACGGCACCCGGGCGTACGACGACGTCGACGCGCTGTTCGCCGACGTGGACGCCGTCGCCGTCGCGCTGCCACCGGGCGTGCAGGCGGAACTCGCGGCGCGCGCGGCGCGGGCCGGCTGCCACCTGCTGCTGGACAAGCCGCTCGCCCCGACGGTGGCGCAGGGGCGCACGGTGGTCGAGGCGGCCGAGGAGGCCCGGGTCGCCTCGGTGGTCTTCTTCACCACCCGCTTCCAGCCCGGGCCGGAGGCCTGGATCGCCGAACAGGCGGCCCTGGGCGGCTGGTTCACCGGACGCGCGCAGTGGCTCGGGGCGGTGTTCACCTCCGACGGCAACCCCTTCGCGGCCTCGCCGTGGCGACGGGAGAAGGGCGCCCTGTGGGACGTCGGCCCGCACGCCCTGTCCGTCCTGCTGCCGGTGCTCGGCGACGCCCGGCGGGTGACGGCGGCGGCGTACGGTCCGGGGGACACCGTCCATCTCGTCCTCGACCACGCGAGCGGCGCGTCGAGCACCCTGACCCTGAGCCTGACCGCGCCCCCGGCCGCGGCCGGCGCCACGGTGGAACTGCGCGGCGCATCCGGCGTCACGCTCCTCCCGGAGGACTCCGAGGGGGTGGTCCCCGCCCTCACCCGAGCCGCGGACGCCCTCCTCACCGCCGCCGGCACGGGCACTCCCCACCCCTGCGACGCGGCGTTCGCCCTCCGGGTCACGGACGTCCTGGCCACCGCGGAGACGCTGCTGCGCGGCGGTGCGCGCTAGCGCCGAGGCGGCCATGGAGCGCTCTCTTCACGGCAGCGGTCCGGCGTCTGCTTAAGAGGCCCTTAAGAGGTGGTTAAGCAGTCGTAGGACTCTCGCGCTCCTCTCAAGTAGCCGCAGGTCAGAGCGCGTTGGGGACAAGTCGGACCCGTTGGCGGGGGTCGTTCCGGTCCGTACCATCGAAAGCCGCGCGCCGGTTCCGACGTACGGCCTGAGAGCGCTCTCACCCCCTTGTCGCGGGAGTGCGCCTCCCGGGACCTCCCCCCACGTCGGGCGGCGCGGACAGGAACCCGCACGAGTACTCCAGGAGACCCCCCACATGACTCCTCGTCATCAGCGCACCGTCGGCCGTCGCAAGGTCCTCTTCGCCCTCGGCGGAGCCGCCGTGGCCGCGCCCGCGGCGGCCGTGCTCGCTCCGCACGCGCTCGCGGGGACGTCCGCGGCCGAGAAGGACGCCTCGGCCGCGGCGGGACCGCTGCCGCTGACGATCGTCAACAACAGCGGTTCCTTCGGCAACGCGAGCGTGCACCTCTACATCGTGGGCAACCAGGACGGCCGGCAGGTCCGGGTCACCCCCGAGGGCACCCTCGCCCCGGTCGCCCTGTCGGACAACGGTCCCGACGGCTTCACCGACTACGCGATCGGTCTGGCCGGCAGCGGCGAGACCCGGCTGTCGCTCCCGTACATGTCCGGCCGGATCTACGTGTCCCTCGGCGCGAAGCTCAAGTTCAAGGTCGTCGCGGACGGCAACGGCAACCCCGCGCTGCAGTACCCGGCCGGCTGGGTCGCCTCGGACCCCAATTACGGCGTGCTGCACGACTGTGCGGAGTTCACGTACAACTCCTCGGGCATGTTCTGCAACACCACGATGGTCGACATGTTCAGCGTGCCGCTGAGCATCCGGCTCACCGGGTCCAGGGACCAGACGACGGGCACGGTGCGCGAGGGGGGCCGCGCGGCCGCGTTCGCCGCCGTCCGGCAGGTGGAGGCGTTCTCGCGGCTCGTCGTGGACGACACCCGGATCATCGCCCCCGGTCACGGGCTGGACGCCGGTCTGTTCGCCGGGGACTACCTCGCCCCGTACATCGACGAGGTGTGGAGCACCTACACCGGCCGGGACCTCAAGGTCACCACCAACGCCGGTACCTTCACCGGCCGGGTGCGCGGCGACCGGTTCACCTTCGACGGGCCCGCCCAGGTCTCCTTCGGCAAGCCGTCCACGCGGGACGTCCTCTTCTGCGACGGAGCCCTCGCCGCCCCCAACGACGGCACGACCGGGCCGGTCGCCGCCGTGCTCGGCGCCGGCTTCAACCGTTCGACGCTGCTCAGCCACCCCGACCAGCCGACGGCCGACGCCTCGGTCTTCTACCGGACGGAACTCACCAACCACTACTCCAAGGCCGTGCACGCCGCCACCGAGGACGGCAAGGCGTACGGCTTCGCCTTCGACGACGTGGCCGACTTCGCCTCGTACATCCAGGACACGGCCCCCACGGGCCTGCGGCTGACGCTGACGCCCTTCTGAGCCGCCGCACCGGGACGAGGACCGGCCCCGGGGCGGGCGGGGTCCGGGGCGGTACCGCCCCGGCGTACGGGACGGCGTCACGGCGCCCGCGCCGGGGCAGGTTTCCCGCGGGCCCGGGAAGGTACCCCGGCATGCATGAGGAGCGGCCCCTCACCGCGGTGCCCCGTGCGCTCCGGATGCACGGTGGGCTCCCGCGTTGAATGGTGATATCGGACCCGATGACAGCACCGGGGCCGCAACAGCGATCCGGACCCGAGGAGCCAGAAGATGTCGACGTCCCAGCCCGAGGACCGCACCACCCCGGACAATCTGCTCCACACCCGCACCGGCACCGATGTGTCGCCGGAGGACCTGGTCCTTGCCTCGGGCAAGGACCTCACCCCGCAGAACCTCGAATGGGCCAAGCGGAAGCTGGCCGAGGAGGGGCCCGCCGCCGTGGACAAGATCCTTCCCTGAGCTTCGCGGAACGGCGTCGCCGCCGGTCCGGTGCGCGTGTGCACCGGACCGGCGGCGACGTCTTTTCGGAAGCGGGCGGGCCCGCGGCAGGCCGTCAGGTTCCGTCCCGGTCCTCGGGCAGCACCGTCTCGTCCTCGACGACGTGCACCGCGGCCTCCTCCGCGCCCGCGGCCCCCGCGTCGACGCCCACGTCCTCGGCGACGCTCTCCTTCGTGGTGTCGGTACGGACGCCCTCGTCCGGGGCGACCAGCCGTCCGGCACGGTCGGTGCCCGCCTCCGGGTCGACCGGCTCGCCCTCGCCCCCGGGGAGGTCGCCCACGTCGTCGCCCTCGGGGGCGGACGTGTCGGGCACCTCCTGGGCCAGCCGCTGGTCCAGGGTCTCCCCGTCGTGCTGTTCGGCGGCCGTGGTGCCGTGCTTGGTGACACCGAGCGGTTTCTCCGGCGGGGAGTAGCCCTCGTCGAGGGTGTCGTCGTAGGTCCGTTCGCCGACGGCGTCCTGCATGTCGAGCGGCGCGGCGTCCTCCTGCTCCTCGTTGCTCCCGGTGGGCTGGTAGACGTCGTCCCCCATCGGTTCGGTGCCCATGAGACTTCCTCCTGTCACGCTGCGTCGGCTCGTTCGTCCCGGGTGTCAGATCCGCGTTTCCCGTCACGCGATCTCTAACCCCGCGAACGCGTCGGGTGACAGGGCACGGCCCGGACGGCGGGCGCGGTCACACGGGCGCGTTCGGCCCGTCCGGCCGGATCCGACGCCGTTCGACCATCTCGAGGCTCAGCCGCCGGGTCTCGGCCTCGGTGAGCCGCTGGTAACCGTCCTCGTCGACGACCGACACGACCGGGAAGATGCGGCGGGCCAGGTCCGGGCCACCGGTCGCGGAGTCGTCCTCGGCCGCGTCGTAGAGCGCCTGCAGGGCGGCCAGGGCCGCCTCGTCGCGGGACATCCCCGGTCGGTGGAGTTTCTTGAGCGCGCCCCTGGCGTACGGGGACCCGGAGCCCTCCGCGTGGAAGCCGGACTTCTCGTAGCGGCCGCCGGCGGCGTCGAAGGAGAAGATGCGGCCCCGCCCTCCTCCGGGAGCGGCGGTGTCGTAGCCGGCGAGGAGCGGCACGACGGCGAGGCCCTGCATGGCCAGGCCGAGGTTCTGGCGGATCATCGCGGCCAGCCGGGTCGCCTTGGCTGCGAGGGTCATGGGAATGCCCTCGATCTTCTCGAAGTGCGCGAGCTCGACCTGGTAGAGCTTGATCATGTCCAGGGCGAGGCCCACGGAGCCGGCGATCGCGATCGCGGTGTGGTCGTCCGCGGGCAGCACCTTCTCCAGATCGCGCTGTGCGATCAGGTTGCCCGCCGTGGCCCTGCGGTCACCGGCGACGAGGACGCCGTCGCGGTAGGTGAGGGCGAGGATCGTGGTGCCGTGCGGCACCTCGGTGGCGGGGACGCCGTCGGGCAGGGTGCGCGGGCCCAGCAGCTCGGGGCGGTGGGCCGCCAGGAACTCGGTGAACGACGAGGTTCCCGGTGCGAAGAACTCCTCCCCCAGCCGTCCTTCGTGATCGCTCACCGCCATGCCGCTCCCCCCTCGCCGCTCGTCCGCGCCCCGACAACCGACTCCTACCTGGACCGGGCCGGCGGGAAACCCCCGGTGCCGCCCGCGTCCGTCATCCGGAGCCGTCCGTCCGGGGTGCCGGGGCGATGCGGACCTCGAGGTCGCTGATCCGGTGGACGGGCCAGGGGCGGGCGTAGCGGGGCGGTGTGCCGCCCGGGCCGGTGAGCGTGGCGACCGGGATGCGGTCCGCGGTGCTCAGGATCTCCCCCACCGTGGTGTTCTCGTTGTTCCCGGCGGTGGATCCGGAGGAGCAGCCGGTGTAGTAGCCGATCGGGATGGCCTCGTGCCCGGTGATCAGACAGGGCGGGCGGACACCGAGCCGGTGCAGCGCGTCGGCGGTGCGGGCCCAGTCGCGGCGGCTGTCGATGTTGCGGTCCACGGTGTGCACCAGGACCGCCAGCTGCACCGCCAGATGGCCGGCCAGCCCCAGCGCGACCAGGGCCGTGACGGCCGGCCGCCACCTCCCCCGCGGTGTTCGGACGAGGTGCCACAGCGCGTCGGCGACCGGGAGGGCGAGCAGGGCGTAGGCGGGCTGGAGGAAGCGGGGTGCCGCGTACCCGATCATGAACAGGTACGGAAGGGCGGCGGTGGTGGCGCAGGCCAGCGGCAGCAGGGTGGGCAGGGTGCGCCGGGACCGTACCGCGACGATCAGACCGAGCACGGCGAGCAGCGGCAGGACGAACCACCACAGGGTGATCACGGGGTGGGGCATCGACCCGGTGCACGGCCGGCACAGGGCGCGCCCGCCCAGGCTGCGCAGCTGGTCGTCGACGGCGATCTGCCAGCCCAGCCCGCCCTGGATGCGGGAGGCCTCGGCCAGCCGCTCCGCCAGGCCGCCGAATCCGGCGTAGGCCTCGATCACCCACTCGGCCCCTCCCGCCACGAGGCCGCCCACGAGGGCGAGCAGGAGCCGCCAGTGCCGCTGCGCCAGGGCGAGGACGAACAGCGGGGCCGTCACCCAGACGGCGTCGGTGGGCCGCATCCACGCCATGAGCGCGGCCCCCGCCACCACGCCCCACAGCGCCCCGCGCCCCGAGCCGTCCGCGCGGTGCCGCAGGAAACAGCCGACGGCGATCAGGGCGCCGATGGCGACCCAGTAGTTGGGCATGGCCTGGGGGCCGTAGAAGAGGGTCACCCACAGGGAGGCGAAGAAGGCGCCCGCCGTGACCAGGACCCGGGTCGGGAACAGACCGCGCCAGGCGCGCAGGGCCAGGTAGAGGGCGAGGCCGGACAGCAGGGCGAGGTAGACGCGCAGCAGCACCGTGGAGGAGGACCAGGACGCGACGGGCGCCACCAGCAGGGAGACGCCCCGGGAGCGGGGGGCGCTGAAGAAGGCGGCCGGGTGGTGGGAGGTGACCTGGCTGACGTAGACGATCTCGTCCCAGCCCAGGCCCAGCACCGGGCGGACCAGGAGGAGCTGGGCGAGGGTGAAGACGGCGGCCACCGCCGCGAGCGGTCGGGTGCCGCGCGCCCGCCGGGCCGCGCCCGACGCGGAATCCTGCCCGCGTCGCCGCGCGCCGACGAGGAGGGCACCGGTGCCGTCGGTCATCGTTCGTCCCTTGTTCCCGCGCCTCATGTGTCCCGGGTTCCACGGACCGCCGGGCCCAAGGACCCGGCGGTGAAGGAGATCCGGATTTCGGAAAACAAGGTCAAACTAACCCGCGCGGGACGGGCGGGCAGGGTGGAATACGGCCAACTGCCTGATCCGCCCCGCCGCCCGTCAGTGGGGGTGCGGGGCGCGGTGCGGGGGCTGCTCGGGAGCCGGGCGCGGCCGGGGCGGGGGCACGGGGTGCTCGACGGGGACGTCCTCGCGCACGGTCAGCTCGGTCCCGTGGTGACGGATGGTCAGCGGCGGGCCGGAGCGCAGCGTGTACGCGGCCCGGTCCGCGGTGATCTCCACACGCAGGCACCGGCCGAGGAACCGCAGGGTGAAGGCCAGGCGGCGCAGCCTCGGCGGCAGCCGCGGGGTGAACCGGAGGCCGCCGTCGTCCCAGCGCATGCCGCCGAACCCGGCGACCAGCGCCGTCCAGGTGCCGGCCAGGGAGGCGATGTGCAGTCCGTCGCGGGTGTTGTGCTCCAGGTCGGCGAGGTCCATGAGGGCGGCCTCGGCCGTGTAGGCGTGGGCCAGCTCCAGGTGCCCGGTGCGGGCGGCGAGGACGGCCTGGACACAGGCCGACAGTGAGGAGTCGCGTACGGTCAGCGGCTCGTAGTAGGCGAAGTTGCGGGCGATCTGTTCCTCGTCGAAGAGCTCCTCGAACCAGCCCGCGCAGGTGTGCATCGCCAGCACCAGGTCGGCCTGTTTGACCACCTGTTTGCGGTAGAGGTCGAAGTAGGGGAAGTGCAGCATCAGCGGGTACTGCTCGGGGCGGGTGCCGGCGAAGTCCCAGCGCTGGTAGCGGGTGAACCCGGCGTGCTGCTCGTGGACGCCGAGTTCGTCGTTGTAGGGGATGTGCACGGCCTCGGCCGCGTCCCGCCAGCCGGCGCTCTCCTCCTCGTCGACGCCGAGCTCCGCCGCCCGGTCGGGATGGCGTTTGCAGGCGTCGGCGGCGGCCAGCAGGTTCGCGCGGGCCATCAGGTTGGTGTACGTGTTGTCGTCGGCGACGGCGCTGTACTCGTCCGGCCCGGTGACGCCGTCGATGTGGAAGGCGCCCCGGCCGTCGTGGTGGCCGAGGGAGCGCCAGAGGCGGGCGGTCTCCACCAGCAGCTCCACACCGGTGTCGTGCTCGAAGCGCTCGTCGCCGGTGGCCTGGACGTAGCGCACGACGGCGTCGGCGATGTCGGCGTTGACGTGGAAGGCGGCGGTGCCGGCCGGCCAGTACGCGGAGCCCTCCGAGCCCTCGATGGTGCGCCAGGGGAACGCCGCGCCGCGCAGGCCGAGTTGGGCGGCGCGCTCGCGGGCGGCGGGCAGGGTGGACTGCCGCCAGCGCAGTGCCTCGGCGGCGGCACCCGGCACGGTGCAGACCAGCAGGGGCAGTACGAAGACCTCGGTGTCCCAGAAGGCGTGTCCGTCGTAGCCGGAGCCGGTCAGCCCCTTGGCCGGTATCGCGCGTCCTTCGGCGCGGGCACCGGCCTGCAGGACGTGGAAGAGGGCGAAGCGGACGGCCTGCTGGATCTCCTCGTCGCCGTCGACCTCGACGTCGGCCCGGGCCCAGAAGTCGTCGAGGTACGCCCGCTGTTCGTCGAGGAGTCCCTGCCAGCCGCTGTGCGCGGCCGCCGCCAGCGCGGCCTCCACCTGGTCGCTCATGGCGGGCCGGGAGCGGGCGCCGGACCAGCCGTGGGCGACGAGTTTCTCCACCCGAAGCCGCTGCCCGGGCTCCAGCACCGAGGTGACGGTCAGCCGGGCCACGTCCACGTTGCTCTCGCAGGCGGTCGTGGTCCGTTCGGGGCCGTCGACGACGTGGTCGGCGGCCACGGCGACCCTGAGGCCGCTGCGCCGGGTGCGGTGCACCAGGCGCAGCCGGTGGCCCTCGGCGAGGTCCTCCTCCGGTTCCAGCGGGGACTTCAGCGCGCGGGCGGCCCGCGGGTCGCCGTCCGGTCCGGGCAGGCTCTCGTTGGCGACCAGTTCGGACTGCACCACCACCCGCGTCCGGCGGTCGACGGGTTCCACCTCGTAGGTGACGGCGGCGATCGCCCGCTGGGTGAGGGAGACCAGCCGGGTGGAGCGGACGCGGACCGTGGACCCGGCCGGGGAGGACCACTCGCACACCCGCTCCAGCACGCCCCGGCGCAGGTCCAGGGTCCGCTCGTGGCGGACGAGCCGCCCGTAACGCAGGTCGAACGGCTCGTCGTCGACCAGCAGCCGCAGCACCTTGCCGTTGGTGACGTCGATGACCGTCTGGCCCGACTCCGGATAGCCGTAGCCGGCCTCGGCGTAGGGCAGCGGGTGCAGTTCGTACACGCCGTTGAGGTAGGAGCCGGGCAGGCCGTGCGGTTCGCCCTCGTCCAGGTTGCCGCGCCAGCCGACATGGCCGTTGGACAGCGCGAACACGGACTCGCTCTGCGCCAGGACGCCGAGGTCGAGGCTGTGTTCGCGCACGGTCCACGGCTCGACGGCGTACGCCCGCTGCGTGATCACTTCCCACCCCCGAGTTCGGCGAGGTCGGTCACGACCCGGTCGGCGCCGTGCGCGTACAGCGCGTCGGCCTGCCCCACCCGGTCCACGCCGACGACGTATCCGAAGTGCCCGGCGCGGCCCGCGTCCATGCCGGCCTGCGCGTCCTCGAACACCGCCGCCCGGGACGGCTCGACCCCGAGGTCCCGGGCGGCGGCGAGGAAGGTGTCGGGCTCCGGCTTGCCGGGCAGGCCGCGCTCGGCGGCGACCACCCCGTCGATCCGGACGTCGAAGAGGTCCTCGGCGCCGATCGAGCGCAGGACGTCACGGCAGTTGGCGCTGGAGGAGACGATCGCGGTGCGCAGTCCGCGGGCGCGGACCGCCTCGATGTAGCGCAGGGTGCCGTCGTAGGCCTTCACGCCGTCGGTGCGGATCTTCTCCAGCAGCAGTTCGTTCTTGCGGTTGCCGAGACCGTGCACGGTCCCGGCCTCGGGCGGGTCGCCGGGGGTTCCCTCGGGCAGCTCGATGCCGCGGGAGGCGAGGAAGGTACGGACGCCGTCGGCCCGCGGGCGGCCGTCGACGTACGCGTCGTAGTCGGTGTCGTCGAAGGGCCGGAAGTCCTCACCGTCCCGCTCGCGCAGGAAGGCGTCGAACGTCTCCTTCCAGGCGGCCGCGTGGACGACGGCCGTCTTCGTGACGACGCCGTCGAGGTCGAACAGGCAGGCGAGGATGTCGTCGGGCAGACCCAGATCCGTCATACAGGACACCCTTCCCCCTGCGGCACCGAACAGTGAGTGGCGCGGGCCACACGGCGGCAGGAGGCCGGCCTCCCCGGTGTCACACTCTCTCGTGTGGAACTGACCTTCGACGACCTTCTGAGCCGTGCCCGCTCCCTGGTGCGGGACGGCCGGCGCGCGATCCTCGGTATCGCCGGCAGCCCGGGATCGGGCAAGTCCACGCTCGCCGGGCGGCTGGTGCGGGAGCTGAACGGCACCGGGGAGCCCTGGGTCGCGCACGTCCCCATGGACGGCTTCCACCTCGCCGACGCCGAACTCGACCGCCTCGGCCGCCGCGACCGCAAGGGCGCCCCGGACACCTTCGACGCGGCCGGGTACGCGGCGCTGCTGCGGCGTCTGCGCGAGGAGGCGTACGACGACGTCGTGTACGCCCCCGGTTTCGAGCGGGTACTGGAGCAGCCGATCGCGGGAGCGGTCCCGGTACCGCCGGCCGCCCGGCTGGTGGTGACGGAGGGCAACTACCTGCTGCTGGAGACCGGTGCCTGGGCACGGGTCCGGCCGCAGTTGGACGAGGTGTGGTTCTGCTCCCTGGACGAGCGGGAGCGGGTACGGCGACTGGTCGCCCGGCACGAGGAGTTCGGCAAGAGCCACGAGGAGGCGGTCGCGTGGGTCCTGCGCACGGACCAGCCCAACGCCGAGCTGGTGGCCGCGACACGGCACCGGGCCGACCTCGTGGTGCCCCCGTCCGCGCTGCCGCGCGTGAACACCGGGGCGTAGGAGGTCCGGTGGGCGGAGGGGGTCCGTGCGTCCGGGCGCGTCCCGGCCACCGAAACCGGCTGGACGCGGACCGGCCCGGCACAGCAGGCTCTCGTCCATGATCAGAACAGCCACCGTCCACGACGTCGCCGAGATCCACACGATGATCCGCGAACTCGCCGCCTACGAGAAGGCCGCCGAGCAGGCCCGTGCCACCGAGGAACAGCTCCGTGCGGCGCTGTTCGGCGAGCACCCCGCCGCCTCCGTCCTGATCGCCGAGGACGACACGACCGGTGCCGTCGCGGGGTTCGCGCTGTGGTTCCCGCGCTTCTCGACCTGGACCGGCACGCGCGGCATGCATCTGGAGGACCTCTACGTACGCCCGCACACCCGGGGCGCCGGGCACGGCAGGGCACTGCTCGCCGCCCTGGCGGCGATCTGCCGGGAGAACGGCTTCGAGCGCTTCGAGTGGGTGGTGCTGGACTGGAACGAGCCGGCGATCGCCTTCTACAAGTCGCTGGGCGCGGAACTCCTGGAGGAATGGACGGTGTGCCGGCTGACCGGCGGCCCGCTCGGGGAACTCGCCGCACAGGCCCCGCCCGTGGCGCACCGGGCGCGGTGACGCCCGCCCCGCGTGCGTCGGTGCCGCCGATCCCCGCCGGGTGCCGCCCGGCGAGGTGCGCGGGGTACTGGTCGCGTCGGGCCCCGCGGCGGCCAGGGCGGCCGGACGGCCGGCCGAGTTGACCGACGGCAGCCGCCCGGTCGACGACGCGGACCGCTCGATCACGGTCCACCGGCGGTGGGTCCGGCCGCTACCGCCCGGCCCGCTGGAAGCCCTCGGCACTCACGTGCGGCATCACACTGCTCGTCACCCGGTAACGGCCGTCCGGCACGTCGCCGGACCGGCGGACGTGCACCGCGAGCGGGC
>NZ_JAPSKQ010000019.1:0-22567 GCF_031181555.1 Streptomyces sp. | reverse complement strand
GGGTCCGGCCGCTACCGCCCGGCCCGCTGGAAGCCCTCGGCACTCACGTGCGGCATCACACTGCTCGTCACCCGGTAACGGCCGTCCGGCACGTCGCCGGACCGGCGGACGTGCACCGCGAGCGGGCCCGCCCATGCGTAGCCGTGGCGCGTGGCGTGCCGGGCCAGGCTGTCGGTCAGCGCCTGCCCGACGCGGCTGCCGCGGCGCGCCAGTTGCTCGTACACCTCGTCGGCGAGTTCCACGTCGTAGGCGTTGGGGACCATCACCCGGCCCGCGCGGCACACCACGGCATGGCGGTCGCACTCCCGGTGCAGGGCGTCGACGAGTTCGACCGGCTCCCGGCCGGCCACCCGCGCCCACAGCGCCTCCCATCGTTTCTCCACGGCCTCTTCCAGCGCGCTCAGGGCGCTCATGCTTTCCACCTGCCGAAACGTGTGCGTGTCGAGGGACGGGAGGGAGGGTCAGCGTTCGTCGAAGTCGTCGGGCCGCACCTCGGCCTCCTCCAGCGCCTCGCGCATCGTGCGGCCGGTGGCACCCCGGTCGCGCGTCTCGTTCTCCTCCCGCTGCTCGATGGTGTCGTCGGTGTCCCGGGTCTTCGGCCGGTTCTCCTCGGGGACGGTCATGTCCGATGGCTCCTCGTGTGTCAGGGGGCTTTCGTCTGCCTCACCGTGTGGCGTCGGGTTCCCCCGGGGCGCGGGGATATCCCTGGGGAAGTGGGTCGGTGCGTTCCGGTGAGGGGTCTGGTCGCCACGGTGCGTGAGCTATGTTGAACCCTCGTGGGAGACGAAGGAGGCGCACCGGTGCCATCGCCGCAGCAGGCACGCGCACAGGCATCCGCGATCACTTCGGGGAGGGCGGGCCAGGACACGGAGGTGTCCCCGACGTCCCAACTCCGCACGCTGTTCGACCGGCCCCGGCTCTCCCCCGGCCAGCGGCGCATCGCCCAGTACCTGATCGAGCACATCACCGAGGCGGCGTTCCTGTCGATCACGGATCTCGCGGACCGGGCCGGGGTGAGCCAGCCCTCGGTGACCCGGTTCGCCTCGGCGGTCGGCTTCAGCGGTTACCCCGCGCTCCGGGAGAGGCTCCAGTCGATCGCCCTCGGGACCCTCGCCGGCGGCCCCGCCGAGGAGAGCCGGGGCAACGAGCTCCAGGCGGCGGTCGACGCCGAGATCGAGAACCTGGAGAACCTGAGGCGGGACCTCGCCGACGCCGACCGGGTCATCGAGGTCGGCCGCCATCTGTCCGCGTCCGCGCCGCTCACGGTCCTCGGCCTGCGCATCTCCGTCTCCCTCGCCGAGTACTTCGCCTACGCCGCCCGCCGTATCCACCCGGACGTACGGCTCGTGACCCTGGGTGGCAGCGTCGCCTACGACGCGCTGCTGCAGTCGCGGGAGGCGGGCGGCACCTGGGTGCTGGCGTTCTCGATGCCGCGGCACGCCCAGGAGACCCTGACGGCGGTGCGGGTCGCGCGGAACGCCGGGCTGAAGGTCGCGCTGATCACCGACCTGGCGCTGGGCCCGATCGCGGACGAGGCCGACGTCACCTTCGCCACCGGCACCGGATCGCGGCTGGTCTTCGACTCCTACGCCGCTCCGGGCGTGATGTGCGCGGCGCTGCTCCAGGCCATGACGGACGCGGATCCGGAGCGGACGCAGGCCCGGCTCGACGAGTACGAGCAGGTCGCCGACCAGCACCAGTTCTTCCTCAAGGACTGAGCCGCGTCCGGTCCCGCCGGGATCCGACGCCACGGAGCGCATCGGGGCCCCGGGCGGACCGCCACCGTCAAAGCACGCATGAATGTTTTCATACGTCTTGCAAACCAGATGGCATATATAAATACTGCTCACGGATCGCGGCCCTGCCGTCCCGGACCGCGTTCCGCACCCTCCCCGCCCTCACCCGCTCCGCCCGGAAAGCCGACGGTCCGCCCATGCGCAGCCAGCACCACTCGCCGCGGATGACACGGGCCCGGACCGGGCTCCTGCGCGAACACCCGAAGCCGCCGGCTCCTACCCGCTCCGGTGGTCCGGGTGTCGGGCCGGGCATCCCCTGCCCGGCCGCCCGTGGCGGCCCCGGTCATCCCCTAGGCCGGGGCCGCCCCGTCCCGTCGTCCGTCCCCACGACGCCGTACACCCGGAAGCGATGATCATGCCCCTGACGTCCACGCGCCTCGGTCCGGACTGGCCCCACCAGGTCAAGACCCCCGGCAGCTACGACTGGGAACGCTCGGCGGCCAAGTGGCTGCGCGAGCTGGTGCCGGCGCGCTACGCGAGCTATCCGGCGTTCGTCCGGCGCCCCGTCCTGCTGGCCCGGCACGCCCAGATCCAGGTCGAGCACGAGATCCGGGTGGCGCGCACCGCCCTGCAGACCGCGCGGGCCGATCTGCCCCGGCTGGGGCTGCACGAAGGCGTCATCGAGCACACGATCAAGCTGTACGCGGCGGAGGTCGCGCACCTGCAGCACATCGCGCGCAGCGTGCGGGCGGTCACCCAGGCCCTGGCCGACGCCCACCGCTGACCGCGCGCCGGGCCGTCGGTGACGTTCCGGAGACGCCGGGCGACACAGCGCTCCCGGGAAGGAGCCTCTGACCTGCTCACCGGTGAATTCCCGGCTGCCGAACCGGTCAACCGACACGGCTCGGTGTGCGATGCTCATCGCGTGATGAGCGAGCCCGTTCCCCCGGCGGAGACCGGAAGCGCGCCCGATCTGGCCGAACTGGCCAGGGTCGTCGCCCGGCAACGCGCCGAGATGGACCGGCTGCGCGAGCAGGCGGCGACGTCGGCCGTCGTGGAACGCGCCAAAGGCGTCGTGATGGCCCTGACCGGCTGCTCCGCGGACGCCGCGGGCGAGACGCTGCTCCAGCGGGCCAAGGCCGCCCGTCGCACCCTGCTGGAGGAGTGCTGGATCACCCTGGGCCACCCGGCACTCGCCCGGTCCGGCGCCGGCGAGCCCCCGGTACGCTCCGGAACGGACACCCCTGGTGCGGCATCCGGCCTCCCCGGGGCCGGCCCGTCGGTGGACCCCTCCGCTCCGGACGACGTCGCCGCCGCCCTGGGCCGCCTCGGCCGCGCCCTCGTCCGCGCGGACACGCCTCAGGACCTGGCCCGGTGCCTGCTGGAACACCTCGCGCCGGACCTGGGCGCGGACTCGGTCATGATCTACGCCCGCCGGCCCGGTGGGGAGCTCGAGCTGGTCGGTCACGCCGGAATCGACGAACGGCTCGCCACCCAGTGGCACCAGGTGTCCCCCTTCAGCGGGGTCGCGGCCCTGGACGCCCTCCGGTCCGGCGCACCGCGCTGGCTGGAGGACCTCGCCGAGGACAGCAAGCGGTACCTGCTGATCGGCGAGCCGCCCGAGCGGTGGCGGTCGCGGGCCTGGCTGCCCGTGTCCGCCGGGGACGGCGCCGAGGTCTGCATAGGTGTGCTGCGCGGACGCTCCGGACCGTTCACCCCGAGTGACCGCGCCCATCTGCGGGGAATGGCCCGGCTGTGTGCCGGACAGCTGCGCATGCCCGCCACCCCGCCCGCGCCGGCGGCCGACGCTCCCCGGGACGCCGCGCGGGCGCTGTTCGAGGCACTGCCCGTCGCGGCGGTGCTGCTGACCCCGCTGCGCGGTCCCTCCGGCGAGACCGCGGACTTCCGCATCGACGCCGCGACGGCGCAGGCGGCCGCCGTACTGGGCGGCACCGGAGGCGCCCCGGCCGGCCGGCGGCTGCGCGAGTACTGGCCCGGGCTGACGGACGAACCGCTGTGGCAGGGCTTCCTGCACGTACTCGCCACCGGGGAGCCCTACGAGGGCGAACCGTTCGCCCACCAGGAGGTGGTGAGCGGCCTCGCGGCGCTGTCCACGTACTCCGTACGGGTGGCCCGGCTGGAGGACTCGCTGGTCGCCACCTGGACCCGGCACGCCTCCTCCGACCGGCAGGAGCAGCGGCTCGCCGACCTGCAGCGGCTGGGCAACCTCGGCTGGGCGAACTGGAACCTGGCCACGCGTGAGGCGTCCTGGTCGTCGCAGGTCTTCACGATCCTCGGCCGGGCCCCCGCGGACGGGCCCGTCCGGCTCGTCGACCTTCCCGGACTCGCGGTGCCCGACGACCGGCCCGCCCTGGGCCGCGCCGTCGACGGCCTGGTCCGCGAGGGCCTGCCGCTCGACGTCCCGTTCCGGGTCCGCACCCCACGCG
Organism: Streptomyces sp.; assembly: GCF_031181555.1. Lineage (GTDB taxonomy): Bacteria > Actinomycetota > Actinomycetes > Streptomycetales > Streptomycetaceae > Streptomyces > Streptomyces fimbriatus. Next base: position 18,384 of record NZ_JAPSKQ010000019.1, on the reverse strand, counting down.
GCGTACGGCACCTGCGCCTCGTCGCCGAGGCCGTGGCGGACCTGCACGGCACGCCCGTCGAGGTGCACGGCGTCGTGCAGGACCTGACCGCGCGGCGGCGGGCCGAACTCGCCCTGGTGGAGAGCGAGCGGGAGATCCTCACCCAGCACGACGTGCTCCGGGCCGAGCGGGCTCTGGTCGCCCGCCTGCAGAACGCCCTGCTGCCCCTGCCCCAACGGGCGGTGGACCTGGCCGGACTGCGCGTCGAGGTCGCCTACCTTCCCTCCCAGACGGGCGTACACGTCGGCGGTGACTGGTTCAGCGCCATCGAACTGCCGGACGGCGACGCCCTGTTCGTCGTCGGCGACGTCGCCGGTCACGGGGTCGACGCCGTGGCCACCATGGCCCAGCTGCGCTTCACCGCCAAGGGCATGGTCATCACCGGCTCCTCGCTGACCGGCGCGCTCGCCCGGCTCAACACCCTGCTGCTGCACTCCCGGGACACCCACGCCACCGCGACCATGATCCTGGCCCGCTACGAACCCGGGAAGCAGCGTCTGGTCTGGGCGCAGGCGGGACACACCCCGCCCCTGCTGCTGCGCGGCGGCGAGGTGACCTATCTGCGGCGCCCCAGTGGCATGCTGCTCGGCGCGTCCACCGCACCGCACTTCGAAGAGGCCGAGTGCCGTCTGCGGCCGGGCGACCGGATCCTGCTGTACACGGACGGCCTGGTGGAGCGGCCCCCGGAGAACATCGACACGGGGCTCGGGCGTCTGGCCGAGGCCGTGGCGGCCCGTCCGGGCGACGAGACCGGTTCTCTGGGGGCGCTGCTGGACGCGATGCTGGAGGGGGAACGCCGCGACGACGTGTGCGTCCTGGACATCCGCTTCCCCGGGAAGCGGCAGGGAAGCGACGGACCGTAGGGCGGGCCGCGGGCAGGCGCCCGCTTCGTTCCGGCGTGGCCGCGGTGCCGTACCGGAACCCTCGGCGGGCGGCATCGAGGTCGGCACGCCGCTCTCCTTCCTTCCGTACCGCACGGCGGGCGGGGCCGCCCACGGGAAGGGATACGCGGCAGGACGCCGAGAGGTTCAGCCCCCCGTCGCGCCGGTGTCGTGCAGGAAACGGCGCAGGGACGCCGTCATCGCGGACACGAACGCCTCCCGGTCCGCCTCGTCGAGGGCGTCGAGGGACAGGTAGGGATTGAGGTCCTCCAGTTCCACCAGCAGCAGTTCGCCGCCCGGCGCACGGCAGGCGTCGACGCGCTGGATGCCGTGGTCGAGGGTGTTCCAGTCGATGAAGTGCCGGGCGAACTCCAGGTCCTCGGGGGTGGGTTCGTACGGCTGCAGCTGCCAGCGCCGATCGGGGCGCGGGGCGTGGAGGGCGTACTGGAAGTCGTGGTCGACGAAGTAGAAGGAGACCTCGTGGACGAAGTCGATGTGCGGCTGTACCAGGACGCTTCCGTCGACGAGGTCGCGCACCTCGGCGGCGGGGACGACGCGCAGTCCTATCGAGTCGGCGCCGAGTCTGGGCTTGACCACGTACCGCCGCGCCCCGGGCAGCAGGTGCAGGTCCTGCGGGCGGTCGACGGTGGGGATCACCGGATGACCGGCGGCGCTCAGGTCGAGCAGATACTGCTTGCCGGCCATGTCGCCCCTGCCGGTGAGCGGGTTGTAGACCGGCTTGCCGGTCGCCGAGGCGCGCATCCGGAAGGCGTCGTAGGCCTCCTGGTACGCCAGCACCGGGCCGCTGTTGCGGACCACGACGGCGTCGAAGCCGTCCATCAGTGCGGTGGCGTCGCGCGGATGGCACAGCGCCAGGTCGAAGTCCTCGCGCAGCCGGGAGGTCAGGAAGATGTCCTCGTCGCAGTAGCGGCGTCCGCGGGCCGGGTAGGCCAGGTCGGTGACGTACAGGACGCGGGGGCGGGCGGACGGCATGCGGACTCCTCGGGACGGCGTTGACCCGATCATATGGATGACCTGCGCCGGGGCTCACGACAGCACTCAGTTCCGTGCCCAGGTGCACCGAGTGCCATGGACGGCGGCCGAATGCTACGTTCCCGTTCATGAGCTCCAGCAGTGCGGCTCCCGGCCGCGGCGACCGGGCCGGGAAGACCACGATGCGGGACGCGCTGGTCGCGGCGGCCTTCCGGCTTTTCCTGGAGCGGGGCTACGAGCAGACGACGGTCGACGACATCGTGGCGCTCGCCGGGGTCGGACGACGGTCCTTCTTCCGTTACTTCCCGTCCAAGGAGGACGTGGTCTTCCCCGACCACGAGCGGTGCCTCGCCGACATGACGGCCTTCCTGGCGTCCGGCGCGGACGACGACGAACCGGTGCGCAGGGTCTGCGACGCGGCCCGGCTGGTGCTGCGGATGTACGCCGAGAACCCGGCGTTCTCCGTGCAGCGCTACCGCCTCACCAAGCGGGTGCCGGGCCTGCGCGCGTACGAGTTGTCCGTGGTCTGGCGCTACGAACGGGCGCTGGCCGAGTATCTGCGCGGCCGGTTCGCCGGCCGCCGTGACGGGATCCTGCGGGCCGATGTGATCGCGGCGGCCGTGGTCGCGGCGCACAACAACGCGCTGCGTTCCTGGCTGCGTTCGGACGGACGGGACGACGCGGAGGCCGCGGTGGACCACGCCCTGGGACACGTGCAGGCCGCGTTCGGCGCCGCGCCGGCTCCCCCGGCGGGCGAGGGCCCCGAGGACGTGGTGGTGGTCGTCGCGCGGCGCGGGGCACCGCTGTGGCGGGTGGTGCAGGAACTCGAATCCGTACGGGGGCGCGGCTGACGGGCCGCTCGGCGGCGTACGGCCGCGTCGCACAATTCAGGGTACGCAGTGCCTTTACGAGTGGCACTCAGTGCCATAGCCTGTCGCTGTGCACGGTGGCACGGCGAACCGCGCACGCGCGTGCCCGGGTCACCGCGCACGCGGGTTTCCGGCCGAGTGCAGGGAGTTGACCAGCGTGTACCACCACTCAGGAAGCGTCGCTCAGCAGGCAGCCGGCTCCTCGACGGGCGTGCTCGATCCCCAGGGCCCGGACCACGCGGAGGCCATGCTCTACCAGCGCTGCACCTGGTGCGGCACCGCCATGTACCACCGGTTGCTGTGTCCGGTCTGCCAGGGCAGCGACCTGCGCACGGAGCGCAGCGAGGGCGTCGGGACGGTCCGCCATTCCACGGTGGTCCACCGCAACACCCCGGCGGCCCGCAACGTGTCCCTGATCGAGATGGCCGAGGGCTTCGTGGTGCGCGGCCGGGTCATGGGCCCGCCCATCGGCATCCACAGCGGCGACCGGGTACGGCTGTCGACGGCCAAGGACCCGGTGCGGGGCGAGCCCGTCTTCCAGCTCGTCGACGAGCCGTACCGGGCCTGGACCTGACGCACCGCCGGGCGCCGGCCCGCACGGCGCGGCGCCTCAGAGGGTGACGCGGATGCCGACCGTGCCGTCCAGGCCCCGGCGCAGACGGCTGCCGAGGAGGGTGAGCCGGCCCACGAGGCCGTACTTGCGGGCGATCAGCGCGCGGTAGCGGGCGGTGGTGGCCGGATCGCAGATCTCCGCGGTGGCGGGGACCTGCTCGCCGGTCGGGTTGCCGCGCAGGTCACAGGGGCCGACGAGGACATCGCCGCGGGCCCGGATCCGCTTCACCTTCCAGGAGTCGGCGGCGGTCCACACCCCGAGCGCGTCCCCGTCCCGCACGACCCACACCGGCGTGGCGACCGGCGTGCCGTTCCTGCGGTAACTGGTGACCAGCAGGTACTTGCCCGCCCCGAGCCGGTCGAGCATCGCGTCATCCATGCGGGGCAGTCTAGGGCCGCCCGCGCGGGGCGCCACCGCCCGGCCCCGCGCGGGCGCCCGGAGAACCCCGGGCCGGCTACGGGCGCCGTGCGACGAAGACGAACTCCCGGCCCGGACGGTCCGGGGCGTCGCGCACCCCCTCCACCACGTACCCCTGCCCGGTCAGGTCCGCCTCGACCTCCTGTCGCTCACGGAACCGCAGCGTCGAATCCGAGGTCAGCACCTGTCCGTCCGCGGCGAAGACGTACGTCCACCGGAACGTCACCAGTGGCCCGGCCACCCCGGTCACCTCGACCCAGCTCTCGACCGCGCCGGTGCCCGGCACGTCCGTCACGCGGTACGACCTCTCCCGGGTCCACTCCTCCCACGCCCGCCGAGCCGGGTCCCGCGTCTCGAACACCAGGCGTCCTCCGGGCCGCAGCGCCTCGTGGGCTCCGCGCAGCGTGCCCCGCCACGCGTCCGGCTCGGTGATCTCCTGGGCGACGTTCGCCGTCATGGTCGCCAGGTCGACCCGCAGCGGCGGGAGCGCCGTCGCGTCGCCGTGGATCCAGCGCACCCGGTCACCGCCCGGCTTGTCCCGGGCCACCTCGAGCGACGCCTCCGCGGGGTCGACGCCGACGACCTCGATCCCGCGGTCGGCCAGGAGCAGGGCGAACACCCCCGTCCCGCAGCCGATGTCCAGCACCCGCCGGGCCCCGAACTCCTGCGCCATGCGGACGTACGCGTCGAGGTCACCGCGATCGGGGTCGAGCGGGTCGTAGAGCGCGGCGAGCCGCGGATGCGCGAAGCACTCGTCAGCCATGGGCCCGCCCGGGTCCGGAGCCGGTGCCGTGCCTGGCCCTAGTCACGTCCCGCCCCCTCCACGGCCACCGCCATCCTCCGGACCGCCTCCCCGATCACCTCGGGTGAGGCGGCGAGGTTCAGCCGGGCGTGGCCGGCGCCGCCCGTGCCGAAGGGGAGACCGGAGTTGAGGGCCACGCGGCCGTGCTCGAGGAAGACCCGCGCCGGGTCGTCGCCGAGGCCGAGGGCGCGGCAGTCGAGCCAGGCGAGGTAGGTGGCGTCGCCCGGGCGGTAGCGGATCGCCGGCAGGTGCTCGGCGAGGAGGTCGGTGAGCAGCCGGCGGTTGGCGTCCAGACCGGTGAGCAGGGCGTCCAGCCAGGCGGTGCCGTCGCGCAGGGCGGCGGTGTGGGCGAGAACGCCGAGGTGGCTGGGGCCGTGGCCGACCTCCTCGGGCATCCGGGCCAGGTCGGCGGCGGCCGCGGGCCCGGCGACGGCGAGCGCGGCCTTGAGGCCGGCCAGGTTCCACGCCTTCGAGGCCGACATCAGGGACAGGCCGCGCTCGCCGCCCGGCACGCTCAGATAGGGCACGAAGTCCGCCTCGCCGACGACCAGCGGCGCGTGGATCTCGTCGGCGACGACGCGTACGCCGTACCGCTCGGCGAGGGCGGCGACGGCGGACAACTCCCTCGCGGTGTGCACGGTCCCGGTGGGGTTGTGCGGGCTGCACAGCAGGTAGGCGGCCCGCCGGCCGTCCGCCACCGCCTGCCGGAAGGCGTCCTCCAGGACGCCGAGGTCGAGGCGCGCGTCGGCGCCGAGCGGTGCCTCGACCACCCTGCGGTCCATGTGCCGGACGAAGTCGTAGAAGGGCGGGTAGACCGGCGGGTTCACCACCACCGGGTCCCCGTGCCCGGTGACCAGCTTGAGCATCTCCACCACGCCCAGCATCACGTCGGGCACGACCGCGGTGCGCTCCACGGCGAGCCCGCCCCAGCCCCACCGCTTCTCCGCGAAGGCGGCCAGCGCCTCGGCGTAGGCGGTGCCGACGGGATAACCGGTGTCCCCCGCTTCGAGCGCCTCGGTGAGGGTGCGCACGATCGGCTCGGCGAGCGGTACGTCCATCTCGGCCACCCACAGGGGCAGCACGTCCTCGGGATAGGTGCGCCACTTCATGCTGGTACGGCGTCTCAGGGCATCCAGGGTAAGGGCGGTCAACGGATTCGGTTCACCGGACGTCTCGTGCGGGATCCTGGTCATGAGCACACGATAGGGGGCCGCGGGGTGAGCGGGAATCGCGACGACGGGACACGGGCGGTCGGAGCCGGCCCGCCGCTGGAGATCGCCTGCGACGAGTCGGGGTCGGACGGCGAGAACCTCACCGGCGGGAACACCGACGTGTTCGCGCACGCCGGCGTGCACCTGTCCGTGACCGCCGGGGCCGCCGCCGTACGGGAGATCCGGGACCGCATCCGCTCACCGGCCGAGGAGTACAAGGCGAACCACCTGCTGCGGGAGAAGCACCGCGCGGTGCTGGAGTGGCTGCTCGCCCCCGGCGGGCCGCTCCACGGGCGGGCCCGGGTGCATCTGACGGAGAAGGCGTTCTTCGTGGTGGACCGGGTCGTCGCCCTGCTGCTCGACGATCCGGCCGAGGCGGTCGCCCTGTTCCGGGCGGGGCGCCGGGACGTCGGCGCGGACGGGTGGAGGGACTTCCTCCTGGCGGCCAACCAGCTGCTGCGCACGCGCAACGGCGCGGAGCCGGGGTCGTCCGTCCCGTTCTTCTTCGGCACGGTCGACGCCCTGTGCCGCGCCCACGCCGGTACGCCCGCGGCGCGGACCCTTCAGCGGCTCGCGGCGCGGCGGGACCGGGCCGAGGCCTACCGGGCGGGACTGCTCGACGGATCGGCCGTGCGGATCCCGGTGCTCAATCCGCTGCTTCCGGCGATCGTCTCCACGGCCGCGTACTGGAGCGCGGGCGGGCGGCCCGTGCGCCTGGTGCACGACCGGCAGAACGTCCTGACGCCGGAGCGCATCGCGTGGATCGAGCGGACGGCCCGGCGGGACGGGATCGCCCTGGAGGAGGTGCGGCTGGTCGCCGCACGGGCGGACCCGCGGGTGCAGCTGGCGGACTTCCTCGCCGGGATCGCCCGGAAGGTCGCCTCCGACGAGCTGAACGGACGGGGGGACCCGGTGCTCACCGCGCTGCTGCGCGTCTACGTGGACCCGGCGTCCGTGTGGGGCGACGCCCGCAGCTGGGCCGCGCTCGGCACGGGCGCCGGCACCGGTCCGGCGGTGGACGCGGCCGGTTGACCCCGTCGCCGGGCAGCGGGTCACACCTTCGCTGAACGCGTCGGCTCCCCGGCGCGTATGGAGGGAGGGCACTCGACTCGAGGGGAGGCCCCGCGGTGTTCGCGCCGCGCCGCTGAGGTTCGGGAGCCATGCATGAGGCACGCACGACGACGGGTCGTCCGGCGAGTGACACGACTGGCGGCCGTCGGCGGACTCCTCCTGGGGGCCACGATGGTCACACGCGCCGTCGCGAGCGAACCCGCCGCGCCGGACGCTGCCGCGGTGCCGTACGTGGCGGCCGGGCAGCCGGCCGGTCCCGGCGCCGGCCTGGTGTCCCGGCTCGGCACCTCCCGTACGGCGGGCAGCTGGATCGGCGCCGACGGGCGGACGGTCGTCGCGGTCACCGACGAGGAGGCGGCGGGTGAGGTGCGACGGGCGGGTGCCGAGCCGAAAATGGTGCGGCACAGCATGCGTGACCTCAAGTCGGCCGCGCGGACGCTGCGTTCGGCGCCGCGCGTGCCGGGGACGGCCTGGGCGATGGACTACCGGTCCAACGAGGTGGTGGTCCGGGGGGACCGCACGGTCTCCGCCGACGACTGGTCCGAGCTGACCCGAGTGGCGGACGGCATCGGCGACTTCGTCCGCATGGAGCGGACCGAGGGCACCTTCACCACCCGCCTCAACGGGGCGCGGCCCATCCTGTCGACGGCCGGACGCTGCTCGGCGGGCTTCAACGTGACCGACGGCAGGCGCGACTTCATCCTCACGGCCGGGCACTGCGGGCCCGACGGTTCCGTGTGGTTCGCCGACGACCGGGCCGGGAAACAGGTCGGTACGACGGTCGGCGGCAGCTTCCCCGGGGACGACTACTCCCTGATCGAGTACGCCGACGGCCGGGCGGGCGACGGCGCCGGCGTGGTGGCGGTCGGCGACGGCAAGGGCGTACGGATCACCGGGGTGGCGGATCCCTCGGTCGGCCAGCGGGTGTTCCGCAGCGGCAGCACCACCGGCCTGCGGGACGGGGAGGTGACCGCGCTCGACGCGACGGTGAACTACCCCGAGGGCACGGTCAGCGGCCTCATCGAGACCGACGTGTGCGCGGAACCGGGCGACAGCGGCGGCCCGATGTTCTCCGAGGGCATCGCGCTGGGCGTGACCTCGGGCGGCAGCGGTGACTGCACGGCGGGCGGTACGACGTACTTCCAGCCGGTGACGAAGGCGCTGGCGCAGCTGAAGGTACGGCTCATCGTGTCCCCCCGGGCCGGTGACGGGACGGCCTCCCCGGCGCCGTCGGTGCCCCCGGGCGCGGCGGCCGGGGGCACCGTCTCGCCGGGCTCGTCGGCCCCGGCGGCGGGCATCCCGAACGCGTCGACGCTGCTGTCCCGGCTCGCCGACCCCCGGAACGTCGGTCCCGGTCTGCTGGTGACCGGGGGCAGCCTGGTCACTCTGGTGGCGACGCGCTGGATCCGCGCGGAACAGGACCGCAAGGCGTACCGGCGCCACTACTCGGCGACCTGGGGCTGAGCGGCGCGGCGGGGGCGCTCCCCTCAGCCGACGGTGAGCAGCACCGTCGCGGCGGCGGCCCCGACCAGCCCGGCCGCCTGCCGCCGGGAGATCCGTTCGCGCAGGACGGCGAGACCGAGGAGGACCGGGAGGGCGGGGTAGAGGGAGGCGAGGACCACGGCGACGGCGAGCATCTGCCGTTGCGCGGCGAGCAGGTACAGGACAAGGCCGAGGGCCGCACCCGCCCCGATCAGGAGGGCCTGGGCACAGCGCCGCGCCGGCAGTCCCAGGAGCCGGGGGTGACGTGCGGCACCGGGGAGCAGGACGAGGACGGCGGCGACCCGGCCCGCGACGACGGGCCACAGCCCGCTCACGGAATCCGCCTGGCCCAGGGCGACGTACTGCACGGCGACGCCCGCACTGGCGAGGAGCCCGTCCGCCGCTTCCCTGCCCATGTGGCTGCCGCCGCCGGACACCCACCACAGGGCGGGTCCGGTGACGGCGATCCCCGCCCAGGCCAGGGCTCCCGGGCGGTCGCCGAGGAGGAGGACCCCGCACAGGACGGACAGCGCGACGCCCGTGACGGCGCTCACCGGCACGACCACGCTCATCGCACCGTGACTGAGGCCGCGGTTGAGGAAGCGCATCGCGGTGGCGCTGCCGACGCCGGACAGCGCGCCCCACATCAGGTCGGCGGGGTGCACGGCGTCGGCGGGCACGAGGAGGGCGGCACCGGCGGCGAGCAGCAGCCCGCCGACCTGGCCCAGGAAGGTGACGGCGGCGTGCGGGACGCGGCGGCTCAGCAGTCCGCCCGCGAAGTCGACGACGCCGTAGCAGAGGGCCGAGGCCAGTGCGAGAAGGGCACCCATTCGCTCACGGGTGCCCCGTCGACGGGGCTGCGATGCCGAGGCGGCCTGCGCGGCGCTCGAGCGGCCTGCGCCGAGCTCAGGCCGCCTTCGCCGGCTGCGGGAGGGCCGAGGCCCACTCCTGGACGAGGCGCTGGTACTCCTCGCGCTGCTCGACGCTCAGTGTCCCGCCCGACCGGAGCCACAGGGCCCGGATCTCCTCGTTGACCTCGGCAGCCGATCGCTCGGAGGAAGGTTCAACAGTGGTGGACATGCTGTGAAGCATACGGCGCCCGAAGTGAAGGCGCTGTGAGTAATCGCACGCACATCGGACATTCCGGACAGTGTCGCTGATCACGTCCATCTGCCAAGGAACGTGGAGGAGTTCACATCCCGGGCCCCGGAGCGGACGCGGATCAGGTGCCGGCCTTGCGGCCGTACACGTACACGTCGTCGCCGTTCTTCAGCAGCGACCAGTACTTCTTGGCGTCGGCCTTCGTCATGTTGACGCAGCCGTGCGAACCGGGCGGGTTCCACATGCTGACGCCGACCGAGTGGAAGGCCTGGCCGCCGTCGAAGAACTGGCTGTAGGGCATCGGCACGTCGTAGATGGTCGAGACGTGGTCGATGTTGCGCCAGTAGATCTTCTTCAGGCCGGTGCGGGTCTCGTAGCCGTCGCGGCCGGTGCGGACCGGCACCGGCCCGTAAACGAGCTTCTTGCCGTCCTGGATCCAGCTGAGCTGCAGCGTGAGGTCCACGCAGGCGATACGGCCCTTGTTCACCGGGCACTTGCCCGACTTGTTCGGGTTCTTCCCCACGGCCTTCTGCTTGTTCATCAGGTCCATCACGCCCCAGGTGACGGGACCGGCGTACCCGATGTTCGGCGTGATGCCGTGCTTGGTCTGGAAGGCGCGGACGGCCTTGCAGTCGGCGGAGGACTGCTTGCCGTCGACCGGACGGCCGAGGAACTTCTCCACCTGCTTCTGGTACGGGCCCGCCTTGGTGGTGCAGCTCGCGGCCTGCGCCGGTGCGGCGCCGAGCGCGAAGGTGAGCGGGACCACCAGCGAAGTGATCCCGAGAACGACGGCGCCCCGTCTCCGTGTGTCGCCCATGGTCCAGCCTGCCTTTCCCGCGGAAGTGAGGGCACGAACTGCGCACTCTGCCAGGTAGACGGACGAACGGGGAAATCGGTTGTACGGGCGGCCGGGCCGCGACCGAACGGTGACATTCGGCCGGGCCGAAGAGTCACCGAGCGTCCCCCGGCCGTCGCAACGCCTCCCGGAACCCCGAGTTGACCGCCGTGATGCCGCCGTCGACGACGAGGGTGGTCCCGGTGATCCAGGACGCGTCGCGGGAGGCGAGGAAGGCGACGGCGGCCGCGATGTCCTCCGGCTCGCCGACGCGGCCCAGGGGGTAGAGGCGCCGGGCCGCTTCGAGGTCCGCGTCCCGGCCCTCCCAGGCGCGGGTGCGGACGGTCCCCGGCGCCACGAGGTTGACGCGGACGCCCCGGGGCGCGGCGTGGCCGGCGAGGGTGCGGGTGAGGGAGACCAGGCCCGCCTTGGCCGCGCTGTAGGCGTGGTTGCCGAAGTCCTGGAGGCCGTTGACGGAGCCGATGCCGACGATCGCGCCCCGGCCGGAGGCAGCGAGGTGCGGGAGTGCGGCGCGACAGCAGCGGTACGCGCCGGTGAGGGTGACGTCGAGGTCGCGGGCCCACTCCTCGTCCGGCTCGTCCTCGAAGCGGGGCGCGTCGGGTGTGCAGTGGGCGGCGTTGTTGACCAGCACGTCGAGCGAGCCGAAGGCGTCCACGGCGTGGGCGACGGCCGCCTCGACCGACGCCCGGTCGGCCACGTCGCAGGCGGCGGCCTCGGCGCCGAGCCCCCGCTCCCGCAGCGCCGACGCCGTCCGCTCCGCCTCGGCCGGGTCCACGTCGGCCACCAGGACCCGCGCCCCCTCCTCGGCGAACCGCCGGGCGGTGGCCGCGCCGATGCCCCGGGCCGCCCCGGTGATGAGAACCCCGTACCCCTCGAAGCGCCTTGTGTCCGTCGTCATGGGGTGAAGGTACTGCCGGGACGATCACCGCGGCAGGGGTCGGACGGGATCAGCGGTAACCGGTCACGTCCGCCGGCCTGCCCGCGTCCTGGACCTCGACGAGGTAGCGCCAGGCGTCCGGGCGGCTGCCGTCGAGGTCGGTGAAGCCGTACTCCCGGGCGAGGCCGCCGCTGGAGAGGGACGTGCCGTTGAACCGGGCCACGTCCGGGTCGGCGGCGAGCGCGGCGACGGCTCGGCCGACGTAGCGCGGGGTCTCCGAGATGGCGAAGTGGGGGACGCGGTCGAGGGCGTCGCGCCAGTTGTCCTCGCGCACCCCGAAGTGGTCGAGCATGATCTCCGAGCGCAGCCAGCCCGGGGTGAGGGCGACGGCCGTGGCGCCCCGGGGTCCGAGTTCGTGACCGAGGGAGAAGCCCATGCGCAGGACGGCGGACTTGGCCAGGTCGTAGAAGAAGGAGTTGCGGTAGGTGTCGCGGTTGTAGTCGGCGGTGCCGTCGGTGACCTCGACGACCAGCCCGCCGGGGTGGCGCAGCAGCAGCGGCAGGGCGTGATGGCTGGTGATGGCGTGGGTCTCGACCGCGAGGCGCAGCAGACGCAGTCCCTTGTCCAGGTCGTGCTCCCAGACGGGCGCGTCCCACTCGAAGAGCGTCTCGCCGCCCCAGATGTCGTTCACGAGGACGTCGAGGCGGCCCTGCTCGTCGGCGATGCGGTCGACCAGCGCCTTCACCCGCTCCGGATCCAGGTGGTCGGTCGGCACCGCGATCCCCGTGCCGCCCGCCTCGGTGACCAGGTCGGCGGTGTCCTCGATGGTCTCGGGGCGGTCGTACTCGGAGCGGCGGGCGCGGGTGCTGCGGCCCGTGACGTACACGGTCGCGCCCGCCGCCCCCAGCTCCACGGCGATGCCGCGTCCGGCTCCCCGGGTCGCCCCGGCCACCAGCGCGACCCTGTCCTTCAACTGCTCCGGCATGTCCGGCCTCCCGTCACCCGTGCTTCTCCGTCCCTTCGAGGGTGACGGGTAAGCCGGACATCTTCTGTCGCCTTTTCGAGCCGGTCGCCCGGGAGGTCCCTCAGTGGCCCCGCGCGATCCACTCCTCCAGGTGCGGGGCCTCCGCGCCGATGGTGGTGCCCTCGCCGTGGCCGGTGCGGACCCGGGTCTCGGGCGGAAGGGTCAGCAGCCGGTTCCGGATGGAGTCGATGATCGTCGGGAAGTGGGAGTACGAGCGGCCGGTGGCTCCGGGGCCGCCCTGGAAGAGGGTGTCGCCGGTGAAGACGGTGGCCAGCCCCGGGTCGTACAGGCACACCGCCCCCGGCGCGTGTCCCGGGGTGTGCAGCACCGTGAGGTCGGTGCCGGCCGCCTCGATCACCTGGCCGTCGACCAGCCAGGCGTCGGGGTCGCGGTCCGGGTGGGTCTGCTTCCACAGCGGCAGGTCGTCGTGGTGCAGCCAGATGGTGGCGCCGGTGCGCTCGGCGAGGGCGGGAGCGGCGTCGATGTGGTCGTTGTGGGCGTGGGTGCACACGATGGCCGTCAGGCGGCGGTCGCCGACGGCCTCGGCGATGGCGTCGGCGTCGTGGGCGGCGTCGATGACGATCGCCTCGTGGTCGTCGCCGACGATCCACACGTTGTTGTCGACGTCCCAGGTGCCGCCGTCGAGGCGGAACTGGCCGGAGGTGACGAGTCGTTCGATGCGGGCGGTCATCACAGCACCACCACCGAGCGCAGGACGTCACCGCGGTGCATCCGCTCGAACGCCTTCTCGACCTCGTCGAGTCGGATGGTCTCGGTGACGAACGCCGCCAGGTCCAGGCGGCCCTGGAGGTGGAGGTCGATCAGCATCGGGAAGTCGCGGGAGGGCAGGCAGTCGCCGTACCAGGAGGACTTCAGGGAGCCGCCGCGGCCGAAGACGTCCAGCAGCGGCAGTTCGAGCTTCATCTCGGGCGTGGGCACGCCGACCAGGACGACCGTGCCGGCCAGGTCGCGGGCGTAGAACGCCTGCCGGTAGGTCTCGGGGCGGCCGACGGCCTCGATGACGACGTCGGCACCGAAGCCTCCGGTGAGGTCGCGGATCGCCTCGACCGGGTCGGTCTCGCGGGAGTTGACGGTGTGGGTGGCGCCCATGGAGCGCGCGGTCTCGAGCTTGCGGTCGTCGATGTCGACGGCGATGATCTTCGCCGCTCCGGCGAGGCGGGACCCGGCGATGGCCGCGTCCCCGACGCCGCCGCAGCCGATGACCGCGACCGAGTCGCCCCGGCCGACGTTCCCGGTGTTGATCGCGGCGCCGATGCCGGCCATCACCCCGCAGCCGAGCAGCCCGGCGACCTGCGCGGAGACGGCCGGATCGACCTTGGTGCACTGTCCGGCGGCGACGAGCGTCTTCTCGGCGAAGGCGCCGATGCCCAGGGCCGGGGAGAGCTCGGTCCCGTCGGTGAGGGTCATCCTCTGCCGCGCGTTGTGGGTGTCGAAGCAGTACCAGGGGCGTCCGCGCAGACAGGCCCGGCACTTCCCGCACACCGCCCGCCAGTTGAGGATCACGAAGTCGCCGGGCTCGACGTCGGTGACGCCGTCGCCCACCGACTCGACGACGCCCGCGGCCTCGTGACCGAGCAGGAAGGGGAAGTCGTCGCCGATGCCGCCCTGCTTGTAGTGCAGATCGGTGTGGCACACCCCGCAGGCCTGGACGCGGACGACCGCCTCCCCCGGCCCGGGGTCGGGTACGACGACCGTCTCGATCCGTACCGGCTCGTCCTTGCCCGGTGCGATCACGCCGCGTACTTCCTGCGCCATGGTACTGACTCCTTCGTCGACCGGTGTTCGTCCCCTCGACCCTACGCGTGACTGATCGGTAAGGGTGCCGATCGGCTCCACGGCAGGTCGTGGCGCCGTGTCGTGCCGCACGGGTGCCGCTCGCCGTGCCGACGGGCCCGCTCCTCCGCGTAGCCTGAACGCTCCGTCCGACCGGCGAAGGAGCGACGTGAGCATCGCAGCGCAGAAAACCGTCCAGCCCGCCTGGCGACTGCTCCTCGGATACGTCCGGCCGCACCGGTGGGCCCTGCTGGGCGGCGCGGCGCTGTCGCTGATGACCGGCGCGACGGGCCTGATGCTGCCGCTGGTGGCCCGGGAGCTGATCGACGACCTCGCCGCCGACCGGGCCATCGCCGGCGCGCTGCTGACGATGTCGGCGCTCGTCGTCGCCAACGCCGTGCTGGGCGCGCTCGGTTCGTACGTGCTGCGGCGCACCGCCGAGTCGGTGGTGCTCGGGGCGCGGCGCGCGCTGTCGTCGTATCTGCTGCGGCTGCGGATCACCTCCGTGGACCGCAGCGAGCCGGGCGATCTGATGGCCCGGATCACCTCCGACACCACCCTGTTGCGCGAGGTCACCACGGATTCACTGGTCGGCCTCGGCACGGGCGGGCTCACGCTGATCGCGACCGTGGTACTGATGGGTTTCGTGGACCCGGTGCTGCTGGGCGTCACGCTGGCCGTGATCGCGGGCGCGGGAACGGTGCTCGGCGTGATCGTGCCGCACATCAACCGGGCCAGCCGGCAGGCGCAGGACGCGGTCGGCGTGATGGGCGCCTCGCTGGAACGGGTGCTCGGCGCGCTGCGCACGGTGAAGGCGTCCGGCGCCGAGCCCCGGGAGGAGCGCGCGCTGCACGAGGCCGCGCACGAGTCGTGGCGGCAGAGCGTGCGCGCCGCCAAGTGGTCGGCCGCGGCGGGCAACACGGCCGGCCTGGCCCTGCAGATCGCGTTCATCACGGTGCTCGCGGTGGGCGGCGCGCGGGTGGCGACGGGCTCCATCGACATCGGGACGCTGGTGGCGTTCCTGCTGTTCGTCTTCTACCTCATGGCGCCGATCCAGGAGGTCGTCGGCGCGATCACGCAGTACCAGACGGGCAGCGCCGCCCTCGCCCGGATCCAGGAGGCCCTGCGGCTGCCCGCCGAACCGGCCGCGGGTCCCGCGCCGCTGCCCTCCCCCGGCACCGCGCCCGCCGCGCTCGCCTTCGAGGACGTCCGCTTCCGGTACGCCGACGATCTGCCGTACGTCCACCACGGGGTGACGTTCACCGTGCCCGCCCGGGGGATGACCGCGTTCGTCGGCCCGTCCGGGGCGGGCAAGACCACCGTGTTCTCCCTCATCGAGCGGTTCTACGACCCCGACTCCGGGGTGATCACGCTCGACGGCCGTGATCTGGCCGACTGGGACCTGTCGCACCTGCGGGCCGCGATCGGCTACGTGGAGCAGGACGCGCCGGTGCTGTCGGGCTCCCTGCGGGACAACCTGCTGCTCGGCAATCCCGAGGCGGACGACGGGACCCTGACGCGGGTGCTGAAGACGACCCGGCTGGACGGTCTGGTGTCCAGGCTGCCGGACGGGCTCGACACCCTGGTCGGGCATCGCGGCACCAAGCTGTCCGGCGGCGAACGCCAGCGCGTCGCCATCGCCCGCGCGCTGCTGCGCCGGCCCCGGCTGCTGCTGCTCGACGAGGCCACCTCGCAGCTCGACGCGGTGAACGAGGCGGCGCTGCGCGACACCGTCGCCGACGTGGCCCGTACGACGACGGTGCTGGTCGTCGCGCACCGGCTGTCCACGGTGACGATGGCCGACCGGATCGTGGTGATGGACGCGGGCCGGGTCCGCGCGGTGGGCACGCACCGGGAGCTGGTGACCGCCGATCCGCTGTACGCGGAGCTGGCGGCGACGCAGTTCCTGGCGACGGGTGAGTGAGCGCGGCCGTACCCCGGTGGGGCGTACGGGCCGGACTTGCCGTGTCCACCGGGCCGGAGGAGGCTCGTAGGGAGGCCTTCACGGCCCGCCGGAGGACCGGGCCGCGGGCCTCGGAGGAGGTCATCATGACAACCGCGGCACACCCCGCCTTCGACACCGACGCACTGCGCCGGGGCATCGAGGCCGACACGCCGGCGAACCTGGTGTCGCTCTACGCGGACGACGCGGAACTGCGCATCGTGGACCGCAACACCCAGCCCAGCCGCCCCAAGGTCCTGCACGGCAGGGACGAGATCGCCGCCATGCTCGACGACGTCTACAGCCGCGACATGACGCACAAGCTGGAGCAGTGCGTCGTGCAGGGCGATCGCGCCGCCTACAGCGAGAGCTGCGTGTACCCGGACGGGGTGCGGGTGCTCTCCGAGTCGATGCTCTCGCTGCGGGACGGCAGGATCACCGAGCAGACGTTGATCCAGGCCTGGGACGAGTAGGAACGGACGAGGAGGGACAGGGGGACGGCGGTACGGAGGCTCTTCGCTCCGGGAACCGTCCCCGGACGGGTTCCGGCTGGTATGACTGGGGGATGCACGAAGACACGGCGCAGTCGGCGATCGACACCTTCATCTCGGCGTTCAACGCCTCGGACGACACCTACGTGACCGCTCTGCTCGCGCAGGCGCTCACCCCGGACGTCGTCCTCTGGGGGCCTCTCGGGAGGAGCGAGGGGATCGAGGCGGTCGAGCGGTTCGTCCTGGACATCCGGCGCCACCCGGCCGGGCCCGGCACCATGG
Source organism: Streptomyces sp. (assembly GCF_031181555.1). Lineage (GTDB taxonomy): Bacteria > Actinomycetota > Actinomycetes > Streptomycetales > Streptomycetaceae > Streptomyces > Streptomyces fimbriatus. Next base: position 1,639 of record NZ_JAPSKQ010000019.1, on the reverse strand, counting down.
TCCGCTGTTCGGGGGTGGACGTGCCGGACGAGTGGGCGCGGTACCAGTGGGTCTTCACGACGCCTGGCGGCGGTCCGCGGCTGGCGGGCACCGATGTCGTGCATCTGCGGCGGGGACTGATCGACCAGATGATCGTCTTCGCCGGGGACATCAAGCCCTCCGTCTGATCGCCGGGAGTTCCCGCCCTCCCCACCGCGTACCTTGTTTTGTCGTGTACGCAGTCTTGTGGTGCGGGCGAACCCTCCTTACTTTTCAGTAAGTTGATTCCGGTAGCACCCCTGCCCGGACCTCCATCCCTGTTTGGCATGTTCTCGTCATAAAGTACGGCCCACCCCCCACCCGCAGAGGAGGGAGCAGTCATGCCGGTCCGCAGAACCAGGCGCCTGTGCTCCGTCGCCGCCGCCCTGGCCCTGACCCTCACCGCCCCGGCCGCCGTCGCCGACGCGGCCGAATCCGCCCCGGGTTCCCCCGCCGCCCTGCGCGAGGTGCTGTTCGTGGGCAACAACTGGGACGGCACCGCCGACGTCATCGAGTCCACCGGTGACTTCGCGAGGATCGGCCGGATCGACGTCATCCCCGACAAGGACGAGCGGATGGCCGAGATCAACGCCGATCCGATCCACTGGATCCACTTCATGGTCATCCGCAACAGCGTCGGCGAGGGCCACGACCAGTTCGTGGACGACATGTACTCCACGCCCGACGGCAGGTCCGTGGTCGTCTCCCGGCCCAGCTTCGCCGACGTCGTCTCCCTCGATCTCGCCACCGGCCGGATCAACTGGCGTTTCCCCGTGTCCGGTTACCGCGCCGACCACATGGCCGTCTCCCCCGACGGCAAGCGCGTCGCCGTCTCGGCCTCCACCTCCAACACCGTGCACGTGCTGGACATCGAGACGGGCCGGCAGCTCGGCTCCTTCGCCACCGGCGACAAGCCGCACGAGAACATCTTCAGCAAGGACGGCAAGTACCTCTGGAACATGTCCATCGGCGAGGTGAACACCGCGCTCGACGCCACCTGGCTGGACTGGACGAAGGGCGACCGGCGGATCACCGTCGTGGACGCGACCACCTTCGAGCGGGTCAAGGTGATCGACATGCGCGACCGGCTCGACGCCATCGGGCTGAAGGACCACTCGGACGCGGTCCGCCCGGCCGCGTTCTCCCCGGACGAGTCGAAGCTGTACTTCCAGGTGTCGTTCTTCCACGGCTTCTTCGAGTACGACGTCGCCACCGACCGGATCACCCGCACCAAGACCCTGCCCAAGAACCCGGCCACCAGCGACGACCGCACCACCTGGGTCAACGACTCGCGCCACCACGGCATCACGATGAAGCCGGACGGCAGCAAGATCTGCGTGGCGGGCACCATGGACGACTACGCGACCGTCGTCGACCGCACGACCCTGCAGGAGGGCCCGCTGGTCACCGCGTCGAAGCCGTACTGGGCGACGGTCAGCGGTGACGGGAAGTCCTGCGTGGTCTCCGAGAGCGGCGCGGACCGGGTGACGGCGATCGACTTCGCGACCGGCGAGAAGACCGTGTCCGTACCCGTCGGCGACCACCCGCAACGGGTGCGTCTCGGTCAGGTGGAGGCCGACTGGTCCGCTCCGTCCGGCGGTTGAGCCGGACGGAGCGGCGG
>NZ_JAPSKQ010000159.1:11023-14636 GCF_031181555.1 Streptomyces sp. | reverse complement strand
TCGCGGTGAGCGCGAGCAGCTGGAGGAGGTGGTTCTGGATGACGTCGCGGGCGGCGCCGATGCCGTCGTAGTAGCCGGCCCGGCCGCCGATGCCGATGTCCTCGGCCATGGTGATCTGCACGTGGTCGACGAAGGACCGGTTCCAGATCGGCTCGAACAGCTGGTTGGCGAAGCGCAGCGCCAGGATGTTCTGGACGGTCTCCTTGCCCAGGTAGTGGTCGATCCGGAACACCTGGTCCGGATCGAACACCTCGTGCACGATCGCGTTCAGCTCCTTGGCGGACCTCAGGTCGTGGCCGAACGGCTTCTCGATCACGGCGCGCCGCCACGATCCCTCGGGAGCGTCGGCCAGTCCGTGCTTCTTCAGCTGCTGCACGACCTTCGGGAAGAACCTCGGCGGCACCGAGAGGTAGAAGGCGTAGTTGCCACTGGTACCCCGGGATGCGTCCAACTCGTCGATGGCGGCGCGCAGTTGCTTGAAGGCGGAGTCGTCGTCGAAGTCGCCGGGGATGAACCGCATCCCCTCGGCGAGCTGCTGCCAGACCTCCTCGCGGAAGGGGGTGCGGGCATGCTCCTCGACCGCGTCGTGGACCACCTGGGCGAAATCCTGGTTCTCCCAGTCCCGCCGGGCGAAGCCGACCAGCGAGAAGCCCGGCGGCAGCAGACCCCGATTGGCGAGGTCGTACACGGCCGGCATGAGCTTCTTGCGCGACAGGTCGCCCGTCACCCCGAAGATGACGAGCCCGGAGGGGCCCGCGATCCGGGGCAGGCGGCGGTCACGGAGGTCGCGCAGGGGGTTGGCCCAGCCGGCCGCGGGGGCGCGGAGGGCCGCGTCGGTCCGGGGCGCTCCCGGTTCCCCGGTCCGGGGCGCCTCCCGCTCCTCGGTCACCGCGGTGTCCACCCGCGGTGCGGTCGTCTCGTCGGTCATTCCGCGTCAACTCCCATGCTGTCGTGGGACTTCGTCACCGCGCCGAGCAGGTCCTGCCGGACGTCCCCGAACCGCGCGCCACCCTCGTGCGCCGGCTGCCGCACCACCTCGCCGTACGAGATCCCGGGCCGCTCCACGGCGGCCTGGCCGACGCGGACCCGGGCGTCACCGCCGGTGACGGCGCCGCCCCGGAGCGCTCGGTGGCCGGCGGTGGCGTACGGCGCGGCCTCGGGCGCCGTGGTCGCGACGTGGGGCGCGACCGGCTCCTCCACGGACCGGGTGTCCTTGTGCGCCGGGTTCAGCCGTCCGTCGATCCCGCTGCCGACGGGGGAGGCGGAGAAGGGGGCGAGGGAGCGGACCGCCGCCGGGTCGAGCCCCGGACCGATCTCCGGGGAGACCCGGCCGTCCCGGCCGTCCCGGCCGCCGGCCGCCCCGTACACGGGCCGCGGGACGTCCGCGGCGGCGCGGACGCCGGCGGCGGTCGTCACCCGCACGGCCCTGTCGGCGGTGGCGCCCACCACCGTTCCCGCCCCGGCCGGCCCGGCGGGCTTCCCGGACGGGACGCGCTCGCGCGGCAGGCCGTCCGGCCGGACCGGCACGTCCTCGTCGGACGGTCGCTTCCGTGCTCCCGCGCTCGCGGTTGCTTCGGTCACTGTGATCATCTTCTTTCTCGCGGTCACCTCAACCGCGCGCGGAGGTGTGGCATTCCTTCGCGAGGCGTTCGACGGAGACGAGGCGTCCCTGCGTCACCTGTGAACCGGTACCACGTCATTCCCCCTCCGGCTTCGACCGCAACGCGGGCCCGCACCGGCCGGCGGCGGCACCCCGTACGCCGGTACACCCTGACGGGTGAGCGCCGGGCCGCACGGGGCCGCGCGGACGGTCCGGGCGGGCGGGCCGCCCCGATGGGCCCGGCCGCCACCGCTTCTCGCACAGCGGCGAGTACCGCGGAACCGTGCTGATCATGCAGTCCGCCCTGGTCCGCGGTACGCGCCGCCGCCCCCGGACACGCGAAAGGGGCCCCACGCGCGCGTGGAGCCCCTTTTCCGGCCGGAGGGGGCCGGTGCGGAGGTGCTCAGTGGCCGAAGGTGAACCAGTTGACGTTCACGAAGTCCGACGGCTGACCGCTGGAGAAGGTCAGGTAGACGTCGTGGGTGCCCGTGACGGAGCTGATGTTCGCCGGGATCGTCCGCCACGACTGCCAGCCGCCCGTGTTGCCCACCGCGAAACTGCCGATGGGCGCGTTGCTCCGGCTGTCCAGGCGCACCTCGACCAGGCCGCTGACACCGGACGCCGCGCCGCTCGCCACCCGCGCGGAGAACTGCCGGGCCGGGGTGGAGCCGAAGTCGACGCCCTTGAAGTGCAGCCAGTCGCCGTTGGCCAGCGCGCCCACGTTCCGGCCGCCGCCCGTGTCCGAGGTCGTCTCCGTCATCGCGCCGGACTGGCCGTCGTAGGACTCGGCCTGGATGGTGCCGTAGGCGTCGCGGTTGCCGGTCGGCGGCTCGGTGGTGCCGCCGCCACCGGAGGTCAGCACCTGGACGTAGTCGACCAGCATCGAGTGGCCGGGCTGGGTGCCGGCGTCCGGACCGCCGCCGAAGGCGTCGGGGAAGCCGCCGCCCATCGCCACGTTGAGGATGATGAAGAAGCCGTGGTCCGTGGCGTTCGCCCAGGTCGTCGCGTCGACCTGGTTCTCCCGCACGGTGTGGAAGTTGTTGCCGTCGAGGTAGAAGCGGATCTCCTCCACGCTCGTCGAGCGGTCCCACTCCATCCGGTACGTGTGGAAGCCGGCCTGGCACGTCGTGCCCTGGCAGGTGGTCGAACCGCCGATGCCGCTGTTCTCGTTGCACGGGCCGCCCGGTGAGGTGCCGCAGTGCATGGTGGCGAACACGGTGTTCATGCCCTGCGTGTTCTCCATGATGTCCAGCTCGCCGACCGCGGGCCAGTTCCAGTAGTTGCCCCGGTAGGGGGCGCCCAGCATCCAGAACGCCGGCCAGTAGCCCTTGGCGGCGGCTCCGGTGACGTTGGGCACCTGGATGCGGCCCTCGACGCGCAGCTTGCCGCCGGCCGGGGGCTGGAAGTCGGTGCGGTTGGTCTCGATGCGGCCGGAGGTCCAGTTCCCGGAGGCGTCGCGCCGCGGGGTGATGCGGAGGTTGCCGTTGCCGTCGAGGGAGACGTTGTCCGTGCTGGACGTCATCGTCTCGATCTCGCCGGTGCCCCAGTTGGCGGGGCCGCCCGGGTAGCCCTTGCCGGTCGCGTACTGCCAGCGGGAGGTGTTGACGCCGCTGCCCGCGGGGCCCTCGAAGTCGTCGACGAAGACCTGGTTCCAGCCCGACGGGGGAGGCGGCGCGGAAGCGCTCGCGGACGGGGCGGCGGCGGTCGCGGCGCCCGCCGCGAGAGCGAGCGTGCTCACGACGGCGAGGAACGCCCGCCTCACGGAGCGGGGTCTGCGGGGGGTGCGGGGGATGCCGGAGGTGTCACTCATGTGGGGATGCCTCTCGGGTACGGAGGGTCGGTGCGGGGAGTGCGTCGAGAGCTCGGACCTGAATCCTGAGAGCGCTCTCAAAGTGACGCCAATGTGCTCTGCGGCCCTTGCGCCGTCAAGAGGTGTAACCGAGAAAGTCCTTGCGGGCAGGGAGAGTTCAGCTCATGAATGACGCGAATGAGTACAAGCGCGCCACCGCCGGA
>NZ_JAPSKQ010000159.1:0-10923 GCF_031181555.1 Streptomyces sp. | reverse complement strand
GGGCCGCCAGCCGCAGTACCGGGGTCAGGGCCGGGACCTGGGCGCCGTCCCGGGGGACGACGACCGACACGGCGGCGGCCACCGTGCCGTCCGGCCCGCGCACCGGGGCCGCCACCGACAGCGCGTCCGGGGTGACCTGCCGGTCGCTCACCGCGACCCCCGAGCGCCGTACCTCGGCCAGCATCCGCCGCAGCAGGGCCGGATCGGTGACCGTGTACGGGGTGAAGGAGGCGAGCGGGCCCGCGCAGTACTCCTCTCCTGGAGCCCGGGCCCGCTGTGCGCGAGCAGCGCGAGACCGACCCCGGTGGCGTGCAGCGGCCAGCGGGCGCCGACCCGGATGTGCACGCCGACCGCCGAGCGTCCCGACAGCCACTCCATGTAGACGACCTCGCTTCCGTCGCGCACCGCCGGCTGCACGTTCTCGTGCGTCGCCTCGTACAGGTCCTCCAGGTACGGCAGCGCGACCTGCCGCAGCGCGAGCGCCCGCGGGGCCGGCGCGGCGAGTTCCCACAGCCTCAGTCCGACGTGGTACCGCCCGGCCCCGTCCCGCTCCAGCGCGCCCCACCGGGTGAGGGCGTCCACCAGCCGGTGCGCGGTGGTCAGACCGAGCTCGGCCCGGCGGCTGATGTCCGTCAGGGGCAGCGCCGGATGCTCGTGGTCAAAGGCGGCGAGCACGGACAGCAGACGGTCGGGCGCGGAGCGGGCGGTCGTGGCCGGCTGTCTCCCGGTGCGTCGGGTCGGCGGGGAGCGGTGCGCGGCCGCCGGGCCGTCGTCCACGGTGTCCGCGCGAGCGGCGGGCCGCGGTGACCCCCGGGGCGGTCGCGCGGACACCGTAGCGCCCGGCCGGTCGGTCCGTGCCCTGTCGGTACGTGCGGGCGGTTGCCGCCGGCACGCACGCGCCCGACGGGATCGCGGCGCGCGCACCGTGCCGCGGCCGACGGGCGGGGCGCCGGGCGGGACGGTGGTCGGGCGGGGTGCCGGGCAGGACGGTGGTGCCGTGTGCGCGGAGGCGGCCGGGGCTCCGGTGGTGCGCCGCCGCGGGTGTGCCGTCGCCGTCGGGCAGCCGGGTGCCGGCCCCGCCCGGTGGTGGCGGTGGGGTGCGCCGGACCCGGGCGGCCCGCGCCGGGCGGCGGAGACGGGCCGGTGCGGCGGGCGCCGCGAGTAAGGTCGTCGGGGTGCCGGTCGACAGCACCCGGTCCGGGCCGGTGACCGGGCGGTGCCGCGGAAAGGTGCAGAGGTGAGGCTGACGATTCTGGGCGGCGGGGGATTCCGCGTGCCGCTGGTGTACGGGGCGCTGCTCGGGGACCGCGCCGAGGGGCGGGTGACCCGGGTCGTGCTGCACGACCGGGACGAGGGCCGACTGCGGGCGATCGCCCGTGTCCTGGCCGAGCAGGCCGCCTCGGTGCCCGACGCCCCCGAGGTCACGGCCACCACGGACCTCGACGAGGCGCTGCGCGGCGCCGACTTCGTCTTCTCCGCCATCCGCGTCGGCGGCCTGGAGGGCAGGGCGCACGACGAACGGATCGCGCTCGCCGAGGGGGTCCTCGGCCAGGAGACGGTCGGCGCGGGCGGCATCGCCTACGGTCTGCGCACCGTGCCCGTCGCCGTCGACATCGCCCGGCGGGTGGCCCGCCTCGCCCCCGACGCCTGGGTCATCAACTTCACCAACCCCGCCGGCCTGGTCACCGAGGCCATGTCCCGCCACCTCGGCGACCGCGTCATCGGCATCTGCGACTCACCGGTGGGCCTCGGCCGCCGCATCGCCCGGGTGCTCGGCGCGCACCCCGACGAGGCGTGGATCGACTACGCCGGCCTCAACCACCTCGGCTGGGTGCGCTCGGTGCGCGTCGCCGGCCGCGACGAGCTCCCGCGCCTGCTCGCCGACCCCGGACTGCTCGGTTCCTTCGAGGAGGGCAGGCTCTTCGGCGCCGACTGGCTGCGGTCGCTCGGCGCGATCCCCAACGAGTACCTGCACTACTACTACTTCCACCGTGAGGCCGTGCGCTCCTCCCGGCGGGCCGAGCGGACCCGGGGGGCCTTCCTGCTCGACCAGCAGGCCCGCTTCTACGCCGGGACGCGTGACCCCGGCACCTCCGCCCTGGACCTCTGGAACCGCACCCGCGCCGAACGCGAAGCCACCTACATGGCCGAGAACCGCGAGACCGCCGGCGCCGGGGACCGCGAGGAGGACGACCTGTCCGGCGGCTACGAGAAGGTGGCCCTCGCCCTGATGCGGGCCATCGCCCGCGACGAACGCACCACCCTGATCCTCAACGTCCGCAACCGCGGCACCCTTTCCCCGTTGGACGCGGAGGCCGTCGTCGAGGTCCCCTGCCGGGTGGACGCCGGCGGCGCGCACCCCGTCCCCACCGACCCGCTGCCCGATCACGCCACCGGCCTGGTGTGCGCCGTCAAGGCGGTCGAACGCGCGGTGCTCGCCGCCGCCGAGTCCGGTTCCCGTGCGACGGCGCTCAAGGCGTTCGCGCTGCACCCGCTCGTCGACTCCGTGAACGTGGCCCGCCGGCTCGTCGACGGCTACACCGCCGTCCACCCCGGCCTCGCCTACCTCACCTGATCCGCACGAGAGACCCCGGCGAGGCAGAGCACCCGCCTCGGGCCGGCCGGTCGCCCCCCGTGACAGCGACCGACCGACCCGAGTCCCCCGGTTCCCCCGTGCTTCCCCCGCCCCCCCCGGGCGGATTCCCCCGTTCTCCTACGCCGTTAAGAGCACGCGACCCGGCGCCTGATACACCCCACGCGAAAAATTCTCCGGAAAAAGTTCCGGCCCCGGCACGGCGGCCGTGCCGGGGCCCGTGCCGGAGCGGCGGCCCGCCGCGCCGCCGCACGGGACCGGTCCCCGTCCGCGGGACGGGCAGGGCCTCAGGCAGGTGCCCCGGCCGCGGTGTCCGCGGAGGAGGCGCTCAGCCGGCCCGGAGCGGCCGCCGTCCTCGGCTCCACGGGCGCCGCCGGGGCCGGTACGGCGTCCAGGGCGGCCGCGTCGGCGCGCTGCTGCGGCAACGACACGGGGCGCAGCGGACGCGGTCCGGACACCACCGTGTAGTCCTGGCCCAGGAACGGCGGCGCCATCTCGCCCGGGTCCTCCCCGAGCGCCATCCGCACAGCGGCCCACGGGACGTTCACCCCGCACAGCGACAGCTGGTGCAGACCGCCCGCCGGCCGGGTGTTGACGTCCATGAGCACGGGCCGCTCGCCGAGCATCCGGAACTGGATGTTGGACAAGTAGTGCAGACCGAAGCCCTCCGCGATCCGCCGGGCCGGCTCCAGCCACTGCTCGTGCAGCGTGAAGCCCCTGCGGCGGCCGTTCTTGGTGCGGCCGACCGCCAGCCGGATCCGGTTGTCGGGCCCGGTGAGGCAGTCCACCGACACCTCGGGCTGCTCCAGACGCGGCATCACCAGCCAGTCCACCGGTTCGTCCGCCCGCCGGACCGCGTCCAGCACCAGGTCGAGCGGCACGTACGGGCTCGGGAAGCCGCTCAGCTGGGTGAGCGAGAAGGGCGCCCGCGTGATCACGCGGAAGCCCACCCCTCCCGCGCCGGACGCCGGCTTGAGGCAGGCCCGGTGCCCCCGCCCCTCCAACTCCTCGACGGCCGCGACGAGTTCGTCGGCGGACCGGACCCGCCACCACGGCGGCACGGGCACCCCGATCGCCTGGACCGCCTCGTAGGCGATCACCTTGTCCCGGAAGACGGCCACCGCCTCGGGCGGCGGTGCCAGCAGCGCCGTACCGGCCGCCTCGAACTCGGCACGGTGCGCGACGATCGCCGCCTGGTGCAGCCGGGGCACGAACACGTCGATGCCGCGCCGCTCGCACTGGGCGAGCGCGTACTCGACATATGCCGCCGGGGACAGGCCCTCGGGTTCCAGTTCGGCGGTGTCGGCGGCGGCCAGCACGGGGGAGTCGGGGTCGCCGTGGGTGGCATGGATCTCGACGGCCCGGTCGCTGGGATTTCTCCTCAGCTGATCCATGAAGAACACGTTCTCCGCGTACGTGCGGTTGAGCCAGACGCGTACGCAAGAGACCATGCAGGCCGCCTTTCACGGTTCGCGGGCAGGGCTCGGCGGCCCGTTGCCCGGGCAGGACGTATGGAGGGTCACCGAACCGCCCCGTGCGAAGGGCATGTCATGGCGGTGGTGTCGGGCAGATCATACGGCTTCGGCGGGCGGTCCCGTGCCACGCGCGTGTTACGGCCGCGCCGGCGTCTTCGCCGCGCCACGCGCCCGCCGGAAGCCCCCGGACGGCGGTGCGCGCGACGGCGGTTCGCCCTTGTCCCGGCGGCACGGATGTGATCTCGTGGTGTCGTTCGTGACCGCTGAGGGGGGCGAGGGATGACGGCTGGGACCGGTGGCGGCGGACACCTGTGGGCCATCAGCGACCTGCACATCGGCTACGACGAGAACCGCGCCCTGGTCGAACGGATGCGGCCCGAGTCGGACGGGGACTGGCTGCTCGTGGCCGGTGACGTGGCGGAGACCGTGGAGGATATTCGCTGGGCCCTCAAGACCCTCTCCAGCCGGTTCGCCCGGGTCGTCTGGGTGCCCGGCAACCACGAGCTGTGGACCCACCCGAGCGACACCGTCACCCTGCGCGGTGCCGCCCGCTACGAGCACCTCGTCGAGCAGTGCCGCGAGCTGGGCGTGATCACGCCCGAGGACCCCTACCCGGTCTGGGACGGCCCCGGCGGCCCGGTGGCCGTCGTACCGCTGTTCCTGCTGTACGACTACTCGTTCCTGCCGGCCGGGTGCGCCACCAAGGACGAGGGACTGGCGTACGCGCACGGCACCGGCGTCGTCTGCACCGACGAGCACCTGCTGCACCCCGACCCGTACCCGAGCCGGGAGGCCTGGTGCCGGGCCCGGGTCGCCGAGACCGAACGCCGGCTCGCCGGACTGCCGGACGACCTTCCCCTCGTCCTCGTCAACCACTATCCGCTGCACCGGCACCCGACGGACGTCCTGTGGTACCCCGAGTTCGCCATGTGGTGCGGCACCACGCTGACCGACGACTGGCACCGCAGGTTCAACGTCCACACCATGGTCTACGGCCATCTCCACATCCCGCGGACCACATGGCAGGACGACGTCCGCTTCGAGGAGGTGTCGGTGGGCTACCCCCGCGAGTGGCGCAAACGGGAGCGACCGCCGGGCAGGCTGCGCCGGATCCTGCCGGGAAAGGACGGGGACCGGTGATCGAGGAACTGCTGCCGCAGACGGTCGTCGCCGTGGAGGCCTACGGCGACGACGGCACCGACGCCCCGCTGTATCCCGAGGAGGCGGCGCTGATGACGCGGGCGGTGCCCAAGCGCCGCCGGGAGTTCACCGCCGTACGCTCCTGCGCCCGCCGTGCCATGGAGAAGCTCGGCGTGCCCGCGCGGCCCGTGCTTCCCGGCGAGCGGGGGGCCCCGGTCTGGCCGGACGGGCTGATCGGCAGCATGACCCACTGCGAGGGCTACTGCGCCGCCGCTCTCGTCCGCGCCGCCGACCTGGCCTCCCTCGGCATCGACGCCGAGGTGCACGGGCCGCTGCCCGAGGGCGTCCTGGCCGCCGTCTCCCTGCCGGGGGAGGCGGCGCGGGTCGAGCGGCTGTCCGCGGAGCGGCCCGCGGTGCACTGGGACCGGCTGCTGTTCAGCGCCAAGGAGTCCGTCTACAAGGCGTGGTTCCCGCTCACCGGGAAGTGGCTGGACTTCCTGGAGGCCGACATCGAGTTCTTCGGCGACCCCGGCGAGCGGACGCGCGGCGGCTTCCGGGCGGCGCTCCTCGTCCCCGGCCCCCGGGTGGGCGACCGCCGCCTCGACCACTTCGACGGCCGCTGGACCACCGAGGGAGGACTGGTCGCGACGGCGGTCGCGGTACCGCACGGCTGACCGCACCGGGCCGCGGCGCGTGCGGCTCGGCCGGTCAGGGCTCGGGGCACCAGTCCCGCACCATGCGGAAGAACTCCTCCTCGTTGCCGGTCAGCCCCGCCCGGGCCAGGGCGGCCTCCGCCTCGGCGAGGACGGAGGGCGGCACGACCGAGGGCCTCGGGGCGTCCGGCGGGCCGGACTGCGCGTCGAAGGCGGCGCGCACCGTGTGCAGCAGCCGCAGATAGGCCTGGACGGCGGTGCGCTCGCGGTCGGTCAGTACGGCGGTGGGCATCGCTCGGCTCTCCCCGTGTCGTGGTCATGGGTCCCGCGCCCCGCACCGAGGGGGCGCACCTCCCAGCTTGCCGCCCACCACTGACAATCGGGTCCCGCCGCACGCCGCTTCGCCCACCCGGCGGAGACGGACGGCGAAGGGAAGCGGGGAAGGGGGGCCCGCGCGCCGGAGCACGGGATCGCCGCGCCCGCCCGCCGCGCCCGCGGACGCCGCCTCAGCCCTGGGGGCCCAGGTAGCCCAGTGACGCCTCGATCCGGCCCGCCAGGTGGTCCCGCTGCACCGGTCCCCGCAGCGACGAACCGGCGAGCCACGTCCGGCACTTGCTGGCGAGCAGCAGACCGAAGGCCTCGGCCTCCTTCTCCTCGGCGAGGTCGAAGCGGGTGCGCGCGGCGACCCTCAGGACGGTCGCCCGCAGGGTCTCCTCGTCGGTGTCCTCACCGAGTAAGCGCGTCGCGACCTCGGCGCCCTGGACATGACGGCCGCAGTGCCCGGCCTTCATGTGCCACAGCTCGTGGCCCAGGATCACCAGCTGGTGGTCGGGGGCCGTGCGTTCCTCGACCACGACGAGGTCCTGGTCCGCCATGTCGAGCCACAACCCGCTCGCGGTCCCCGGCGGGAACGCCGCCGTACGGAACTGCACGGGCCGGCCGCGGCGCCTGCTCATCGCGTCGCACAGGGCGGCGTACAGATCGGCGGGCCGCGCCGGGACGGGGAGCGTCAGCTCCGCCACCAACTCGCCGCACAGGCGGCGCATCTCCCTACCGATGCCCACGGCTCTCCCCGGTCACGACTCGGGCCGCTGGACGCTCTCCAGGAGCATGTCCAGCCACTCCGCGACCTTGTCGCGGTGCTGGTCGGTGGGCAGCTGCGCGGCCCGCCACGCGATCCCGCGCACCCCGTGATCCTGCAGCAGCCGCTCCAGCGGGTCGCCGGCCGCGGCGGCCGCCTCCCGCTCACGGTCCGCGAGCTTCTGCAGCAGTTCCTGCTCGGTGTGCTGGAGCGCGCTCGCGAGCGCTTCGGGGTCCTCGGCGGTGAGGAAACCGGCGTGCACCCGGAAGAACCGCTGGATGGCGTCGCAGTGCTCCATGGTGGGACGCCGGTCGCCGTTGATCAGGGCGCCGGCCTGCTGCCGGGACATGCCCGCGCCGTCGGCGATCTCCTGCTGCGTGTACCTGCGGCCGTTCGGCTTCAGACGGGTGCGGCGCAGCAGGTCCAGCCGCTGCACGAACCGGGCCTGGACATCGGGCTCGCCCGCGGGCCGGCCGCTCAGCAGTGCCTTGACCACGGGTTCCGGGACACCGGAGGCGGTGGACAGCCGACCGACGTCGAAGACCTCGGCGTGCGGTACGCCGAGCCGGTCGGCGAGTGCGGTGACGCGGGCGACGACGGCCGGCAGCGCGGTCGTCGGCGCGGTGCCCGGACCCTCGAAGCCACCCGTCACCGACAGATCTCCTACGTCTCTCACAGGCTTCTCACAAGCGGTTGCCCTGAACTTCACGGAGACTAGCCGGTGGTTCGAACTCACATCCAGGTCTCGCCACAACTGTGGCCAATTTCAGCCGTCAACCGGCATGAAATGCCACGATAGTTGACACGCCTCGCGTCGGGGCAGCAGGATCGGGGCGCCGCGTCAGGGCCGCACAGGCAAGAGGGGTGACCTCCCGATGGCATATCAGGCAGGAGGGCAGCGGCCGGCACCGCGGCCCGTCCCCGAGACTCCCGAGGCCCAGGCCTATCTGGCGGACTACGCCGCGCTCCTCGAAGCCGTCCCCTTCCCCTCCCTGGTGGTCGACCACCGCTGGGACGTACTGCTGACCAACCGTGCTTTCCGGACACTTTTTCGAGATGTCGGACCGCATCCGACGGCCCTGCCCACCGACAACTTCCTCCGGTTCGTCCTCTTCCACCCGGACGCCGCCACGGTGCTCGGCGACCACGAGTCCAGCTGGTGCCTGCCGATGCTGGCCCACTTCGCCAAGTCCGCCGAGCGGTACGGACACGACCACGGACTGCAGGCCATCCGCCGCGACATCGCCCAGGACCCGATCATGGAGGCCGCCTACCGGCACGGCCTGCCGCACTGGCTGAGGGCCGTCGGCGAGCAGGCCGCCGAACACGACGGCGCCGTACGGCCGCTGCTGCATCCCGACCCGCGCTGGGGCGCCACCGACTGCCGCATCGTCGCGGAGACCACCAGGACCCTCCAGGGCATGGACTGCACCCGGCTGACGCTGATCCTGCGGGAAGCGCGCCGTGCCCCCGCGAGGAACCGCGGGGTCCGTCGCACCGCCTCCCACCTCAGGGTGGTCCCGGCCGCCGACTGAGCGGCGCGCCCCGGGTGGGCGCACGCCCTCTTCCCCGCGTCTGTGCCATGTGACATGGTACTGGTGTGAGCGAGTCGCTGACCTGCGATGTCGTGGTGGTGGGCGCCGGGATGACGGGCGCCGCATGCGCTCTGTACGCGGCCCGGGCGGGCCTCGACGTGACCGTGGTGGACCGGGGCCCGGTGGCCGGCGGGACGACCGGCGCGGGGGAGGGGAACCTCCTCGTCTCCGACAAGGCACCCGGACCCGAGCTCGAACTGGCCCTGCTCTCCCACCGGTTGTGGGGCGAAGTCGCCCAGGAGCTCGGCAGGGCCGTCGAGTACGAACCCAAGGGCGGACTCGTCGTCGCCGGGACACCCGAGACGCTCGGCGTACTGCGCCGGTTCGCCGCAGGGCAGCGCGCGGACGGGGTGGCGGCCGCCCCGGTGCCCGCCGACCGGCTCCGTGACCTGGAGCCCCGCCTGGCGGCCGGTCTCGCGGGAGGCGTGCACTATCCGCAGGACGCCCAGGTGATGCCCGCCCTCGCGGCGGCCCACCTCCTGCGCGCCTCGGGGGCCCGGCTGCTCACCGGCCGGGAGGTGATCCGGGTGCTGCGCGGGGCCGACGGCACGGTGCGCGGGGTGCGCACGGACCGGGGCGATCTCCACGCCCCCGCGGTCGTCAACGCGGCCGGCCCCTGGGGCGGTGAACTGGCCGCCCGCGCCGGGGTGTTCCTGCCGGTCCTGCCCAGACGCGGCTTCGTCCTGGTCACCGAACCGCTGCCGCCCCGCATCCGGCACAAGGTGTACGCCGCCGACTACGTGGCCGACGTCGCCGACGACTCGGCGGCGCTGCGGACCTCCCCGGTGGTGGAGGGCACCGCCGCCGGGCCGGTCCTGATCGGCGCCAGCCGGGAGCGGGTCGGCTTCGACCGGTCCGTGTCGCTCCCGGCGGTGCGGGCCCTGGCCGCGGGGGCGACCCGGCTGTTCCCCTTCCTGTCCGGCGTACGGGTGATGCGGACGTACGCCGGCTTCCGGCCGTATCTGCCCGACCACCTGCCCGCGATCGGTCCCGACCCCCGGGCGCCCGGTCTACTCCACGCCTGCGGCCACGAGGGAGCGGGCATCGGGCTGGCCACCGGCACCGGCCGGCTGATCGCACGCGTGCTCACCGGACAGGCACCGGAGCTGGACCTCACGCCCTTCCGGCCCGACCGTTTCCCCCCGGAGCCCGAGGAGGCCGAGCGGTGAATCCACTGGAGTCGGCCGGAGCGCGGCCCGGTCCCGCCTTCACGGTCACGTTCGACGGACGGCCGCTTCGGGCGTTGCCCGGCCGGACGGTCGCCGCGGTGCTGTGGGCGGCGGGCATCACCTCCTGGCGCTCCACGCGGGGCGAGGCACGTCCGCGCGGGGTCTTCTGCGGAATCGGGGTGTGCTTCGACTGCCTGGTCACCGTGAACGGCCGGCCCAACCAACGGGCCTGTCTCGTCCCGGCGCGGCCGGGCGACGTGATCCGCACCCAGGAGGGGACGGGACATGCGCGCTGACCTCGCGGTGATCGGCGCGGGCCCGGCGGGACTCGCCGCGTCCCTCGCGGCGGCCGCGCGCGGCGTACGGGTCGCCCTCGTCGACGCGGCGGCGGAGCCGGGCGGGCAGTACTACCGCCGGCCCGCCGCCGGACTCCGCGCGCAGCGGCCCCAGGCGCTGCACCACCGGTGGCGTACCTGGACCCGGCTGCGGGACGGGCTCGCCGCGAGCGGGGTGCGCCGGCTGACGGACCACCACGTGTGGTGCGTGGAGCGCCGGCCGGACGGCCTGACCGTGCACGCGCTGCTCGGGCCGGAGCAGGAGGAACCGGTCGAGGTGCACGCCCGCGCCGTGCTCCTGGCCACCGGCGGACACGAGGTCGTGCTGCCCTTCCCCGGCTGGACCCTCCCCGGTGTCGTCACCGCGGGCGGGGCCCAGGCCCTGCTCAAGGGCGGGCTCGTGGTACCGGGCCGGACCGCCGTCGTCGCCGGGACCGGGCCGCTGCTGCTGCCGGTCGCGACCGGGCTCGCGGCGGCGGGCGTGTCGGTCGCCGCGCTGGTGGAGTCCGCGGACCCACGGCGCCTGGTGCGGTACGCCGGGCCGCTCGCCGGCAAGCTTCCGGAGGGCGCCCGGTACGCGGCCGGACTGCTGCGGCACCGCGTGCCGTTCCTCGCCCGCCACACCGTCGTCCGCGCCCACGGCGACGAGCGGCTGACCGGCGTCACCGTCGCCGCGCTCGACGCGCACGGCCGGCTCCGGCCCGGCACCGAGCGGCACCTGCCCTGCGACACGCTCGCCGTCGGGCACGGCATGGTCCCGCACACCGACCTCGCCGAGGGCCTCGGCTGCCGGCTCGACGGACTCACCGTGGCCGTCGACGAGGAACAGCGCACCGACGTACCCGGCGTGTGGGCCGCGGGCGAGGCCACCGGCATCGGCGG
>NZ_JAPSKQ010000318.1 GCF_031181555.1 Streptomyces sp. | reverse complement strand
CATGACGTAGCCGCCCTCGACGTCCTTGCCGAAGGCGACCAGCATCGGGTCGTCGTCCTCGGCGGACTCCGCGAGCCGCAGCACGTCGCCGAGGTTGACCATCTCCCGGTCGGTGTTGGGGATCTCGATGCCGACCGCGGACTTGCCGGGGATCGGGCTGATGATCCGTACGTCCGGACTGGCGACGGCGTACGCGATGTTCTTGGTCAGCGCGGTGATCCGCTCCACCTTCACGGCGGGACCGAGCTCGACCTCGTAGCGTGTGACCGTGGGCCCGCGGGTGAAACCGGTGACGCGCGCGTCGACCTTGAACTCGGTGAAGACCGTGGTGAGCGACGCGACGACGGCGTCGTTGGCGGCACTGCGCGCCTTGCCGGGACCGCCTCGGGTGAGCAGGTCGAGCGAGGGCAGGGCGTACGTGATGTCGCCGGACAGCTGGAGCTGCTCCGCGCGCGGGGGGAGCTCCCGGGTTTCGGAGGGCGGGGTCTTCGTCAGGTCCGGAACGCCGGCCCCGGGCCTGTCCTGCTTCGGCCCGTCCGCCTTCGCCGGGTCCGCCTTCGGCTTCTCCGGCTGGGGGCGGGCGGCCGGGACCGGCGTCGGCGTGGTCGGCTCGCGGTCCCCGACGCGCACGCCCTGGGTCAGGTCGGCGACGACCGGCGAGGGCGGCATCCCGTGCAGGACGGCGCCGTCGAGCGCGGCGGCCGCGGCGGCGGCCACGTCCACGGCGTCCATGGGCCGGTGCATGTCGGGCTGCGGCACCGCGGACCTGCGGGGCCGGCCGCGACGCCCGGACAGCACCTCCCGCTCCGCACCGTCCGGGTCGTACTCCAGGGGTGCGGGCTGCCGCCTGCGGCGGCCCGCGGGCAGCGCCTCGCGCCACTGCTCCTCGTAGCGCTCGTCGTCCTCGCCGAACTCCTCCGGCTCGGGCTCGTGGACGAGCCCGAGCCTCACGCCGAGCTGCCGCAGCCGCTGCGGGACGGCGTTCACCGGGGTGGCCGTGACGACCAGCAGACCGAAGATCGTGAGCAGCACCAGCAGCGGTACGGCGAGTACGTCGGTCATGGCGTACGACAGCGGGGTGGCCGCGCCCCAGCCGATGAGGCCGCCGGCGTCCCTTATGGCCTGCATGCCGTCGCCGCGGGCGGGCGAGCCGCAGGCGATGTGGATCTGGCCGAGCACGCCGATGACGAGCGCGGACAGACCGATGACGATCCGGCCGTTGGCCTCCGGCTTCTCCGGGTGCCGGATGAAGCGCACGGCGATGACCGCGACCAGGATCGGCACGAGCAGGTCCAGTCGGCCGAAGGCGCCGGTGACCAGGATCTCCACGAGATCGCCGACCGGACCCTCGAGATCGGCCCAGGTGCCCGCGGCGACGATCAGCGCGATGCCGAGCAGCAGCAGCGCCAGACCGTCCTTGCGGTGCGCGGGGTCGAGATTCCTGGCACCCTGCCCCACGCCGCGGAAGACGGCTCCGACGGCGTGCGCCAGGCCCAGCCACAGGGCGCGCACGAGGCGATAGACGCCCCCGGTCGGGCTCGGTGCCGGTTTGGGCGCGGGCTTCTTCGCCGCCGCCTTCTTGGCGGGGGCCTTCTTGGCGGGCGCCTTCTTCGGAGGGACCTTTCGGGCGGCGGCCTTCTTCGCCGGAGCCTTCGCGGAAGCGGCCGCCTTCTTCGCGGGCGGCTTCTTGGCTGCGGAGGGACGTGAGGCCATGGGTGTGAGGTTACCGGTGGAGGAGGCGGGGGACACGCGTGACGGATGCTTCACCCGTTCGTGTCGCCCTCACCGAGGCGCAAAGCTGACGCCGAGAGCTGTGGACAGACGCGGAAGACGCAGAGACACGCGGAACTGACACGGCCTCACACCCGGGCCCCGCCCGGAGACCGGGCAAAACCCTTGTGCCCGGGATCAGTTCTGCGACGGCACCGACGACGCGCTGCCGGTATCCGGCTCCAGCGCGTCCAGCGCCCGCCGCAACCCGGTGAGCTTGCGCTCCAGATGCGCCGCCGTGGCCACCGCGGCCGCGTCGGTCGACTCGTCGTTGAGCTGTTTGGTGAGCGCCTCGGCCTGCTCCTCGACGGCCGCGAGCCGCGCCGAGAGCTCGGCGAGCAGTCCCACCGACTCCTTCGCCTCGCCCGCGTCCTTCTCGCCGCCCTCCAGCTGGAGCCGCAGCAGCGCCGCCTGCTCCCGCAGCTGGCAGTTCTTCATGTACAGCTCGACGAACACCGAGACCTTCGCCCGCAGCACCCACGGGTCGAACGGCTTGGAGATGTAGTCGACCGCACCCGCCGCATAACCGCGGAACGTGTGGTGCGGTCCGTGGTTGATCGCGGTGAGGAAGATGATCGGGATGTCCCGGGTCCGCTCCCGCCGCTTGATGTGCGCGGCGGTCTCGAAGCCGTCCATGCCCGGCATCTGGACATCCAGCAGAATGACCGCGAAATCGTCCGTGAGCAGTGCTTTGAGTGCTTCTTCCCCGGACGATGCCCGCACCAGCGTCTGATCGAGCGCCGAGAGGATCGCCTCCAGCGCCAGCAGATTCTCCGGCCGGTCATCGACCAGGAGGATCTTGGCCTTCTGCACCATGGCCCGCCCTCCTCGCCCCGGCTTGGGGCCTCCCCTGTCCGCAGGACCTG
>NZ_JAPSKQ010000158.1:10111-14740 GCF_031181555.1 Streptomyces sp. | reverse complement strand
CCACCCTTGCCGGAGGGCGCTCCGCGCCCGCCCCTCCTGTCTCCGACGAGGCCGAGGTCGCCTTCCTGGTGCAGGACGCCCACCAGGGCCGGGGCGTCGCCTCCGCCCTGCTCGAACACATCGGTGCCGTCGCGCGGGAGCGCGGCATCCGCCGGTTCGCCGCCGAGGTGCTGCCCGCCAACACCAAGATGATCAAGGTGTTCACCGACGCCGGGTACACCCAGAAGCGCAGCTTCGAGGACGGCGTCGTCCGCCTGGAGCTCGACCTCGAACCCACCGACCGCTCCCTGGCCGTGCAGTACGCACGCGAACAGCGCGCCGAGGCGCGCTCGGTGCAGCGACTGCTCGCCCCCGGTTCGGTGGCCGTCGTCGGCACCGGCCGCACCCCCGGCGGCGTGGGGCGCAGCATCCTCGACAACATCCGGGACGCCGGGTTCACCGGCCGCCTGTACGCCGTGAACAGGGCCCTTCCGGAAGAACAGAAGGAGCTCGACGGGGTGCCGGCCTTCCGCTCGGTGCGGGACATCGACGGGCACGTCGACCTGGCGGTCGTCGCGGTGCCCGCCGAGCGCGTCCCCGAGGCCGTCACCGAGTGCGGCGAGCACGGCGTGCAAGGGCTCGTGGTCGTCTCCGCCGGCTACGCCGAGTCCGGCCCCGACGGCCGTGAGCGCCAGCGCGCCCTCGTACGGCAGGCGCGCACGTACGGCATGCGGATCATCGGCCCGAACGCCTTCGGCGTCATCAACACGTCCCCCGGCGTCCGGCTGAACGCCTCGCTCGCCCCCGAGATGCCCCGCCCCGGCCGGATCGGGCTGTTCGCCCAGTCCGGCGCCATCGGGGTCGCCCTGCTGTCGCGCCTGCACCGGCGCGGCTCGGGCATCACCGGTGTCACGGGCGTGTCCACCTTCGTGTCGTCCGGCAACCGGGCCGACGTCTCCGGCAACGACGTCCTGCAGTACTGGTACGAGGACCCCGACACCGACGTCGCCCTCATGTACCTGGAGTCCATCGGCAACCCCCGCAAGTTCACCCGCCTCGCCCGCCGGACCGCGGCGGCGAAGCCGCTGGTCGTGGTCCAGGGCGCACGCCACGGAGCCGGGCCCCGGGGACACGCCGTACGGGCGACCCGGCTGCCGCACGCGACGGTGTCCGCGCTGCTGCGGCAGGCCGGGGTGATCCGGGTGGACACCATCACCGAACTGGTCGACGCGGGCCTGCTGCTCGCCCGCCAGCCCCTGCCGGCCGGACCCCGGGTGGCGATCCTCGGCAACTCCGAGTCCCTGGGCCTGCTCACCTACGACGCCTGCCTCGCCGAGGGCCTGCGCCCGCACCCCCCGCTGGACCTCACCACCGCCGCCTCGGCGGCGGACTTCCACACCGCGCTGTCCCGGGCGCTGGCCGACGACACCTGCGACGCGGTGGTCGTGACCGCGATCCCGGCGGTGGGGGAGGGATCGGTCGGTGACGCGGCGCTGGCCGGGGCCCTGCGCTCGGCCGCCGCCGCGACGCCGTCCAAGCCGGTCCTGGTGGTCCACGTGGAACTCGGCGGCCTCGCGGAGGCACTCTCGGCCGCCGCGAGCACGGCACCGCAGACGGCAGCGGCGGCCACCGCGCCGCGGACACCGCCGGCCACATCACCCCGGCCGCCGGTCACCACGTCCCCGGCGACCGCTTCCGGCCCCGCGGACGGCCCCCGCCCCGCACCGCCCGCCGAAGAACGCGCGCCGGCGCCGGAACACAGGCCGATCCCGGAACACACGCCCACCGCAGGCGGCCCGCCCGCCCCCGCCGCGCCGCCCGAAGGCACCCACCTCATCCCCGCCTACCCCGCCGCCGAACGCGCGGTCCGTGCCCTCGCCCAGGCCGTCGCGTACGCGCAGTGGCGGCGGGACGCCGCCGACCCCGGCAAGGTGCCCGGGTACGAGGACATCGACGAGAGGGGCGCCGCCGCGCTCATCGACGGGCTGCTCTCGCGCGGGCAGGGCCTCACCCTCGGCAGCGAGGAGACCTGTGACCTGCTCGGCACGTACGGCATTCACGTCCACCGGGCCCTGCCCGCCCCCACCCCCGACGCCGCGGCCGAGGCCGCGCGCACCCTCGGCCACCCCGTGGCCCTCAAGGCGACCGCGCCGCACCTCAGGCACCGCGCCGACCTGGGCGGCGTACGCCTGGACCTCGCGGACGAGGAGCAACTGCGCCGGGCGTACGCCGAATTGACCGAGCTGTTCGGCACACCGCAGGAGCTGCGCCCCGTGGTGCAGCGGATGGCACCGCGCGGTGTCGACACCGTCGTACGGGCGGTCATCGACCCCGCCGCCGGAGCCGTGCTCTCCTTCGGCCTCGCCGGGGCCGCCTCACAGTTGCTCGGGGACATGGCGCACCGGCTGATCCCGGTCACCGACCGGGAGGCGGCCTCGTTGGTGAGATCGATCCGGACGGCCCCGCTCCTGTTCGGCTGGCGCGGCTCGGCACCGGTCGACACTCCCGCGCTGGAGGAGCTGCTGCTGAGGGTGTCGCGGCTGGTCGACGATCACCCGGAGGTCGTGGCGGTCACCCTCGAGCCGGTCGTCGTCGCCCCGCGCGGCGTGAGCGTCCTCGGCGCCTCCGTACGCCTGGCCCCGCCCCCCGCCCGCGACGACCTCGGTCCGCGGACCCTCCCGGTGGCGTACTGAGGGCGCGCGCAGACGCCGGAAAGCCCGGGGAGAGCGGGCCGGGACGAGGTGCCCGCGCACGAGCGGTGCCTCGCAGTCGGTGGTCCCCCGTAGGATGGGCGTCATGGCCAAGACCAGTACGACGACCCAGGGGCTGCGGGCGGCGATCGAGCGCAGCGGCTACTACCCGGCCCTCGTGGCCGAGGCGGTGGAGGCCGCCGTGGGCGGCGAGCCCATCCGGTCGTACCTGGTCCACCAGGAGACGACGTTCGACCAGAACGAGGTGCGGCGGCATGTGACCGTGCTCGTCCTCACCGACCACCGCTTCATCGTCAGCCACACCGACGAGCAGGCCGCGGACAACACCTCCCCGACGCCGTACGCCACCACGTCCACGGAGTCGGTCAAGCTCGGCCGGATCTCGTCGATCGTGGTCAGCCGCGTGGTCGCCAACCCGGAGTCGTACACGCCGGGCACGCTGCCCCGCGAGATCGTGCTCACCATCGGCTGGGGCGCCGTCTCCCGCATCGACCTCGAACCGGCCGCCTGCGGCGACCCCAATTGCGAGGCCGACCACGGATACACCGGCAGCTCGACGGCGGACGACCTGAGCCTGCGCGTCAGCGAGGCGGGTGACGGACCGGAGACGGTGCGCCAGGCGCTCGCCTTCGCGCAGGCCCTCTCCGAGGCGACCGCGGACCAGACGCGCTGATGGCGCAGCCCGCACAGCCCGCGCGATCCACGTCCACCGCACAGCCGGCGTCCCCCTCGCACGCCGCCGCCTGGGACCTCCACCCGCAGCCCCTCCCCCTGGACTCCGCGCCCCGGCCCGAGTACGGCACGGGTTCGCTCGCCGACCTGCTGCCCACGCTCGCCGCGGGGATGGGCGTCCCCGGCACGACCGCCGCGATCCCCGAGCTGACCCCCGCCGACCGGAACTGCGTGTTCCTGATCGACGGGCTGGGCTGGGAGCAGCTGAAGGCGCACCCCGAGGAAGCCCCCTTCATGACGTCCCTGCTGGCCGCCTCGCGCGGCGGCACCGGGCGTCCGATCACCGCCGGCTACCCGGCGACGACCGCCACCTCCCTGGCCTCCGTGGGCACCGGCCTCCCGCCGGGCGCGCACGGCCTGCCCGGCTACACCGTGCGCAACCCGGACACCGGCGAGCTGATGAACCAGCTGCGCTGGCAGCCCTGGGCCCCGCCCGGTCCCTGGCAGCCGTACCCCACCGTCTTCCAGCTGGCCCACCGGGCGGGGGTGCACGCCGCCCAGGTCACCTCCCCGGCCTTCGAGAACACCCCGCTGACCAAGGTCGCGCTCAGCGGCGGCACCTTCCTCGGGCGGCTGTCCGGGGAGGAGCGCATGGACGTCGCGGCCGAGCAGCTGGCCGCCGCCGACCGCGCCCTGGTCTACACGTACTACGCCGAGGTCGACGGCGCGGGACACCGCTTCGGCGTCGACTCCGACACCTGGCGCGGCCAGCTCATGTACGTCGACCGCCTGGTCCAGCGTCTGGCCGAACAGCTCCCGCCGCGCAGCGCGCTCTACGTCACCGCCGACCACGGCATGATCGACGTCCCGTTCGACGAGGAGCACCGCATCGACTTCGACGAGGACTGGGAGCTGAGCGCCGGAGTGGCCCTGCTCGGCGGCGAGGGACGCGCCCGCCACGTCTACGCCGTGCCCGGCGCCGCGAACGACGTGCTGACCTGCTGGCGCGAGGTGCTCGGCGAGCAGTTCTGGGTCGCCTCGCGGGACGAGGCGATCGAGGCGGGCTGGTTCGGACCGGCGGTCGACGCGCGCGTGTACCGGCGGATCGGCGACGTGGTCGCCGCCGCGCGGGACGACGTCCTGCTGATCGCCTCCGAGCGGGAGCCGAACGAGTCGGCGATGGTCGGCAACCACGGTTCGATGACCCCTGCCGAGCAGCTGGTCCCGCTGCTCGAAGTACGCTCCTGAAGCCCGCCCCGACCCGCCG
>NZ_JAPSKQ010000158.1:0-10011 GCF_031181555.1 Streptomyces sp. | reverse complement strand
CCGCCCCGACCCGCCGAACCGACGTCCCGTCCCCGACAACCCCCGGCCGAAAGGTGCCCGACTCCTCATGCCCGAGCTGGTGTTCTTCTCTGGAACGATGGATTGCGGGAAGAGTACGTTGGCGCTCCAGATCGGACACAACCGCTCGGCCCGGGGGCTCCAGGGAGTGATCTTCACGCGGGACGACCGGGCGGGCGAGGGGAAGCTGTCCTCACGGCTGGGCCTGGTCACGGAGGCCGTCGAGGCCACCGAGGGCATGGACATGTACAAGTACCTGGTCGATCAGCTGTCCCAGGGCGGCAAGGTCGACTACGTGATCGTCGACGAGGCCCAGTTCCTCGCGCCGGAGCAGATCGACCAGCTGGCGCGGGTCGTGGACGACCTCGGGCTCGACGTCTTCGCCTTCGGCATCACCACCGACTTCCGCACCAAGCTCTTCCCCGGCTCGCAGCGGCTGATCGAGCTGGCCGACCGGATCGAGTCCCTCCAGGTGGAGGCCCTGTGCTGGTGCGGCGCCCGGGCGACGCACAACGCCCGTACGGTGGGCGGGGAGATGGTGGTCGAGGGCGCTCAGGTGGTCGTGGGCGACGTCAACCGCCCGGCGGAGGAGGTCGGTTACGAGGTCCTGTGCCGCCGCCACCACCTCCGGCGGATGACCAGTGCTTCGATCCGCGCGGGCGCGCTGTCCCCCGACGTCCTGCCGGTCCCGTCGGTCTGACGACACGGTTCCCCGGTCCTTCTCGCCGTGCCGCCCGCCGCCCGGGCGGCCACGGCTGTACCTGACGCACTTCCGCGCGGAACGCCCCCGCGGGAGGTCCCGCGCGGTACTCTGCGGATGCGACCCCGCGATCTCCCCCGTTCGCGGGGTCGCGTGCGTAGGCGCCGGCCGACGGGAGAGCGGCGGACGCGTCCGGATGCGACCGGCCGTCCCGGCGCGCCCGGCAGGATCGGTTCCACGGGCCGGCCGAAGCCCGGCGACCGCCGGCCCGAGCCAGGACGAGCGGCCCGGGCCGCAAGTGGCGGTCCGTACGAGGAGACCGGGGTGTCACGCCTGCGGCCGGTCCGGCGAACGGGTACGGGCCGAACGCGCCGCGCCGTGCCCGCCTCGCCGGCTGCCGAACCGCCAGAGCGTTCCCCCCGCGAGGCGGTGCGTCACTCCTGCTCGGAGACGCTCATCTCGCCCAGCGGGGACCAGTCGTCCTGCGGAACTGTCGCGTTCACGATCCGGGGCGTCTCGGCCAGGTGGGGCGGCAGGGCCCGCTGCGCGGCCCTGAAGTGCTCGGACTGCACGTGGGCCGCCCCCGCCTCGTCGTCGCGGAAGGCCTCGACCAGGACGTACTCCGTCGGGTCCTCGACGCTGCGCGACCAGTCGAACCACAGGCAACCCGGCTCCTTGCGGGTGGCCGCGGTGAAGTCGGCGACGATCTGCGGCCACTGGTCGGCGTACTCGGGACGGATCCGGAATTTGGCGGTGATGAAGATCATCGGTCTCCCTCATTGGTTCTCTGCGCGCGGTCGCGCCGCCTGCTGTGGTGTCCGACGGGCGAACGCTGCCACACGGCGTGTCGCACCGCCACCTGGGACGGGCGCTCAGGGACGGGCCCTCCGGGACGGCGAGCCCGGCGGAACACGGTCGCGTCCGTGCCACAGGTCGCACACAGCGGGCCACGACGACCGCGGCGGACGTGGAGCACGCGCCACGACGGTTCGCGACGACCGGACGCGGCCCGTCCATGGACGTCAGACGGGTACCGTGCGCAGGCGCACGGGAGCGACGGCCGCGGGTTCCGGCAGGCGCAGGCCCCGGTGACCGGGGGTGAGGGAGCCCAGGATGCTGGGACGGCGGGCGCCGGTGCACGCCGGGACCGTCCCGGCCAGTCCATGCGCGGTCAGGAACCCCAGGACGGCGAAGGCGTAGGACTCCTTGGCCGCCGAGGGCAGCCCGAGGGCGTCGGAAGTACGCAGCGGGATGTCGTGCAGTGCGGTGCGGAGCATGGCCATCAGGGTGGGGTTGCGGGTTCCCCCGCCCGAGGCGACGACCTCGCTCGCGCCGACCGAGCGGACCGCGTCGGCGACCGTGCGGGCGGTGAGCCGGGTGACGGTGGCGATCACGTCCTCGGCCGGGAGCCGGTCACGGCCGGCCAGGGCGGCCCGCAGGTAGGGCCAGTGGAACAGCTCCTTGCCGGTCGTCTTGGGCGGCGGTTTCGCGTAGTACGGCTCGTCGAGGAGCCGCCGCAGCAGAGCGGTGTCGACGTGGCCGCGGGCGGCGAGGGCCCCGTCCCGGTCGTGGTCCAGCCGGCCGTCGGTGAGGGCGTGCACCGCCGCGTCGACGAGGGCGTTGGCGGGGCCGGTGTCGAAGGCGACCGGGTCACCCGTTCCGGCGGCCACCGTGAGGTTCGCGATGCCGCCGAGGTTGAGGGCGGCGGGCGTGCCGGGCCGTCCCCGCAGCCACATGAGGTCGACGACGCTCACCAGGGGTGCGCCCTGGCCGCCGGCGGCGACGTCGCGGGTGCGCAGATCGGACACCACCGGGCAGCCGGTGGCTTCGGCGATCCAGGCGGGTGAGCCGATCTGCAGCGTGCCGTGCACCCTGCCCCGCTCGACCCAGTGGTAGACCGTCTGGCCGTGCGAGACGACGAGATCGGCGCGGCCGTCGCACAGCTCCCGGTCGGCCCGGACGGCCACCGCGGCGAAGGCCTGGCCGATCCGGGTGTCGAGCCGGCACACCTCCCGCATCGTGGTCCGCGCCGGGGGCAGCGCGGCGGTCAGGGCGGTGCGCAGTTCTTCCGGATAGGGGTCGCTCACCATCCCGAGCGGCCTCAGCAGCAGGGTGTCCCCCTCGAGCGTCAGATCGGCCGCGGCGGCGTCGACCGCGTCGTGGGACGTTCCCGACATCAGCCCGATGACCCGCACTCCGGCACCTCCTTCCCGGTCCGTCGGCTGTCAGTCGCGCAACGCGCGACGGTGGTCGTCGCCGCGCAGGGTGAGCAGGGCGAGGGTGCTGACGGCACAGGTCACCACCACGTAGTACGCGGGGATGTCGATGTCGCCGGTCCGTTCGACCGCCTCGGTGATGATCAGGCCCGCGCATCCGGAGAAGACCGCGTTGGACAGCGAGTACGCCAGCCCGAGGCCGGTGTAGCGGGCACGGGTGGGGAACATCTCGGCGAGCATCGCCGGCCCGGGTCCCGCCATCAGGCCGACGACGGCGCCGGCGGCGAACACCGCGAGGCTCTTGGCGGCCGTCGAGGCGGCGGGGTCCTGCAGCAGGTGCAGCAGGGGGAACGCGAGGACGGCCACGAGCGCCGCCCCGGTCACCATCACCGCACGCCTGCCGATCCGGTCGCTCAGCGCGCCCGCCGGGAGGATGGAGGCCGCGAAGCCCAGGTTGGCGAGGACCGTGGCGGTCAGGGCCTGCTGGAACGTCGCGTTCAGCGTGTTCTGCAGATAGGACGGCATGACGACCAGGAAGGTGTAGCCGGCCGCCGACCAGCCCATGAGCCGCCCGGCGCCGAGCGCGATGGCCTTGGCGACCTCACGTGCGGGGGCGGCGGCCGGTGGTCCGGGCGGGGCGCCTCCCGCGTCCGGGGCCTGGGCCCGCGCGGTGCGCCGGAAGGAGGGCGTCTCCTCCAGCCTCAACCGCAGCCACAGGGCGGCGAGCCCCAGGGGCAGGGTCAGCAGGAACGGCAGCCGCCATCCCCAGCCGTTGAGCTCGGACTCGCTCAGCACGGTGGCCAGCAGTGCCGCCATGCCGGCTCCGGCGAGCAGACCGAGCGCCACCGTGAAGGACTGCCAGGCCCCGTACAGGCCGCGCCTGCCGGGCGGGGCGAACTCCGTCATGATCGAGACGGCACCGCCGAACTCCCCTCCCGCGGACAGGCCCTGGAGGACGCGCAGCAGTGTGAGCAGCCAGGGCGCCGCGGCACCCACCGTGGCGTGCGTCGGCAGCAGCCCGATCAAGGTGGTGGCGACGGTCATCAGCAGGACGACGAGGATCAGCGTGGGGCGCCGTCCGATCCGGTCGCCCACGCGGCCGAAGACCACCGCGCCGACCGGGCGGAAGAAGAAGGCGAGCGCGAAGGACGCGTACGTCTTGACGAGCGCCTCGACCTCGCTTCCGCCCTCGGGAGTGAAGAAGTTGGCGGCGATGATGGTGGCGAAATACCCGTAGACGCCGAACTCGTACCACTCGATGAAGTTCCCCACCGACCCCGCCACCAACGCCCTGCGCGCTCGCGGCGGTTCGACGGTCCCGCCGGCCAGGCCGTGCACAGGGGTGGTCATACGGCGCCCCTTCGTCGTCATGCGGGTCATGCGGAGGGAGACATTCCCTGACTGGAAGTCAGTTTCAGCGGTTTACTGACTCCCTGTCAATAACTTTCACCGAGGTGCCGGCCGGGCGAC
Source organism: Streptomyces sp. (assembly GCF_031181555.1). GTDB lineage: Bacteria > Actinomycetota > Actinomycetes > Streptomycetales > Streptomycetaceae > Streptomyces > Streptomyces fimbriatus. The sequence goes on along the minus strand of NZ_JAPSKQ010000158.1, from coordinate 5,607 downwards.
CTTCCCCTCGGTACCGGGACGTCGAGCCTCCGGGAGACAAGGGCGTCAGCAAGTGATCAACGTCAAAGCGGATGTGGCTATGATCTCCCCGGCAAGGCCGTAGCGCAGAGGTCGTCGCGCCCGAGCATCAAGCTGGAGGACGTCGGTTCGAATCCGACCGGCCTTGCCGTCCTTGTCGTGGAGGAAAGTCGATTGGCGTCGGTCCGTCCTGGGCGGGCGGAGGGCGATGCCGCCCTCGGCGAGCCGGGCACCGGCGACGGACCGGTGGAGTGGTGATGACGCAGCCGACACCCGTGCGCTGCCCGGCGATCGAGCACCCGGACATCCCGATCGGCGACCCTGCCGGCCTGGACCCGCTGCTGGCCCGGCTGCGGTCGGCGCGAACGGTGGAGACCGACGAGACCTTCCCGCTCGGCACCCTGCGCGCGGACGGGCGCGTCGACCTGTGCAAGCAGGGGCTCGGAGCGGCCGGCGCCGCTCGCCTGATGCCCGTCGCCGCCTCCTCACCGCACGCCCGGCACGTCCTGCTCGGCACCAACGCCATCGGGAACGAAGGGGCCTCGACGGTCGCCCGGGCACTCGGCGACGGCCACGGCCTGCACACGCTCTACCTCGGCTGCAACCGCATCGGCCCGGAAGGCGTCGGCGCGCTCGCCGACGCGCTGTCGGCGGACGGCACCGTCCGCGCCCTGTGGCTCAAGCGCAATCCGGTGGGTGACGACGGCGTCCTCGCGCTCGCCGCGATGCTCCGCCGCAACACCACGCTGCGCACCCTCGACCTGGTCAACACCGGTCTCACCGCCGAGGGGCTGCGCGCTCTGCTCGACGCCCTCACCGGCCGCCCGCGCCCGGTCGAGCGCCTCTTCCTCGGCGGGAACGGCCTGACCGCCGACGCCGCCGGGCTGCTGGCCGCGCTGATCCGCGAGGCGGGCGTGCGCGAGCTGTACCTGCCCGCCAACCACCTCGGCGACGAAGGCGCCGCCGTCCTCGCGGCCGCGGCCGGCTCCGGACGGCCGGTGCGCCTGGGGCTCGGCGGCAACGGGATCGGCCCCGCCGGGGCGCGCGCCCTCGCCGACGCCCTGGACGGCATCGAGGCGCTCGACCTGGGGCGGCCGATGTCGGAGCGGAGCCTCGGCGCCCCCGCCAACGCCACCGGCGACGAAGGCGCCCGCGCCCTGGCCGCCGCGCTCGCGGGCAGCCCGCTGCGCCGGCTGGAGCTGTGCCACACCGGGCTCACCGGGCGGGGCGCGAAGTCCCTGCTGGAGGCGGTGCCGGACGACTCACCGCTGGAGTACGTCGGTCTGGGGCCCGGGCTGCCCCGGAAGGTGAAGCGGGCCTTCACCCAGCGCCTGCGGCCCGTGACCGGGGCCCATCCCGACCTGCGCGCGATAGGAAGTGTCTACCGGTGAGTCCCCGCCCGGAATCCCGTTGCTTCCCACCGGAGGATGCGGCGAGCTGGCGGCGGATCCGCCGCTACGCGGTGCCCCGGAGGATGATCGAGCACGCCGCCGAACGCCGCGCGGCCGGTGACTGGCGCGGGGCGTGCGCGGCGGCCGGCGTGGACGTCGCCATCGACCTGGCGGAGGTCGCCGAGCACTGCGGCCACGACGTCACCGCGGCCCTGGAGGAGGATCTGCGCCACCTGGTCCCGGACCTGGTGCGCTGGCACCTGCCCCGGGTGCTGGGCGGCTGGACCACGCTCGGCACCGACCGGACCGTGGTGCTCGCCCGCTACCGGCCGGTGGAGGCGGCCGAAGGACGCCGCCGCACGCCGTACCTCCACCTCACCACGCCCGCGATGCTGGAGGGCCCGCAGCGCGTCACCCTGCGCTTCGAAACGGTCGAGGACGAGAAGGCCGCCGGCGTCTTCGGGCGCCGGACCGAGGACTGGCGGTACGCCCGGCACCTGTGGGACGCACGGCACACCGCCGAACTGCTCGAGAGGTGCGGCGGCCGTGAACGGCCGCCGTTCTTCCACCCCGACGGCAGGCCGCGCGGTACGGACGAGCTGCCCACGGCCGATCCCGGCCCCGGCGACGCGGCGGCACGGGCCGAGTGGGTCACCCTGCTGCATCAGAAGGGCGAGGTCGAGGCGGCCTTCGCCGCGGCCGGGATCGAGGCCGACCTGACACCCCCGACCGGTCCCGGGTGGTACCGGGCCGATCCGGAGCTGCTCCTCGGCAGGCTCGCGCTCGATCACACCCGTCTGGAGCCGGAGGTCCGCCGGCTGGCGGACGAGGGCGTCGGGGACCGCTTCCTCATCGGCAGCCGGCTGCCGAAGGTCCTGCTGGAGCCGACGGGCCCCGGGCGAGGTGCCGGGCTACGGGCCAGGTTCGTCGGTCGGCAGGAGGCCGAGGACGTCCCCTTCCTGGCCGAAGCGCTCTGGCGCAGGCTCCCCGACCTCGACCTGATGCGCGTCGGCGGAGTCGCGCCGGAGCACCTGCATCCGCTGGTCCGCGAGGCACTGTTCCCCGCCCTCCGGATCGCCGACGGGACCGCGGGCCCGCCGGGCCCCGGCCTCCCCGCCCCCGTCCGGGTGAGATGCCGTGGCGCATGGCACGAGGTGGGCTTCCGCGCGGGCGGTCTGCTCCGCATGCCGCACAGCGACGAGGAACAGCAGCGCGAGCGGGCCCTGCGCGCCTTCGGCGGCGCCGTCGCCGGGTGCTTCGCCGTCCAGCAGGCGTGGACCTCGGGAAGCGGCCGGCTGCCGAAGGCCCTGCGCGCCCAGCGGCGGGACCTGTTCCTGCGCGCCCAGCACGGTGACACGCACGGCGTGCTCGAACTCCTGGACGCGGGCGTGGACCCCCGGGTGCGCGACGCCTGCGGACGCTCGCTGCTCCACGTACTGCACCTGCTCGACCACGACCTGCTCCTGCCCCGGCTGCTCGCGGAGGGGCTCGACCTCGAGGCCCGGGACCACCGGGACCGCACACCGCTGTTCGTGGCGGTCAACGACGGCGGTTCCAAGGCCCTCGTGGAGGTGTTCCTCGCCGCCGGTGCCCGGATCGACGTGGTCGACGAGTCGGGACTCTCGCTGGCTCAGGTCGTCCGCCAGTACAAGCGTGCGGACCTGGCCTTCCTCAGGGACCGCGTGCGGCAGGAGCATCCGGGCCTCGGCCGCGACGGTTGGGACGAATGGATGGACAAGTACGCGGCGGACAGCGAGGACGTGCCCTTGTGAACACCACCCCCACCCCCCGCACCGGCGCGGACCCGCTGGCCGCCGCCGACGACCTCGTCGGCAGGCTGCGCACACGGCGCACCGAACCCGCGGCCAACCCCCAACTGGAGGCGCTCGCCCTGGCCGTGACGGCCAATCAGCCCGTCCTGCTGTGGGGCGAACCGGGCATCGGCAAGTCGGCCGGCCTGGAGCAGCTCGCCGCCGGACTCGGCCTTCCGCTGGAGACGGTCATCGCCAGCGTGCACGAGCCGTCGGACTTCGCCGGGCTGCCGATCGTCGGGGACGACCCGGCCGTGACCGGTGTGCCGATGGCCCCGCCCGACTGGGCGGTCCGGCTCACCCGTGCCGGACGGGGCCTGCTCTTCTTCGACGAACTGTCCTCCGCGCCACCGGCCGTGCAGGCGGCGCTGCTGCGGGTCGTCCTCGAACGCCGGGTCGGCAGCCTCGTCCTGCCCGAGGCGGTGCGCATCGTCGCCGCCGCCAACCCGCCGTCGAGCGCCGCGGACGGCTGGCACCTCAGCCCGCCGCTCGCCAACCGCTTCGTCCACCTCCACTGGACCCACGACCCCGCCACGGTCGCGCGCGGCATGGCCGGCACGTGGCCGGAGGCGGCCGTCCCCGCGGTCGATCCGGCCAAGGTGCCCGGTGCCGTCGCGCGGGCCCGCGGCGCCGTCTCCGGTTTCCTCACCGCCCGGCCGGGCCTGGTCCACCACATACCCGCCGACGCCGAGAGCCGGGGCCGGTCGTGGCCGTCCCCGCGGACCTGGGAGATGGCGCTGCGGCTGCTCGCGACGGCATACGCGACCGGCGCCGGCCGCGAGGCGACGGCCGCCGCGCTCACCGGTGCCGTCGGGGACGGCGCGGGCATCGAACTGCTCTCCTACCTGGAGCACCTCGACCTTCCGGACCCCGAGCGGGTCCTCGCCGACCCCGACGCGTTCGCCCTGCCCGAGCGCGGCGACCGGCAGCTGGCCTTCCTCATCGCGGTGGTCGCCGCCATCCAGAGCGATCTCACCCGGCCCCGCTGGGAGGCCGGCTGGGCGGTCCTGGCCAAGGCCGTGGACGCGGGCGTACCGGACGTGGCCGCCCGGGCCGCCACCGACCTCGCGGCGATGCGCCGGCTCGACTGGCCCGTGCCTCCCGGCATCGACGGGTTCCTGGACCTGCTGCAGATGTCCGGGGCCCTGCCCGGCGGCCGGTGAGGCCCGCAGGCATGACGGAATCCCGCGGGAACCTGGACATGACCAAACTGCTCGCCGCCCGCTACCGGGCGGCGAGCGACCGGCCCTATCTGGCATCGGCCCTGTACGCCCTGACCGTCGTGGCGAGCCGTGAGGTGCCGACGATGGGGGTGGACCGCCACTGGCGCTGCTACGTGTCACCCGCCTTCGTCGACGCGACCCCCGTGGAGGAACTCGCGGGCGTCTGGGTGCACGAGGCGGCGCACCTGCTGCGCGACCACCACGGCCGCGCCGACCGGCTCCCCGCCGCCGACCAGCGCGACCGGCACCGCGTCAACGTCGCCCAGGACTGCGAGATCAACGACGACCTCCTCGCCGACGGCCTGCGCCTGCCCGCCGGACGTGTCGAGCCCCGCCTCCTCGGCCTGCCCGACGGGCAGTTGTTCGAGGCGTACCTGCCGCACCTGCCCCCCGGTGTGCGGGAGTGCGACTGCGGACCGGGCGCCCACGGCCGCCCGGTGCCCTGGGAACTCCCGGGCTCCGCCGGCCCCGCCCGGCTGGGTGAGGCCGAGGCCCGGGCACTGCGCCGGCACACCGCCGAGGCGATGCGCGCCCACCAGCGCGCCCGCGGCACCCTGCCCGCGGGCTGGCAGCGCTGGGCCGAGGAGGTCCTGGAGCCCACGGTGGACTGGCGGCAGGCGCTGTCCGGCGCGGTCCGGGAAGCCGCCGCGTGGGCCGGCGGGGCCGTCGACTACACCTACCGCCGCCCGTCGCGCCGCACACCGGCGCTGCGCGGCGTCGTCCTCCCGAGCCTGCGCCGTCCGCTGCCCCGGGTGGCCGTCGTCGTCGACACCTCGGGCTCGATGGGCGACGCGGAACTCGCGGCCGCGCTGGGAGAGGTCACGGGCGTCCTGCGCGAGGTCGGCGTGCGGGGCAACCGCGTCACCGTCCTCGCGTGCGACGCCGACGTGCACGCCGTGTCCCGGGTGACGGCCACCGAGCAGATCACCCTCGGCGGCGGTGGCGGCACGGACCTGCGCGTCGGCATCACCGCCGCGCTCGCGACCCGGGACCGCCCGGCCGTCGTCGTCGTCCTCACCGACGGCTGCACGCCCTGGCCCGACGAGATTCCGTCCTGCCGTCTCATCGCGGCCCTGATCGGCCCCGACGCACCGCAGCCCCCGCACTGGGTGGAGACGGTACGCGTCACCACCTGACGGCCGGCCCGGTCAGTCGCCGCCGGGT
>NZ_JAPSKQ010000157.1 GCF_031181555.1 Streptomyces sp. | reverse complement strand
GCGGTGATCCCGTACAAGGACCGGATCTACCGCTCGCCCGCGGGCCTCGCCGGCGGTGTGCTGCTGCTCGCCCTCGTCGCGTGGCTCGGCATCGACGCGATGGTCACGGGGGAGGGCCGCACGCCGTGGCTGGCGCTCGCCGTGATGCTCCTCGTCGTGCCCCTGGTCGTCGCCTACACCCTGCGCCCCGCCGTCTTCGTCAACGACGACCGGCTGCGCGTCCGCAACCCCTTCCGCGTCGTCGTGCTGCCCTGGGGGGAGGTCGCCTCCCTGCGCTCCGGTTTCACCAACGAGGTCGTCGACGGCTCCGGCACCACGTACCAGCTGTGGGCCCTGCCCGTCTCGCTGCGTGCCCGCAAGAGGGCGTCGCGGGCCCAGGCCCGGCTGGACGCGCAGGCCGCGCGCGGCGAGCGCGGTGACCGGCGCGCCGGGCGCGACCCCGGCCTCGGGCTCGGCCCGGGGACCGTCACCGGGGTGCCGAAGCGGGCGGAGACCGACCAGGCCATGGACGAGCTGAGGAAGACGCACGAGACCCGGCAGGGGGAGCCGGGGGCCCAGGGCGAGGTGACCGTGCGGTGGGCCTACGAGATCGCGGGGCCGGTGGCCGCGGGCGCCGTGCTGCTGGCGATCCTGCTCGCCGTGGGCTGAGCGCGGCGGGCCGTCCCGGGGCGCGGGGGCGTCCCGGGGCGCGTGCCCACGGGTCGTTTCGGGGCCCGTGGTCCGCGCCGCCCCACCGGGCGGCGCGTGCCCACGGGCCCCGGCGGGTTTCTCAGATGCCGGCCGCCCGTGCCAGGTCCCGCTTGAGCGCGGCCAGCAACTCCGTCGCCGTCGCGCGGGCCGCGGGGAGGTCGCTCCTCGCGGCGACCGGGACCACCACCTCCAGGTAGCACTTCAGCTTGGGTTCCGTGCCGCTGGGGCGGACGATCACCCGGGCGCCGTCCAGGGTGTAGCGCAGGCCGTCCGTGGGCGGGAGCCGGTCCGTGCCCCGGGTCAGGTCCTCGGCGTCGGTGACCCGCAGGCCCGCCAGCTCGGCCGGGGGCTGCTCGCGCAGGCGGCGCATCGCGGCCGCGATGCGGGAGAGGTCCTGGACGCGGACCGCGAGCTGGTCGGTGGCGTGCAGGCCGTGCTCCACGGCGAGGTCGTCGAGGAGGTCCGGGAGGCCGCGGCCCTCGGCCTTCAGCACGGAGGCCAGTTCCGCGAGGAGGAGGGCCGCCGTGATGCCGTCCTTGTCGCGCACGCCGTCCGGGTCGACGCAGTAGCCCAGCGCCTCCTCGTAGCCGTAACGCAGGCCCTCGACACGGGCGATCCACTTGAAGCCGGTCAGGGTCTCCTCGTGGGGGAGGCCGGCCTTCTCCGCGATCCGGCCGAGGAGGGAGGACGACACGATCGACTCGGCGAACGTGCCGGTCGCTCCGCGGCGGACCAGGTGGGCGGCGAGCAGGGCGCCGACCTCGTCGCCGCGCAGCATGCGCCAGTCGTCCCCGTCCCTGACGGCCGCGGCGCAGCGGTCGGCGTCCGGGTCGTTGGCGATCACCAGGTCGGGCCCGGTCTCGCGGGCCTTCGCGAAGGCGAGGTCCATCGCGCCGGGCTCCTCCGGGTTGGGGAACGCGACGGTCGGGAACTCCGGGTCGGGTTCGGCCTGCTCGGCGACGAGGTCGGGGGCCGGGAAACCGGCGCGGGCGAAGGCGGCGAGCAGGACGCCCTTGCCGACGCCGTGCATGGCCGTGTAGACGGTGCGGGCGGTGCGGGGGGAGTCCTCGGCCAGGACGGCGTCCGTGCGGGCGAGGTAGGCGTCCAGGACGGTGTCGTCGAGGGTCTCCCAGCCTTCCGTGGGGCGGGGGACCGTGGTGAGGGAGGCGACGGCGGCGATCTCGTCGGCGATCTCCGCGTCGGCCGGGGGGACGATCTGGGAGCCGTCCCCGAGGTACACCTTGTAGCCGTTGTCGCGGGGCGGGTTGTGGCTCGCGGTGACCTCCACGCCGGCGACCGCGCCGAGGTGCCTGATGGCGAAGGCGAGGACGGGCGTGGGGAGGGGGCGGGGGAGGACGGCCGCCCTGAGGCCGGCGCCGGTCATGACGGCGGCGGTGTCGCGGGCGAAGTCGGCGGACTTGTGGCGGGCGTCGTAGCCGATGACGACGAGGCCGTCGCCGTGGCCGTTCTTCTTCAGGTACGCGGCGAGGCCGGCGGCGGCGCGGATGACGACGGAGCGGTTCATGCGCATCGGGCCGGCGCCGAGTTCGCCGCGGAGGCCGGCGGTGCCGAACTGGAGGGTGCCGCCGAAGCGCGCGGCGAGCTCGGCGTGGTCCTCGGCGTCGATGAGGCGGGCGAGTTCCTCGCGGGTGTCCGCGTCGGGGTCCTCGGCCAGCCAGGCCTTGGCGCGTGCGATGAGGTCGTCTTGCACGGTCGGTCAGCCTCTCGTCGTGCGGGGTGGGTGTCTCGGTGCGGGTTCGAAGGGGGTGCGCGTCCGGTGCCTGCGGCGCGTGTGCGGGTTCGCCGGGGGTGCGTGTGGCACCCACGGCTGTGGGCGGGGCGGGGCCCGTGCCGGGGTGTCCGTCCTCGGTCCGGCGCGGAACCGGTCACTTGCCGACGCGCCCGCGTCGACGCGCCGGGCGCCGCGGGCGGTCACCCCCGCCCCGTCCCCTTCCCGCCGCGGGCGGCCGTCCCCGCCCGCTGCCGTCCCCGGTTCTCGCCGTGGGCGGGTGCCCGCCGTCGTGGTCGGATCCCGCCGCACGACGACGGGGTACCCCGTTCTACAGGCGGCCGAGGACCTGGGCCAGCAAGGAGCCCATGCGGGTGGCGGAGTCGCGTCCCGCCTGGAGGACCTCCTCGTGGTTGAGGGGTTCGCCCGTCATGCCGGCGGCCAGGTTGGTGACCAGGGAGATGCCCAGGATCTCGGCGCCCGCCTCACGGGCGGCGATGGCCTCCAGGACCGTGGACATGCCGACCAGGTCCGCGCCGATGACGCGGGCCATGCGGATCTCGGCCGGGGTCTCGTAGTGCGGGCCGGGGAACTGGGCGTAGACGCCCTCCTCCAGGGTGGGGTCGATCTCCTTGCAGAGGGCGCGGAGGCGGGGGGAGTAGAGGTCCGTGAGGTCGACGAAGTTGGCGCCGACGATGGGGGAGGTGGCCGTGAGGTTGATGTGGTCGCTGATCAGGACCGGCTGGCCGGGGCGCATGCCCGCGCGCAGGCCGCCGCAGCCGTTGGTCAGGACGACGGTCTTGGCGCCGGCGGCCACGGCGGTGCGGACGCCGTGGGCGACGGCGGCGACCCCGCGGCCCTCGTAGTAGTGGGTGCGGCCCAGGAAGACCAGGGCGCGCTTGGCGCCGATGCGGTACGAGCGGATCTTGCCCCCGTGGCCCTCGACCGCCGGCGGCGGGAAACCGGGCAGCTCGGTGACCTGGAACTCGGCCTCGGGAGTACCGAGGGCGTCCACGGCCGGTGCCCAGCCGGAGCCCATCACGAGGGCGACGTCGTGGGTCTCGGCGCCGGTGAGTTCGCGCAGGTGCGCGGCGGCGGCGTCGGCTGCGGCGTAGGGGTCGCCCTGGATGTCGTCCGGAAGAAGAGAAGCGTTCACGCCGATGAGGGTAGCCGGTATTCGCCTACGCGCGTAGATGCCGAAGCTCACGGGGTGGCGATCGTTGCCTTGTCGTTTCCGACGAGGAGTCCGTCGGAGCGCGCTCAGCAGGGGCGCTTGCGCAGCTCCATGACGTAGTCGTGGGGTGCGCCCGCGGACTCCGCCGCGTCGGCGATCTCGCCCAGGTAGCGGGCCGAGGGCAGGCCGCCCTCGTAGGCGTTGAGGACGTACGTCCAGGCCCGCTCCTCGCCGTCCAGGGTGTGGACGCGGACGCGGGTGCGGCGGTGGATGTCCAGGCCGACGCCCTCCCAGCGGTCCAGGGTCTCCTCGTCCATGGGGGCGATGTCGTACAGCGCGACGAAGACCTGGGCCAGCGGGTCCTCGACGAGGGTCGCCAGCGCGCCCTCCCCGCCCTTCCCCGGGTCCTCGTCCCCGCCCGTGCGCGGGAGGCCCCAGCCCTCGCCCCCGAACGTCAGCCGCCACCCGTTCAGCCAGCCGGTGGCGCGCAGCGGCGAGTGCGGGGCGCGGCGGGACATCAGCCGCGCGTCGAGGTTGCCGGCGTACGCGGCGTAGAGCGACATGGGGGAAGGGTACGGCAGTGGCGACGGGGGTCACTCCGGTAACAGCGGGGCCACGGGTGGGCCCCCGGGCGGTCGCACAGTGAAGTGTGCGGGACAATGGAGTACGTGACTCGGATCGTGATCATCGGTGGCGGACCCGGCGGATACGAAGCGGCGCTGGTCGCCGCGCAGCTCGGCGCGGAGGTGACCGTCGTCGACTGCGACGGTCTGGGCGGGGCGTCGGTGCTCACCGACTGCGTGCCGTCGAAGACCCTGATCGCCACGGCCGAGGTGATGACCACCTTCGACTCCTCGTACGAGGAGCTGGGCATCATCGTCGCCGACGACACCCCGCACATCGAACAGGCCGCCCGGGTGGTCGGCGTGGACCTGGGCAAGGTCAACCGGCGTGTGAAGCGGCTCGCCCTGGCCCAGTCGCACGACATCACCGCGTCCGTGACCCGGGCCGGCGCGCGCGTGCTGCGCGGGCGCGGGCGCCTGGAGGGCATGCAGGCCCTCGACGGGTCGCGCAAGGTCGTGGTGCGCGCCGCCGACGGGACCGAGGAGACGCTCGTCGCGGACGCCGTGCTCATCGCCACGGGCGGGCACCCGCGTGAGCTGCCCGACGCCAGGCCCGACGGCGAGCGGATCCTGAACTGGACCCAGGTGTACGACCTGAACGAGCTCCCCGAGGAGCTCATCGTGGTCGGATCCGGTGTCACGGGCGCCGAGTTCGCCGGTGCCTACCAGGCGCTCGGCTCCAAGGTGACGCTCGTGTCGTCGCGCGACCGGGTGCTGCCGGGCGAGGACCCGGACGCCGCCGCTGTGCTGGAGGACGTCTTCCGCCGGCGGGGCATGAACGTCATGGCGCGCTCGCGGGCGCAGTCCGCGAAGCGGGTCGGCGACCGGGTGGAGGTGACCCTCGCCGACGGGCGCGTGATCACCGGCTCGCACTGTCTGATGGCCGTCGGCGCCGTCCCGAACTCCGCGGGCATGGGGCTCGAGGAGGCCGGGGTCAGGCTGCGCGACTCCGGGCACATCTGGACCGACAAGGTGTCCCGGACCACGGCTCCGGGCGTGTACGCCGCCGGTGACGTGACCGGTGTGTTCGCGCTGGCCTCGGTGGCCGCCATGCAGGGGCGCATCGCCATGTACCACTTCCTCGGCGACGCGGTCGCCCCGCTGAACCTGAAGACCGTCTCGTCGAACGTCTTCACCGACCCCGAGATCGCCACCGTCGGCTACACCCAGGCCGACGTGGACGCCGGCAAGATCGACGCCCGGGTCGTGAAGCTGCCGCTGCTGCGCAATCCCCGCGCGAAGATGCAGGGCATCCGCGACGGCTTCGTCAAGATCTTCTGCCGGCCGGGCACCGGCATCGTGGTGGGCGGCGTCGTCGTCGCGCCGCGCGCCTCGGAACTCATCCACCCCATCTCGATCGCGGTCGACAACAACCTGACGGTGGAACAGATCGCGAACGCCTTCACGGTCTATCCCTCGCTGTCGGGTTCGATCGCCGAGGTGGCGCGCCAGCTGCACACCCGGAAGTCGGGCGCGGAGGCGTGACCGCCGCTTCCCGTCGTTTGCCGGGATCCGGCAGGCAGCGGGGGCGGCGCCTGCCGGGAGCCGGACTGCCGGACCCGGGGCGCCGTGTGGCTTGATGAGGCCATGGGAGAGGTGAGACCCGGGAACCGTGCGGACCGCATGCTCGTCGCCCGGAAGGAACGCGTGGAGCGTCTGCGATCGCGTGCCCAGGAGTGGGCGCCGGTCGGGGAGCCGGTCGTGTGGCGGGCCCGCTGGGGCGGCCTGCTGGTGGCCGCGCTGCTGCTGGGGAAGACCGTCCATTACAGCCGGCTCGCCGAACCGCTCGCGCCGGGCGTGCGGGGCGTCCTGGAGTGGCTGCTGCTCCAGGCCGGGGTGACCCTGATCTGGGCGTGTTTCGCCTGCGCGGTCGGCAACTGGGGCGTGGTGGCGCACCGCCCGGGGATCTGGGTGCGCCGGGCGGGTTCGACCCGTCACGTGGACTGGGAGCGGATCGAGCGGGTCGACGTCGGCCGCTTCGGCCGCCTGGGCATCCGGCTCAAGGACCAGGACGAGCCCTGGCTGGTCGCGGGCTTCTTCCTCCCGCCGGCGCTGTGCCGGGCGCTGCGGCTCAGGGACGGGGCCCAGGAGGCCGCCGACCTGCTGACCGTACTGGCCCTCCACCCGGAACTCCGTCCGCGGGGCGGTGCCGGGCACCGGCGGCTGGGGCACCCGTGGGTGATCTGGCCGGCGGCCGCGGTGTGGGTGTACGGCGTGGTCACCACGCTGTCCTGACGTCACGGCGCGTCGCCGCCCGTACGGGCGGCATGGCCGGGGACCGGGTTCTATACCACTTCCCGTGCCGCGTTGCGAACAACTTCTGCTATTCAGCGCAAACTGCTGAAAGCAGACGGTCGCTGGGGTTACTGTCAGTTTCGTGTTCGCTGCAGAACGTCGCCAATTGATCCTCGAAATGGTGCGAGCGAACGGGGCCGTGTCGCTCCGTGAGCTCGCCCGCGTCGTCCAGACCTCCGAAGTGACCGTACGGCGGGACGTGCGCGCGCTGGAGGCAGAAGGACTCCTCGACCGCCGGCACGGCGGTGCGGTACTGCCGGGCGGGTTCACGCGAGAGTCCGGTTTTCCGCAGAAGTCACATCTCGCGACCGCCGAGAAGACCGCCATCGCCGACCTCGCCGCGAACTTCGTGGAAGAGGGCGAGGCCATCGTGGTCGGCGCGGGCACCACCACACAGGAGCTGGCGCGCCGGCTGGCCCGGGTGCCCGGGCTGACCGTCGTCACCAACTCCCTGCTGGTCGCCCAGGCCCTGGCCCACGCCAACCGGGTGGAGGTGGTGATGACCGGCGGTACGCTCCGCGGCTCGAACTACGCCCTCGTCGGCAGCGGTGCCGAACAGTCCCTCCAGGGACTGCGGGTGTCCCGGGCCTTCCTGTCCGGGAGCGGGCTGACCGCCGAACGGGGGCTCTCCACGTCCAACATGCTGTCGGCCTCGGTCGACCGGGCGCTGGTGCAGGCCGCGGCGGAGGTGGTGGTCCTCGCCGACCACACCAAGCTCGGCACGGACACCATGTTCCAGACCGTGCCCACGGACCTCATCACCCGTCTCGTGACGGACGAGCCGCCCGCCCACGACGACCGCGCGGCCACCGAGCTCCAGGCGCTCGCCGACCAGGGCGTGCAGATTTCCGTCGCCGGGGCGCCGGGGGGTTCCGCGGGCTCGGGGGGTGACGGCCCCCCGGCGGGCCGGCCGCGCCGCGACGTGCCCCTCCCCGGACCGCGCCGCCAGGGCCCGGGGCTCCGCTCGGCCGTGGCCCTGGGAACCGAGCAGCAGACGGGCGCGGAACGGGCCAGAGTGGCGGATCTGCGCAGGCGGTGAGGGCGGGGCCGGGTCAGCCCCGGCCGACCACGAGGCGGGCCATGGCGACCGCCGTCACCAGGAGGAGCGCGATCGCGACGACCAGGGCGAGGACGAGCAGCCCGGTCACTCCCGCGATCGCCGTCCAGCCGAGCCGCGTGGCCTTCTCGGCCCGCCGGACCACTTCGCCGTACGCGTCGTCGTCGCTCATCGCCGGATCCCCGGCGGGCCCGCACGCGCAGGGCGCCCGGCGGATCCTCGATCGGTCCGCCGGGCGCCCTGCCACGTGATGCCGCTCAGTCCTTGATCTCGCAGATCGCGGCGCCGGAGGTGACGGAGGCCCCGACCTCGGCGCCCAGGCCCTTGATGGTGCCGGACTTGTGGGCGTTGAGGGGCTGTTCCATCTTCATGGCCTCCAGGACGACGACCAGGTCGCCCTCCTTGACCTCCTGGCCCTCCTCCACGGCGATCTTGACGATGGTGCCCTGCATCGGGGAGGCGAGGGTGTCGCCCGAGGCGACGGGGCCGGACTTCTTCGCCGCCCGGCGCTTGGGCTTCGCACCCGCCGCCAGGCCGGTGCGGGCCAGGGACATGCCCAGCGAGGCCGGCAGGGACACCTCCAGACGCTTGCCGCCGACCTCGACGACGACCGTCTCGCGGCCCGCGTCCTCGTCGGCCTCCGCGGTGTCGGTGGGGGCGGTGAACGGCTTGATCTCGTTGACGAACTCGGTCTCGATCCAGCGGGTGTGCACCGTGAACGGATCGGCCGAACCGGTGAGCTCGGGGGCGAACGCCGGGTCCTTGACCACCGCGCGGTGGAACGGGATGGCCGTGGCCATGCCCTCGACCCGGAACTCCTCCAGGGCACGGGCGGCGCGCTCCAGCGCCTCCTTGCGGGTGCGGCCGGTGACGATCAGCTTGGCCAGCAGGGAGTCCCAGGCCGGGCCGATCACGCTGCCGGACTCCACGCCCGCGTCCAGGCGCACGCCCGGACCCGACGGCGGGGCGAACGTGGTGACCGTCCCCGGGGCGGGCAGGAAGCCCCGGCCCGGGTCCTCGCCGTTGATGCGGAACTCGAAGGAGTGGCCGCGCAGCACCGGGTCGTCGTAGCCGAGCTCCTCGCCGTCGGCGATGCGGAACATCTCGCGCACCAGGTCGATGCCGGCGACCTCCTCGGTCACCGGGTGCTCGACCTGCAGGCGGGTGTTGACCTCCAGGAAGGAGATCGTGCCGTCGAGGCCGACCAGGAACTCCACCGTGCCGGCGCCGACGTAGCCGGCCTCCTTCAGGATCGCCTTGGAGGCGCGGTACAGCTCGGCCACCTGCGCCTCGGACAGGAACGGCGCCGGCGCCTCCTCGACCAGCTTCTGGTGCCGGCGCTGCAGCGAGCAGTCACGGGTGGAGACCACGACCACGTTGCCGTGCCGGTCGGCCAGGCACTGCGTCTCCACGTGCCGCGGCTTGTCGAGGTAACGCTCGACGAAGCATTCACCGCGGCCGAAGGCGGCGACCGCCTCGCGCACCGCGGAGTCGTACAGCTCCGGGACCTCCTCCAGGGTGCGGGCCACCTTCAGGCCGCGCCCGCCGCCACCGAAGGCCGCCTTGATGGCGATCGGCAGGCCGTGCTCCTCCGCGAAGGCGACGACCTCCTCCGCACCCGAGACCGGGTCGGGGGTGCCGGCGACGAGGGGGGCGCCGGCGCGCTGGGCGATGTGCCGGGCGGCGACCTTGTCACCCAGGTCGCGGATGGCCTGCGGCGGCGGGCCGATCCAGATCAGGCCCGCGTCCAGCACCGCCTGCGCGAAGTCGGCGTTCTCGGAGAGGAAGCCGTAGCCGGGGTGGACGGCGTCCGCGCCGGACTCACGCGCGGCCTTCAGCACCTTGTCCATGTCCAGGTAGCTGGTGGCCGGGGTGTCACCGCCCAGGGCGAACGCCTCATCCGCGGCGCGGACATGCAGAGCGTCCCGGTCCGGGTCGGCGTAGACGGCAACGCTCGTGATACCGGCATCCCGGCAGGCCCGGGCCACGCGGACAGCGATTTCGCCACGGTTGGCGATGAGCACCTTGCGCACGATTGAGGCTCCCTCCTTGAAACAAGCCGAGTTTAGGGACTGCCGACACGGCACTTCGACCCGTCCCCAGTGGTGAGCTTGCCCACACGGAGCGTGATGCGAGGCTTGCTCGACCCGGGAAATCCCTTGTCGCACCGCGATACGCAGGACTCCTCCCGGAAACCCTAGCCGTCCCCTGTGGTCAAGGTCTCTGTGAGAGCGTGCCGCGGCCCACTCCGTTTCTTTGTGGAGTCCCTACGAATGGCCCAATGATTCTTTGCCCTCCGCAGGACCCTTGTCCCCGCGTTCACCCTCCCCCAAGCTCTTAACGGGCAGGGAGGACCCCCCTGTAGCGTTCGCGTCGGCCCGAACATACTCGGGGTAACCGCAGGCGTGCTCGAAAGGGGGCGGGGAGCGGTGGTGCGCAGACCGGTGGCGTGGGCCGTGGCGCTCGTGCTGTTCGCCGAGGCGCTCGGCGTGGCGGCGCTGAACTGGTTCCTGGGCGTCGTCGTCGACCGGCAGGACATGTCGCTGGCCGGCCTCGACCCGCACGTGATGGCGGTGTCCTCGAAGACCGGCGGGATCGTCTTCGGGCTCTACTTCGCGCTGTGCGGCCTGGTGGCCCTGCTGGTCGCCGTGCGCGACCGCGCCCCCGCCGGACTCGGCCGGGTGCTGCTGATCAGCGCCGCCGTGGTGCACGGGCTGCTGGGCGCGGTCGCATGGGGACTGGTCGGCCCGACCGCGTTCCTGGTCGTGGTGGCGGCGCTGGGCCTGGTCGTACTGCTGCTGATGACGTACGACCACCGTCCGGAGGAGCCCGCCGGCGCGGGCCCCGGCACCGGCACCGGACCCGAGGACGGCGCCGGTGGTGCCGGCTCGCCGGTCACGCCTCCGGCGGCGCCCACAGCTCCGTGATGCCCACGCCCAGCTCGGCCAGCAGGCGGCGCACCAGCGGCAGGCTGAGGCCGATGACGTTGCCGTGGTCGCCGTCGATGCCGTCGATGAACGGGGCCGAGCGGCCGTCCAGGGTGAACGCCCCGGCGACGTGGAGGGGTTCGCCGGAGGCCACGTAGGCGGCGATCTCCTCGTCGGTGGGATCGCCGAAGCGGACGACGGTGGAGGCGGTGGCGGAGGCGTAACGGCCGCTGAGGGTGTCGTAGACGCAGTGGCCGGTCTGGAGCGTGCCCGCGCGGCCCCGCATGGCCTTCCAGCGCGCGGTGGCCTCCTCGGCGTCCGCGGGCTTGCCGAGGGCCTGCCCGTCCAGTTCGAGGACCGAGTCGCAGCCGATCACCAGCGCGCCCTTGACCTCGGGCTTCGCGGCGACGACGGACGCCTTGGCCTCGGCCAGGGCGAGCGCCAGCTCGGCGGGGGTGGGGGCGGTGACGGCGTCCTCGTCGACCCCGCTGACGATCACCTCGGGGGCGAACCCGGCCTGGCGGAGCAGTCCGAGCCGGGCGGGGGACTGGGAGGCGAGCACGAGGCGGCGGCGCGGCTGATCTGTCATGCGATCAGCGTATCGACGTCGCCCGGATGCCTCACCTCACGCCGATCACGAGCATCGCCAGGACCATGGCCAGCGCCATGAGAACGCCCAGCCGCCGCAGCATCACCTGCATGTCCCGCAGCTCTTCCGGCGGCTCGTTCTCGGGGTCGGACCACAGCATGCCTTCCATCGTCCGGCCCCGGCCCGAGCGCGCGCCTGAGTACGCGTACTCAACTTCCCGCTCGGACGGGGCCCGGTACGAGGGGCGTGTGCTACGCGCCCGGCCAGTACGTCCGCGACCACGCCGTCGGCCCCGGCTGGGGCAGACGGTTCGCCGCGATGCGGGACGGGGCGGACCAGGAGTCGCGGGGAGCGGGCGCGCCGGACGGCATGGCGGACGCCGCCGCGGCGCGGGCGCGGACCACCGCCAGTGCGGCGGCCAGCTCCTCCGGGGTCGGGTTGCCCCGTACGACCTTGATCGTCATGGTGCTTCCCATCGATCGGTGGGGACGGGCTACAGGGGGATGTTGCCGTGCTTCTTCGGAGGCAGTGATTCCCGCTTCGTGCGCAGCTGACGCAGGCCCCGCACGATGTGCCGGCGGGTGTCGGACGGCATGATCACCGCGTCGACGTAGCCGCGCTCGGCCGCGACGTAGGGGTTGAGGAGGGTGTCCTCGTACTCCTGCATCAGACGGGCACGGGTCGCCTCCGGATCATCCGATTCGGCGATGGTGCGGCGGTGCAGGATGTTGACGGCGCCCTGCGCGCCCATCACCGCGATCTGGGCGGTCGGCCAGGCGAGGTTGAGGTCGGCGCCCAGGTGCTTGGAGCCCATGACGTCGTAGGCACCGCCGAAGGCCTTGCGGGTGATGACGGTGATGAGGGGGACGGTGGCCTCGGCGTAGGCGTAGATCAGCTTGGCGCCGCGCCGGATGATGCCGTCGTGCTCCTGGTCCACGCCGGGCAGGAAGCCGGGGACGTCGACGAAGGTGATGACCGGGACGTTGAAGGCGTCGCAGGTGCGGACGAAGCGGGCGGCCTTCTCGGAGGCGGTGATGTCGAGGCAGCCGGCGAACTGCATCGGCTGGTTGGCGACGATGCCGACGGGGTGGCCCTCGACGCGGCCGAAACCGGTCAGGATGTTCGGCGCGAACAGCGGCTGGGTCTCGAAGAACTCGGCGTCGTCCAGGACGTGCTCGATCACCGTGTGCATGTCGTACGGCTGGTTCGCGCTGTCCGGCACGACCGTGTCCAGCTCGAGGTCCTCGTCGGTGACCGTGAGGTCGGCCTCCTCCGGGAACGCCGGGGGCTCGGAGAGGTTGTTGGACGGCAGGTACGACAGCAGCTGCTTGACGTACTCGATGGCGTCCTTCTCGTCCCCGGCCATGTGGTGGGCCACGCCCGACGCGGTGTTGTGGGTGCGGGCGCCGCCCAGCTCCTCGAAGCCGACGTCCTCGCCGGTGACCGTCTTGATGACGTCCGGGCCGGTGATGAACATGTGCGAGGTCTGGTCGACCATGATCGTGAAGTCGGTGATCGCGGGGGAGTACACCGCGCCGCCCGCGCACGGGCCGACGACCAGGCTGATCTGCGGGATCACGCCGGAGGCGTGGGTGTTGCGGCGGAAGATCTCGCCGTAGGCGCCGAGGGAGGCCACGCCCTCCTGGATGCGGGCGCCGCCGGAGTCGTTGATGCCGATGACCGGGCAGCCGGTCTTCAGCGCGAAGTCCATGACCTTGACGATCTTCTGGCCGTAGACCTCGCCGAGGGCGCCGCCGAAGACGGTGAAGTCCTGCGAGAACACGGCGACCGGGCGGCCGTCGACGGTGCCGTAGCCGGTGACGACGCCGTCGCCGTAGGGGCGGTTGGCGTCGAGACCGAAGTTCGTGGACCGGTGCCGGGCGAACTCGTCCAGCTCGACGAAGGACCCCTCGTCGAGCAGGAGATCGATTCGCTCACGGGCCGTCAGTTTGCCCTTGGCGTGCTGCTTTTCGACGGCGCGTGCGGAGCCGGCGTGCGTCGCCTCTTCGATACGACGCTTCAGATCCGCGAGCTTGCCCGCGGTCGTGTGGATGTCAGGCTGCTGCTCTTCCGGCTCGGACATCGGGATGCGGCTCCCTGCCTGCTCAAAAGGGGGGACGGTTACTCATCCGTAGCGTAGTGGGGGGTCCCACCATCGGCAGTGCGGCGTTTACCACACCTAGGGTGGGTTGCATGACACCGCGAGATGCATCAGGGCCGTTCGGAAATCGTTGGTCGGACCTGGACCGGCCTCCTCTCAATGTGAGCGCGCTGCGCCGGGGCCTGGTGCGGGAGGGGTCGCTGTGGTCGCAGGTGGACGTGGTGCAGCGGACCGGGTCGACCAACTCCGATCTGGTGGCGCGGGCGGCCGAGGGGCGGGCGGGGGAGGGGGCCGTGCTCGTCGCCGAGGAGCAGACCGCCGGGCGGGGGCGGCTGGACCGGCAGTGGACCGCGCCGCCCCGGTCGGGGCTGTTCTTCTCCGTGCTGCTCACGCCCCGCGAGGTGCCGGTGGCGTGGTGGGGATGGCTGCCGCTGCTGACGGGGGTCGCGGTGGCGACGGGGCTGTCGCGGGCGGCGGGGGTGGACACGGCGCTGAAGTGGCCCAACGACGTGCTGGTGACCGTGGGCGGTGAGGAACGCAAGGCCGGGGGGATCCTCGCGGAGCGGGCGGGGGACGGCGGGGTGGTCATCGGGGTCGGGATCAACGTCACCCTGCGCGCCGATGAGCTGCCGGTGCCCACCGCCGGGTCGCTGGCGCTGGCGGGGGCGGTGAGCACGGACCGGGACCCGCTGCTGCGGGGGATGCTGCGGGCGCTGGAGGAGTGGTACGGACGGTGGCGGGCTGCCGGGGGCGATCCCGCGGCGTGCGGTCTGCAGGAGACGTACGCGGCGGGGTGCGCGACGCTCGGACGGGTGGTGCGGGCGGAGCTGCCGGGGGAGCGGTCGGTGGTGGGGGAGGCGGTCGCCGTGGACGGGGACGGGCG
Source organism: Streptomyces sp. (assembly GCF_031181555.1). Classification (GTDB taxonomy): domain Bacteria; phylum Actinomycetota; class Actinomycetes; order Streptomycetales; family Streptomycetaceae; genus Streptomyces; species Streptomyces fimbriatus. Next base: position 700 of record NZ_JAPSKQ010000157.1, on the reverse strand, counting down.
GCTGGTGCTCGCCACCGAGGCGGGGGTGCAGGAGCCCGTGGGGGCGGGGGACATCGTGCACTTGCGCTCCGCTTGAGCGGGTGGGCGGGGGTGCGGACGCCTGCGGCGTGCTGAGCGGGTCCGGGTGCGGGTGGGTGGGGGTGCGCGTCGGATGCCTGCGGCGCGGCCGCGGCTCCGGTGGGGAGGCCGGTGCAGCGCCCACGGTCCGGTGGGTGGGTCGGGGCCGCGTCGGGGGTGCCCGTCCTCGGTCCGGCGCGGAACCGGTGACTCGACGGGGTGCGGTCGTTGACGCGCCGGCCGCTGCGGGCGGACGCCCCCGCCCCGTCCCCTTCCCGCCGTACGCGGCTGCCGGCCCGCCTCCCCGCGGGCAGCAGTGCCTCCCCCGAGCTCTCCGAGCAGGGGGTGCCCCCGGGCGGCACGGGTGGGCGGCGGGGCCCCGGTGGCGCCGGGCTGCGCGACCCGCATCCCGGCCCGCACCGACCCCGGACACCAGGACGACGCCGGGGCACGTGCCCACCCCGGCCCCGCACCGGCACCGGGTGCGGAGGGGCGCCGGTCGCCTCACCGCCGGCTCAACCGAACGGAGTGAGCTGGCGCACACCTGCCGTAGAGTTGAGGCCGGTCGATACATGGCCGTGGCAGATCGGAAGGGCAGCAACGCGTGACCGTCGACGACTCGGGTTCCGGCACGGACGCGCAG
>NZ_JAPSKQ010000156.1:12606-14916 GCF_031181555.1 Streptomyces sp. | reverse complement strand
CTTCGGCAACTGGATGCCGGGCGGCCTCGCCATCGGCGCCGGCCTCTTCGGCTACACCGACAGCCTCAACCTGCGCGGCGGCTCCGCCAACGTGCACGCCCTGCTGCTGCTCGGCGCCCTGCTGCTGGTCATCGGCGCGATCTGGCTGGCCGTCCGCAAGAAGTACGTCCACGCGGCGATCACCCTGGTCGTCGGCGCCCTCGTCTTCGCCTGGTACGCCGGCACCAACGAGGTCCCCAACCAGGTCGTCTCCGCCACGCCGTACGTCGTCACCCTCGTCGTCCTCGCCCTGTCCGCCCAGCGGCTGCGGATGCCGAAGGCGGACGGCATGCCGTACCGGAAGGGACAGGGCAAGTGACCCCGCCCGGGACGGCCGCGGCCGACGTCGACTGGGAGGCGCTGCGCGCACTCGCCCGGGAGGCCATGACCCACGCCTACGTCCCCTACTCGGGGTACCCGGTCGGCGTCGCCGCCCTGGTCGACGACGGGCGCACGGTCTCCGGCTGCAACGTCGAGAACGCCAGCTACGGGCTCGGCCTGTGCGCCGAGTGCGGACTGGTCTCCGAGCTGCAGCGCACCGGGGGCGGCCGGCTCACGCACTTCACCTGCGTGGACGGCGACGGCGAGATCCTCGTCCCGTGCGGCCGCTGCCGCCAGCTGCTGTACGAGTTCGGCGGACCCGGACTGCTGCTGGAGACCCCGGCGGGAATCCTGCCGCTGTCGGAGATGCTGCCCCAGGCCTTCGGCCCGCAGCACCTCACCAAGTGACTCCCGCGCGGCCCCTCTGCTTCGTCCGGAGGGGCCGCGCACTTTCTGACCGTTCGGAAGGAACGCCCCCATGGCCATGGACGCCATCTCCGTCATCCGCACCAAGCGGGACCGCGGCGAGCTCGGCGACGAGCAGATCGACTGGGTGATCGACGCGTACACCCGCGGCGAGGTGGCCGACGAGCAGATGTCGGCCCTCGCCATGGCCATCCTGCTCAACGGCATGAACCGGCGTGAGATCGCCCGCTGGACGGCCGCGATGATCGCCTCCGGCGAGCGCATGGACTTCTCGTCCCTGTCCCGTCCCACCGCCGACAAGCACTCCACGGGCGGCGTCGGCGACAAGATCACCCTTCCGCTGGCCCCGCTGGTCGCGGCCTGCGGCGCGGCCGTCCCCCAGCTGTCCGGCCGCGGCCTCGGCCACACCGGCGGCACGCTGGACAAACTGGAGTCGATCCCCGGCTGGCGCGCCCTGCTGTCCAACGAGGAGATGCTCTCCGTGCTGGACGGCGTCGGCGCGGTGATCTGCGCGGCCGGCGACGGCCTGGCCCCGGCCGACAAGAAGCTCTACGCCCTGCGCGACGTCACCGGCACGGTGGAGGCGATCCCGCTGATCGCGTCCTCGATCATGTCGAAGAAGATCGCCGAGGGCACGGGTTCGCTGGTCCTGGACGTGAAGGTCGGCTCGGGCGCCTTCATGAAGACGATCGACGACGCGCGCGAGCTGGCGCGCACGATGGTCGGCCTGGGCACCGACCACGGGGTGAGGACGGTCGCCCTGCTGACCGACATGGCGACCCCGCTCGGCCTGACCGCCGGCAACGCGCTGGAGGTCCGCGAGTCGGTGGAGGTCCTGGCGGGCGGCGGCCCCGCGGACGTCGTGGAGCTGACCCTGGCCCTGGCCCGCGAAATGCTGGACGCGGCCGGCATCAAGGACGCCGACCCGGCCAAGGCCCTGGCCGACGGCTCCGCGATGGACGTGTGGCGCCGCATGATCGCGGCCCAGGGCGGCGACCCGGACGCGCCCCTGCCGACGGCCCGCGAGCAGCACGTGGTGAAGGCGCCCGCCTCCGGCGTCCTGACCCGCCTGGACGCCTACGACATCGGCGTCGCCGCCTGGCGCCTCGGCGCGGGCCGCGCCCGCAAGGAGGACCCGGTGCAGGCCGGGGCGGGCGTGGAGCTGCACGCCAAGCCCGGCGCCACGGTGACGGAGGGCCAGCCCCTGCTGACCCTCCACACGGACACGCCCGAGCGCTTCGAGTACGCCCTCGCGGCGGTCGAGGGCGCGTACGACATCGCTCCCCCCGGCACGGCTTTCACGCCGTCGCCGGTGGTGCTGGAACGTATCGCCTGACCTGGGGTTTCCTCGATCGGGCGAACGGGACCGGCGGACCGCCGCCGGTCCCGTTCGGCACGCCGGCATCGGTGACGCACCGACAGGAGACCGCCGTGAGCGCACTCACCGTCAGCCAGGAGCCCGACCAGAACCGGGACGACCTCGTCCGGTTCTGGGAGGAGACGGAGTGGCCCGAGGGCAGCAAG
>NZ_JAPSKQ010000156.1:0-12506 GCF_031181555.1 Streptomyces sp. | reverse complement strand
CAGCAAGCCCGTCGCCTACGCCACCGCGGGCATCCCGCTGTACCTCCTCGTCGACCGCTGGGCCCCGACGGCCCGGCCGCGACGCTCTGCGGTGAACCGGAGGGCGACGTCCACCGCCCCTTGAGCACGGCGGAGTCCGGCGAGCCGGTCAAGCTCCCCGCCCCCTTCGACCTGGTCATCGACACCGGCGAGTTCCCCGGGCCCCGAGTCACCCCAGCAACGCCGCCACCACCACCAGCACCGGCACCGACAGCACCGTGGACACCAGGATCGCCTCCCTGGCCAGGGTCTCGCCGACCCGGTACCTGCTCGCGTAGGTGAAGAGGTTCTGCGCGGCCGGCAGCGCCGACGTCACCACCACGTCCAGCAGCTGAGCCCCGCGCAGCCCGAAGACCCCCGCCGCCAGCGCCCAGGTCACCGCCGGCTGGACGAACGACTTCAGCGCCACGGCGAGCAGCACCGCGCCGCGCTCGCCGCCCCGCAGAGGGAGCGTGCTGCCGCGCAGCGAGATGCCGAAGGCGAGAAGCACCGCCGGAACCGCCATGTTGCCGATCAGCGTCACCGGATCCATGACCGGTCCCGGGACCTCCACCCCGGTCGCGGACACCACCACCCCCGCCAGTGACCCCACCGCGACCGGATTGCGCAACGGCGTGAGCAGCCGCCGCCACAGCGGGCCCTTCTCACCCGTGGTGGTCAGGTCGAGGATCGTGAGGGCCACCGGCGTCACCCCGACGAGCTGGAAGAGCAGCACCGGCGCCACGAGGGAGGCGTCCCCCAGGACGTACACGGCGATCGGGATGCCGAGGTTGCCCGAGTTGACGTAGCCGGCGCACAGGGCACCGATCGTGGTGCGGCCCACGCCCCAGCGGCGTACGGCACCCACCGCCACGAAGACGCCCGCCACCGCCGCCGTGCTCAGCGCCGTGACCAGGAGCCGGCCGGAGAAGACCACCGACAGGTCGGCCCGGGCGAGCGTGGTGAACAGCAGGGCCGGGGACGCCACGTGGAACGCGAGCGTGGTCAGGACCTCGCTGCCCTGCGTGCCGAGACGCCCCCGCCGGCCGAGGACGTAGCCGACGCCGATGACCACGGCGATCACCGCGAACCCGCTCAGCACCCCCTGCACGGCGGCTCCTCGCCGGAGGGCACGGCACCGGACAGCGCGGGCGGGGATGATCTACGGCACATACGGCCAACCCTCCGGGGAAGGCCGCACCCGGGTCAATGTGATCCCTGCCGGTGCCCGCCGCCGCCCCGCGCACCGGCGTCCGCGATGAGTTCCGCGCCCCCGCCCGGTCTACCGATCGTGGACGCCATGACACCGCCCGTACTCGTGCTGCACGGACCCGCCACCCGGGACGAGGTGAGCGGGCCCTGCGAGGCGCTGCGTGCGCTGCTGGAACGCGGCGCGGACCGGGTGGTCGTATGCGATGTGGGCGGCCTCGGTCCGCCGGGGCTCGCCGCCGTGAACCTGATCGCCCGGCTCCAGCTCACGGCCCGGCGGGCCGGGGGCCGGATCCGGCTGCGCGACCCCGACCCCGCCCTATGCGCCCTGCTCGACCTGGTCGGGCTCCGCTTCGAGGTGGAGGGGCAGCCCGAACAGCGGGAACCACCGCTTGGTGTCGAGGAAGCAGTGGAACCCGGTGATCCGGTCGTCTGAGATCTCCAGCACCTGGACCGCCCACGGGGTGAAGCCGCCGGCCTCCGGGTCGGGCTTGTACTGCGCGAACCCGGGCAGGCCGTTGACCTGGACCGGCACCAGCCGCGAACCCGCGCAGGGGGCGCCCAGCGTCGTCATGAAGCCCGTGATGTCGTCGGCGCCGGTCAGCCACAGGTCGAACGGCGGCATCGTCATGACGGCGTCCTCGTGCAGCAGCGCGGTCAGCGCCGACATGTCGTACCCCTCGAACGCCGCCACATAGCGCTCGAGCAGCTTCTGCTGCTCCTCGTTCAGAGGGTCCGAGACCGACGCGTCGGCGCCCGGCTGGGGCCGCTCGGCGAGCGTCGCCCGGGCCCGCTGGAGCGCGCTGTTGACCGAGGCGACCGAGGTCTCGAGCAGCTCGGCGACCTCGCTCGCCTTCCAGGCCAGCACCTCGCGCAGGATCAGCACCGCCCGCTGCTTGGCCGGCAGTTGCTGCAGCGCGGCCATGAAGGCCAGCCGCACCGACTCCTTGGCGACCGCCGCCTCCGCCGGGTCGTCCGTCGTGGGCAGCACCCGCGCGTCCGGTACCGGTTCGAGCCAGGTGTTGTCCGGACGCGGGGAGAGGGCCGCCCGGGCGAGCGGCGTGGACTCCGTCAGGTCCATCGGCCGGGCGCGCTTGTTGCCGGCCGTCAGCATGTCCAGGCAGACGTTGGTCGCGATGCGGTACAGCCAGGAGCGCAGGCTGGAGCGGCCCTCGAACTTCTCGTAGCTGCGCCAGGCGCGGATCATCGTGTCCTGCACCGCGTCCTCCGCCTCGAAGGAGGAGCCGAGCATCCGGTAGCAGTACCCGGTCAGTTCGACCCGGTACGCCTCCAGCCTGGCGTCCAGGTCCGTCGTCGTCGCCGTGCCGTTCGTCATCGTCCACCCACCCCTGTGGCTTCCTTCGTACCCAGCACTTCGGAAGCTACAGCAGCCCACTGACAACGGCCCCCCACGTGCGCGAAAGCGCAGCTCGCAGGGCCGTGTCCGGAGTGCGGGGCGACGCCTCACGCGGTCGCGAGGCGCCGCTCCGCCCGTGCCGCCCGCGTGCCCAGCAGCGTGATGGCCGCGACCCCGGCCACCGCCACCAGGCCGACGCCCACCGTCCCGGCCCAGCCGCCCGCGTGGAAGGCGAGCGCGCCGACCGTGCTGCCCGCGCTGGAGCCGACGTAGTAGGCGGACTGGTACAGCGCGGAGGCCTGGGCGCGGCCCTCGGTGGCCGTCCTGCCGACCGCCGAGGACGCCACCGCGTGCCCCGCGAAGAAGCCCGCCGTGATCAGCACCAGGCCCAGCAGGACCAGCGGCAGGGAGCCGCCCAGGGACAGCAGCAGGCCGGCCGCGGTGGTCCCGCCCGCCGCGTACAGCGCGCCCCGGCGGCCCAGGCGGCCCACCAGCCGCCCCGCCGCCGACGCCGAGACCGTGCCGACCAGGTAGACCAGGAAGATCGAGCCGACGACGCCCTGGGGGAGCGAGAACGGCGCCTCGGTCAGGCGGTACCCGATGACCGTGTACACACCGCCGAACACCGTCATGAACAGCGCGCCGATCGCGTACAGGCGTCGCAGCAGCGGGTCGGCCAGGTGGCCCCGGACGGTGCGCACCAGCACGCGCGGGCGCAGCGAGCCCGGCCGGAAGTGCCGCGGCGCCGGCAGCAGCAGCCGGAAGGCCACCGCGCACGCCACCGCCACCACGCCGATCACGCCGACGGCGACCCGCCAGCCCCACTCCTGCGCGACCCATCCGGTGATGACCCGGCCGCTCATCCCGCCGACGCTGTTGCCCGCCACGAACAGGCCGATCGCGGTCACCAGCGCCCTGGGCGTGACCTCCTCCGCGAGGTACGCCGTCGCCGACGCGGGCAGTCCGGCCAGCGCGGCGCCCTGGAGCGCCCGCAGCGCCACCAGGGCGCCCAGCGACGGTGCGAAGGGGACCAGCAGCCCGAGGGTCACCGCGACGGCCAGGGAGGCGGTCATGACCGTACGCCGTCCGTAGCGCTCCGACAGCGCGCTCATCGGCAGCACGAACAGTGCCAGGCCGCCGGTCGCCGCCGCCACGGTCCAGCTCGCGTCGCCGGCGCTCACGGCGAAGCCGGCGGAGATCAGCGGCAGCAGGGCCTGGGTGGAGTACAGCAGCGCGAAGGTCGCGACGCCCGCGAGGAACAGGGCGAGACTCATCCGGCGGTAACCGGGGCCGCCCGGGGACATCCGGGACTCGGGGGCGGCCGGGGGCGGGGAGACGGACGTCGGGGACGGGGAAACGGACGGGACGGCGCCCACGCTGGTGGACGCCCCGGTACTGGCGGGAGTCATGCCTCGAAGCTATGGACACCCGTGCTCATCCGTCCAATGCATGGAATCGGCATAATCGTTCCCATGGTGCATCAGCAGAGCTCACGGGGCCGCCTGTCACCGTCCGGTGACACACGCGACATGGTGATGTTGCTGGCGCCGCGCCTCGCCCACTTCGCCGGCGTGGCCCGCACCGAGCACGTCACGCGCGCCGCCCAGGAGATGCAGGTGCCGCAGTCCACCCTCTCCCGGGCCATGGTCCGCCTCGAGGAGGACCTGGGCGTCGACCTGTTCGCCCGGCACGGCCGCACCGTCTCCCTCACCCCGGCCGGCCGCACGTTCCTCGCCTCCGTGGAACGCGCCCTCGCCGAGATCGGACGCGCCGCCGAGGAGGTCCGCGCCGACGCCGACCCCGCCACCGGCAAGGTCGCCTTCGGGTTCCTGCACACCATGGGCGCCGAGACCGTGCCGGGCCTGCTGCACGCCTTCCGCGCCGACCATCCGCGCATCCGCTTCAGCCTCGTCCAGAACTACGGCGAGGCCATGCTGGAACGCCTCCGCGCGGGCGAACTCGACCTGTGTCTGACCTCCCCGGTCCCGGACGCCCCCGACCTCGTCGCCCGCCGCCTCGACGAGCAGAAGCTGCGCCTGGTCGTCCCCGCCGACCACCGTCTCGCGGGCCGCCGCCGCATCCGCCTCGCGGAGGCCGCCGACGACACCTTCGTGACCCTGGAACCCGGCTACGGCCTGCGCCGCATCACCGACGACCTCTGCGCCCGGGCCGGGTTCAGGCCCCGCGTCGCCTTCGAGGGCGAGGAGGCCGAGACCCTGCGCGGTCTGGTGGCCGCGGGCCTGGGCGTCGCCCTCCTGCCGCCACCGGCCGTCCCCCGGCCCGGGGTCGTGGAACTGAGCGTCACGGCGCCGAAAGCGGTCCGGGAGATCGGCGTGGCCTGGCTGGCGGGCCGCCCGGACACCCCGCCGGTGGCGGCCTTCAAGAGGTTCCTGCTCTCCAAGCGGGGGAACCTGCTCCCGGACTGACCCGGGCCCCTACCGCCGCAACGACTTCCCGAACCCCGCCGCGAGCGGCATCCGCAACCCCAGGGGCGGAGGCGCCGCCAGGGCGTCCTGCACCGGCCGCGAGAACGCCCGCCCGAACAGCGCCCCCATCACGAAGTCCTCGGCCAGCGCCAGCACTTCGTCCCGGTACTGGGACAACCCGTGCCCGTCGGCGTGCACTTCGAACCGGCACACGTCCCGGTTGGCCTTCTTCGCCCGTGCCGCCAGCCGGAACGACAGCTCCGGGTCGGTCCGCGCGTCGTTCGTGCCGTGCACGATGAGCACCCGCCGCCCGGCGAGCTGTTTCACCGGTTCGGGTGGCGCCGCCACGTCCTCCTCGGGCAGCCAGGGGGCGAGTGCCAGCACGGAGTTGACGGCCTCGTGACCGCCCGCGCGCAGCGCGGCCCGGCCGCCCATGCCGAGGCCGGCCAGGCACACGGGGACGTCCCCGTAGCGCCGTACGGCCTCGTCGGCGGCCCAGGCGGCGTCGCGCGCCAGATGCGCCTCGCTGCCGTTCCAGCCCCGGTAGCGGTAGTGGACGACGTGGGCGGCGAGGCCCTCGCTCCGCCCCGCGCGGGTGAGACGGCGCCCCAGGGCGCGTACGGAGGCGGCCGCCATCACGGGGGACGGCCGGCGGCTGGAGACCTCGTCGCCGGCGGGGAGCAGCAGCACCACGCCGCTCACCGCCGTCGGCTCCGGGCCGAGCGCCCTCCCCAGCCGGGCCCTGCGAACCGGCGTCGCTTGCTGTGCCATGGCAGAACAGTGTCAGAAGCGCAGATGTACGCCACCCGTCCGTGCGGTCACCGTTACGTATCGACGGATGCGCGCGACGCGCGATCTACGCGCGTAGGAGTTAGAGTGCGGAAATGACGAGCCAGACCATCGCGAACACCCCGACCACGGACCAGATCCGCCGGGCGCCCAAGGTTCTGCTGCACGACCACCTCGACGGCGGGCTGCGTCCCGGCACCGTCGTCGACCTGGCCCGGGAGACCGGCTACACCGGCCTCCCCGAGACCGACCCCGACAAGCTCGCCCTCTGGTTCCACCAGGCCGCCGACTCCGGTTCCCTGGAGCGGTACCTCGAGACGTTCTCGCACACCGTCGGGGTCATGCAGACCCGCGAGGCCCTCGTCCGGGTCGCCGCCGAGTGCGCCGAGGACCTCGCCGAGGACGGTGTCGTCTACGCCGAGGTGCGCTACGCCCCCGAGCAGCACCTCGACGGCGGGCTGACCCTCGAAGAGGTCGTCGAGGCGGTCAACGAGGGCTTCCGCCAGGGGGAGCGGCGCGCGAAGGGGAACGGCCACCGCATCCGCGTCGGCGCCCTGCTCACCGCCATGCGGCACGCCGCCCGCGCCCTGGAGATCGCCGAACTCGCCAACCGCTACCGGGACCTGGGCGTCGTGGGCTTCGACATCGCGGGCGCCGAGGCCGGTTACCCGCCCACCCGGCACCTCGACGCCTTCGAGTACCTCAAGCGGGAGAACAACCACTTCACCATCCACGCCGGTGAGGCGTTCGGCCTGCCGTCCATCTGGCAGGCGCTGCAGTGGTGCGGCGCCGACCGGCTCGGGCACGGGGTGCGCATCATCGACGACATCCACGTCCGCGACGACGGCACGGTGGAACTCGGCCGGCTCGCCTCCTACGTCCGGGACAAGCGCATCCCGCTGGAGCTGTGCCCCAGCTCCAACCTCCAGACCGGCGCGGCCGCCTCCTACGCCGAGCACCCCATCGGCCTGCTGCGGCGGCTGCACTTCCGGGCCACGGTGAACACCGACAACCGCCTCATGTCCCACACCAGCATGAGCCGCGAATTCGAGCACCTTGTCGACGCGTTCGGTTACACGCTCGACGACATGCAGTGGTTCTCCGTCAATGCGATGAAATCAGCGTTCATTCCTTTCGATGAACGACTGGCCATGATCAATGACGTCATCAAGCCCGGATATGCCGAGCTGAAATCCGAATGGCTGTTCCGGCAGACCGCTTCCACCAGCGATTCTGCGGTGTCGGAGGGCTGACCGGGGCGTTCACGGGCGATGGCGGTGCGGGCGGTGTTCACATTCCGTCCGCATTTCCGTGTTTGCGGCGGGAGGTGCCGCGTGTTTACGGTCGCGGAACCGCTCACATCCCCGTACCCCACTTCGAGGACGCATTTCATGAAGCAGTCTGCTGCCAAGACCCTCGGTGTCGCCGCTCTCGGTGCCGCCTTCGCCGCGGCCGGTGCCGGCGCCGCCCACGCGACCCCGGCCGCCCCGGTCACCGGCTCGGCGCTGGACACCGTCACCCGGGCCGTCCCGGCGGAGAACCTCTCCGGTGCGCTGCCGGGCGCCGACCGGGCGCTGGGGGCGGGACAGCACGTGGCCGGCACCGGTGCGGCGGCCGCCCGGCCGGTCGCCGAGCGGCTGGTTCCCGGGGTGCCGGCCGCCGGTCTGCTCGGCGGCCTGCCGCTGGAGGGACTGCCCGCGCAGGGCCTCGGCGTCAACGGGGTCCCGCTCGGCTGACCCCGGCCGGACGGACACAGCGCCACGGGGCGCCCCGGGACCGGGGCGCCCCGTCGGCGTCCTCAGGGAGAGGTCGTACGGTCTACCAGGCCGTGCGTGCCTTGCTCTCCGAGGGCAGCAGGACCCACAGCGCGATGTACAGCAGGAACTGCGGGCCCGGGAGCAGGCACGACGCCAGGAAGATCACCCGCATCGTGGTCGTGGAGGTGCCGAAGCGCCTGGCCAGCGCGGCGCACACGCCGCCGATCATGCGGCCGTCGGTGGGGCGGACGGGGCGACTCATGAGGGCTCCTTGGTGGCTGTACGAGGCCTCCCGGCTGGCTGCCTCGTCTGTACTCCACGTTACGGAGACGAAGGGGGCAAAGCGTCGCTCCACGGGGCGATCCCGACCCTGGGAATCGTCGGGGTCCGACCCTGGGCCGGCTCCTCCTCGCGCACGGCCGTGCCGGACCGCCCCTCCGCCCGGCGGCGCAGCCGGGAGCGGCCCGCGGGCACCACGGCGGCATGCGCGAGCGCCGCGCCCGCGGTGTTCAGCAGCAGCGAGTCGACGTCCACGACCTGGCCGGGCACCACGGTCTGCAGCATCTCGACGGCCAGCGACAGCAGGGCGGTCGCGGCCATGGTGCGGATCAGCGAACCCAGCGGCGACACGGCCAGCCGGCCCCCGGCCATCGGCAGCAGCACGCCCAGCGGCGCGAACAGCGCCAGCCCCTCGCCGACCCGGCGGACCCCCGCCGTCCAGCCCAGCGCGAAGTCGGCCCGGATGCCGTCGAGGGGACGCAGGTTGGCGGGCACCACCCAGGGAACGTCCAGGGGGCGCAGCGTGAACCAGGCGACGAACGTGAGATACGCGGCCAGGAGGAGACCTCCTGTCACACGGATGCGGATCGCGGCGGTGCCGCCGACGGGGCCTTGACGCTGCACGACCCCCTAGACGCGGCGTCCGGCGGGATCGGTTCCGGGATGCCACCCGTTCACCGGGTGAGGCATGGGCCACAATCCGGCGCACCGGCCCGGTTCACTCCCCGGTGACCTCTGCCGACGGGGGTTCCGCGCCGGCCGGACGGGCCCGTACCTCGTCCGTGCACTTGTAGCGGCGCGGCGGGGCCTCGTCGGGGCCGCCCAGGACGACCGAGCCGTCGCCCTCGGCCGCCGCCGAGTCGGAGAGGGTGCACACGATCTGCCCGAGCGCGGAGGAGGAGAGGCTCCCGGGCGCGGTGCTCAGCCGCAGCGCGTCCTCGGGGTCGCCGGGCCGGGGACCGCTCACGGTCGTCCCGCCGCGCACGCTCGTCGTGTAGCCGGCCTCCTTCTCGGCGGCCGACGGCGGCGCCGAGAGCTCGTCCAGCAGCCCCTGCGCCACCACCACGCGCCGCCCGGAGTCCGTCGCCCCGTCCGGCACCCGCACGGTCCGGTCGACGGCCACCAGCGACGAGCCGCACAGCAGGAACACCTGCACCGGCAGCCCCCGCACCGCCTGCTTCGAGGCGTCCGGCTCGGCCAGCGAGCAGCGCACCCGCGAGGGCGCCGGGCCGAAGTCGGTCGGCACCTCCGTGGCCCGTATCCCGCACCCGGAGAGCAGGGCGGCGCCGAGCGCGGTGACGGCGAGCAGTCCCGGCAGACGGCGTACGGCCGTCGGTCGCGCGGTGGTCCGTCGGGCGGTCGCCCGTCGAGCGGTCGTCCGTCGTGCGTTCATCAAGCGTCCCCCTCGGCGCCCTCGCCCCGGGTGCCGCCGGTCCCCCCGGAAGGACTCTCCCCGTCCCCCCGCGTGTCCTCCGCCTCCGCGTCCCGCTCCGTCAGCGCGGACACGTCCCGCGGCAACCGCAGGGTGAACACCGCGCCGCCGTCGGGCGAGTTGGCCGCGGTGATCTCACCGCCGTGGATGTGGGCGTTCTCCAGGGCGATGGACAGGCCCAGACCGCTGCCCTCGGAACGCGGCCGGGACGCGCTGGCCTTGTAGAAGCGGTCGAAGACGTGCGGCAGGACGTCCTCGGGGATGCCGGGCCCGTGGTCCCGCACCTCGATGACCACCGCGCCCGGGCCCTCGGTCCCCTCCGCGCCGCCCACGCCGCGCGGGCACTCCCGCACCGACACCCGCACCGGCGAGCCGCCGTGCTTGAGCGCGTTGCCGATGAGGTTGGCCAGGATCACGTCCAGCCGGCGCGGGTCGATCCGGGCGTGGATGCCGCGCTCGGCGTCCAGCTCGACCGCGTCCAGCCAGGCGCGCGCGTCGATGCAGGCGGTGATCTGGTCGGCGACGTCGACGTCGTCGAGGACCAGGCGGGCGGTGCCCGCGTCGAAGCGGGTGACCTCCATCAGGTTCTCGACCAGGTCGTTCAGCCGCCGGGTCTCGCTCACCACCAGCCGCACGGCGGGCTCGATCATCGGGTCTATGCCGCCGCCCTCGAACTCCAGCTCCTCCTCCAGGACCTCGGTCACCGCCGTGATGGCGGTCAGCGGGGTGCGCAGCTCGTGGCTCATGTCCGCCACGAACCGGCGGGACGCCTCGTCCCGGGCGGCCATGTCGGCCACCCGCTTCTCCAGCGCCTCGGCGGCCCTGTTGAACGTCCGCGACAGATCGGCCAGTTCGTCCGTCCCCGACACCCTGAGCCGGGTGTCCAGCTTGCCCTCGCCGAGCCGCCGGGCGGCCGTCCCGAGCCGCTGCACCGGCTTCAGCACGGTCGTGGCCAGGGCCTGGGCGAGCAGCGCGGAGCCGATCAGCGCGAGGCCCGTGGCGATCCCCAGCGACCAGGCCAGCGAGTTGAGGTCCTTGGCCTCCGGCTCCAGCGACTTCAGCATGTAGCCGGTCGGCCCGCCGCCGATCAGCCGCGTCCCCGCCACCAGGTACGGGGTGTCGCCGTCGACGATCCGCTGCCAGTACAGGTGGTACGCGTACTTGTTGTTCGAGGTGATCTTCTGCCGCTCGGTGACCGCCTCGCGCAGCGACGCCGGGACGTCCCGCAGCGAGAAGCCGTTCAGCCCGCCCGAGCTGCCGTACACGGTCCGGCCCTCGGGGTTCTCGGCGACGAGCAGCACGGTGAAGCGCTGGCTGCTGTTGGCCATCTGGCCCGCGGTGTGCTGCAGTTCGTCCTGCGTCGGGTGCTCGGGCAGCGCGCCCGCCCGGTTCTGCATCTCCTGCTCGAAGCCGCGCAGCACCGCGTCCTGGGCGCGGGTGAGCACGGCCTCGCGGTTGAGCCAGTACGCGATCCCGGACGCGGACACCGCGGCGGTGAGCGCCACCAGTCCGAAGACGACGACCAGCCGCAGGCGCAGGCTCGTGAAACGCAGCCGCGACCAGACTCCCTTGCGCGCCGCGGACCAGCCGCGGGACTCCCCTTGGTGCTCCTGTGTCACTGAGGCGGATCCAGCCGGTAGCCGACACCGCGCACGGTACGGATCAGCGTCGGGGACGACGGCACGTCCTCGACCTTGGCGCGCAGCCGCTGGACACAGGCGTCCACCAGACGCGAGTCGCCCAGGTAGTCGTGCTCCCACACCAGCCGCAGCAACTGCTGCCGGGACAGCGCCTGCCCCGGCCGCCGGCTGAGCTCCAGCAGCAGCCGCAGCTCGGTCGGCGTCAGCTGGAGGTCCTCGCCGTTCTTCGTCACCGTCATCGCCGCGCGGTCGATGACCAGGCTGCCGAAGGTCGCCGAGTCGCTGGACTCCCGCTCCCCGCGCCGCAGCACCGCCCGGATCCGGGCGTCCAGCACCCGGCCCTGCACCGGTTTGACGACGTAGTCGTCGGCGCCGGACTCCAGGCCGACCACGACGTCGATGTCGTCGCTGCGCGCGGTCAGCAGGATGATCGGCAACTGGTCCGTGCGCCGGATGCGACGGCACACCTCGAACCCGTCGATGCCGGGCAGCATCACGTCCAGCACGATCAGATCAGGCCGCTGCTCACGCAGCAGTTTCAGACCGTCCTCTCCGCTGGCAGCGGTCGCCACCCGGTGTCCCTGGCGCGTCAGGGAGAGCTCCAGGGCCGTACGGATGGCGTCGTCGTCCTCGATCAGCAACAGGGAAGGCACGGGCTCATTCTGGCCCATGGAGGCCCCCCTGTTCGACCCGTGGACGGCAGATGCCCGTCGGGCCCGTCATACGGGGCCACGTGCACCGACGCCGGTGAAGGAACTGTGTCCGCGCCGTGTCCGACCTCTGTGACACGCCTGTGACAGTCGGCGGACACGGCCATGAAGTCCCCCGGGCAAGCTTTTCGGCACAGGCAAGACGGCAAGGAAATCACCGGCAGTCCACGACGGGGGGCGCGAGATGAACACGCTGCACAGCACCAGCACCAGCGCAGTGGTCACGCGTCTGCACGACGTGCACCGGGCCGGCGAGAAGTCCGGTGGCGTGAGCGGGCGGGGGTGCGCTCGCGGCACCGGGCGTCAGCACACCGGGTTCATGACGGTGGTTGACGCGCCCAAGGGGGAGGCGCACGGGGGAAGCGCGTACGGGGAGGATCCGGGGGAGCGCCGTTCGCCGGCGGAGACCGTGGACGCCGAAGCGGCGTTCACCGCCTACGTCCAGGAGCGCCGCGCCTCCCTGTACGCCACCGCCTACCACCTGACCGGTGACCGCTTCGAGGCCGAGGACCTGCTGCAGAGCGCGCTGTTCTCGACCTACCGGGCGTGGGACCGGATCAGCGACAAGGCGGCGGTCGGCGGATACCTCCGCCGCACCATGACCAACCTGCACATCAGCGCGTGGCGCCGCCGCAAGCTGAACGAGTACCCGACCGAGGAACTGCCGGAGACGGCCGGCGACACGGACGCGATGCGCGGCACCGAGCTGCGCGCGGTCCTGTGGCAGGCACTGGCCCGGCTGCCCGAGCTCCAGCGCACGATGCTGGTCCTGCGCTACTACGAGGGCCGCACGGACCCGGAGATCGCGGAGATCCTCGACATCAGCGTCGGCACGGTGAAGTCCAGCATCTGGCGGTCGCTCCGCCGGCTGCGCGAGGACGAGGTCCTC
>NZ_JAPSKQ010000155.1 GCF_031181555.1 Streptomyces sp. | reverse complement strand
TGGGTGGTCCGCTCCGACGCCGTGCACACGGCCTCCCCGGACGAACGCGACCCGTACTTCGCGGGCGCCCGCCACAAGCCGTACCGCTACCCCGAGCACTACGCGCCGCTGACCGAGAAAGGCCCCGCAGGTGAGCACCACGAGTGACGTCACGGCGGTGCGTCCCGGCCCCCCGCCGAGCGAGCCGCCGTCCGCCGCCGATCCCGACCTGGCCCGGCACCTGACGCGCCTCGGCGACGACGCCCTCGTCCTCGGCCAGCGGCTGTGCCAGTGGATCACCCGCGCGCCGACCATCGACGAGGACCTGGCCCTGTCCAACATCGCCCTCGACCTCATCGGCCACGCCCGCACACTCCTCTCCCGCGCCGGCCGCCTCGACGGAACCGGCCGCAGCGAGGACGACCTCGTCTACACCCGCTCGGAGCGCGAGTTCACCAACGCCCTGCTGACCGAACTCCCCAACGGGGACTTCGCCGTGACCGTGGCCCGGCAACTCGCCTACACCCACTACGCCGTCCTCCACTACGAGGCCCTGGCGCACAGCGCCGACCCCGAACTCGCCGCGTTCGGCGTCCGGGCCGCCAAGGAGGTCGCCTTCCACCGGCTGCATGCCGACCGCTGGACGGTGACGCTGGGACGCGGCACCCCGGAGAGCACCCGCCGCATGCAACAGGCCCTGGAGCGGGTGTGGCCCTACACCGGCGAACTCTTCGAGGAGGACGACGTCGCGCGCCGCCTGGCCGCGTCCGGCACCGTGCCCTCATCGGCAGCACTGCGCGACACCTGGCTCGACCGGGTCACCGAGGTCGTCACCGAGGCGGGACTCGCCGTGCCCGCTCCCACCTGGTCGGCCACCGGCGGCCGCTCGGGCCTGCACACCGAGGAGTTCGGCCCGCTGATCGCGGAACTGCAGTCCGTGCGGCGCCAGTTCCCCGGAGGCACCTGGTGAGCGGGCCCGCACCGGTCACGGCCCGCCTCTCCGCCGAGGAGGTGCGCGAGCGGGTGGCCGCGCTGCCGGACCCCGAACTGCCGGTGATCGGCCTCGGCGACCTCGGCGTGGTGCACTCCGTCGCCCCCGGCGCCGACGACGTGCTGGAAGTGGAGATCACTCCCACCTACCTGGGCTGCCCCGCGCTGCCCGAGATCACCGCGGCGGTGCGGGAGGTCCTGACCGCCTGCGGTCACCCCGACGGCCGCGTCCGGCACGTCCTCACCCCCGCCTGGACGACGGACCGCATCACCCCCGAAGGGCGCCGCGCACTCGCCGCGCACGGCATCGCCCCACCCGCCTCCCCGGCGCCCGACGGCCCGGTCCCCGTCGCACTGCGCGCGGTGCCCTGCCCGCACTGCGGCTCGACGGCCACCCGGCCGCACAGCGCCTTCGGGCCGTCCCGCTGCCAGTCGGTGCTGTGGTGCACGGCGTGCCGCGAGCCCTTCCCCCACCTGACCGCGCTGTGAGGCCCACCGTGAACACCACCCCGCCCGCCCTGCGCGACCAGGCGCCGGCCGGTCCGCGCCGCCGCACCGGCCGGCACACACTCGACGTCACGGAGGTCCGGCACCTGACCGCCGACACGGTCGCCGTCACCCTTCACGTGCCCACAGAACTGCGCGACGTCTTCGCCCACCACCCGGGCCAGCACGTCGTCGTACGTCACCGCCGGGCCGACACCGAACTGCGCCGCAGCTACTCGATCTGCCCGCCACCGCACACACCCGAGGCGCTCCGCCTGGTGATCAAGAGGTCCGGCCCCGGCGGCTTCGGCGACCACGCCACCACCCGCCTCGCACCGGGCGCGCGGCTCGAACTCTCGCCGCCCACCGGCACCTTCGCCCTGCCGGAGCTGCCGGGCGCCCACCACGTCCTCCTCGCGGGCGGCACCGGCATCACCCCCCTGGCCCCGATGGCCGTCCACGCCCTGCGCCGGGACCCGGCCTGCCACGTCAGCCTCGTGCACTCGGTCCGCACCTCCGCCGACGCCGTGCTGGCCGACGAACTGGCCGAGGTCAAGGACGAGTTCGTCGACCGCTTCACCGTCCTGTACGTGCTGACCCGGGAGGACCGGGGCAGCGGGAGCGGCCCGCTCGCCCGGCGGCTGGACGCGTCCGGGGTGCGCCGGCTGCTGGCGGCCGTGGACGCCCGCCCGGGCCCGGACACCACGTTCGCCCTGTGCGGACCGCCCGGTCTCGTCGCCACCGCACGGCGCGTCCTGGCCGACTCGGGAGCCGACCCGTCGCTCGTCCGCTGGGAGCTGTTCACGGCTGACGGCACGGAACCGACGCCGCCGGAGCCGACCGGGCGGGCACCGGGGGCGGGGGAGTACCGGATCACCGCCCTGCTCGACGGGCGCCGCCGGGCCGCCACCGTGCTGCCGGACGACCCGGCCCTGCTCGACGCACTGCTGCGCAGCCACCCCGACGTGCCGTACGCCTGCCGTGAGGGCGTCTGCGGCAGTTGCCGCGCGAAGGTCCTGTCCGGGCAGGTGACGGCGGACCGTGAGCACGCCCTGGACGAACGGGACCGCGCCGCCGGCTACACGCTCGTCTGCCGCGCCAGGCCCCGCACCCCCGAGCTCGTCCTCGACTTCGACGCCTGACCCTGCCCGCCACGCCCCCCTTCAGCGAAGGAGACCCACGATGACCGCCACCGACCGCCACGCAGGAAAGACCGCTCTGGTCACCGGAGGCAGCCGCGGCATCGGCCGAGCCATCAGCCACCGCCTCGCCCGCGAGGGCGCCCTCGTGGCGGTCCACTACGGCCACGACCTGACGGCCGCCGAGCGGACCGTCAAGGAGATCCAGGCCGACGGCGGCCGCGCCTTCCCCGTACACGCCGAACTCGGCGTCCCCGGCGACGCCGACACCCTGTGGGCCGCCTTCGACCAGGCCCTGGCGGAACAGGACGCCCCGGCAGGCCTGGACATCCTCGTCAACAACGCGGGCATCACCGTCCCCCGCCCCATCGCCCAGGTGACCGAAGCCGACTACGACCGCGTCTTCGCCATCAACACCAAGGCGCCGTTCTTCATCATCCAGCGCGGACTGGACCGCCTCCGGGACGGCGGCAGGATCATCAACATCTCGTCCGTCGCGACCCGTATCGCCTTCCCGCCGATCGTCTCCTACACCATGACCAAGGCCGCCCTCGACTACCTCACCCTCTCCCTGGCCCAGGAGCTCGGCCCCCGGCGCATCACCGTCAACGCCGTCGCGCCCGGCTACACCGAGACGGAGATCAACCCCACCCTCGCCGTCCCGGAGATCCGCCGCCGCTACTCCGAGGCCTCCACGTTCGGCCGGCTCGGCGACCCGGTGGACATCGCGGACGTCGTCTCCTTCGTGGCGAGCGACGACGCCCGCTGGGTGACCGGCCAGTGGATCGACGCCTCCGGCGGCGCCCACCTCGGTGTGTGACCCGTCCGCACCTCTAGGAGAAGTGATGAACGACCGCACGACCACCCTCGACGGGCCGGCCACGGACGACACCCTGACCCGCCCCTTCGAGGGCGCCAGCCCCTACGACACGTACGTGCACGCGTCCGTCCTCAACACACTGCAGCACCCGCTCACCGAGGCCCCGGACGAGATGGGCTTCCTCGTCACCACCCAGGTGATGGAACTGTGGTTCACCCTCATCGTGCACGAGTGGCGCACGGCCAAGGTCGCCTTCGCCAAGGACGACCTGCCCGCCGCCATGGACGCGCTGGTGCGCAGCCGCCGCGCGCTGACCGCCCTGGGCGGCGCCTGGGCTCCCATCGCCGCCCTGACCCCCGCCCAGTTCAACGGCTTCCGGGCCGCGTTCGGCCGGGCGTCGGGCTTCCAGTCGGCGATGTACCGGCACATGGAGTTCCTCCTCGGTGACAAGTCCACCGGACTGCTGCGCGCCCACCGCGGCGACCCTGCCGTCCACGAGGCGCTCGCCGAGACCTACCGCGAACCGTCCCTGTACGACGAGGTGCTGGCCTACCTCCACCGCCAGGGCCTGCCCGTCCCGCGCCACGTCCGCGAACGGGACGTGACCAGCCCCTACGACAGCGACCCCGGCGTGGCGGAGGCCTGGCGGCACGTCTACGCCGGGCCGCAGCACCACCCCCACCTCGCACTCGGCGAACTGCTCACCGACATCGCCGAACTCGTCACCCGCTGGCGCTTCGACCACGTCCTGGTGGTCCGCCGGGCCATGGGAGCCAAGCCGGGCAGCGCCGGGTCCGCCGGGCTGGCCTGGCTGGAACAGCGCGCGGCCCGGCCGGTCTTCCCCGAACTGTGGGAGGTGCGCGGTGACGTCTAGGACGATCTCCGCCTTCGCGGCCGAGGAGGAGCAGCGGGTCCTGAGCCTGAAGCCGGTCCTGGCACCGGTGCACGGCCGCTACGGGGACCACCCCCACCAGTCCTACGACGCCTGGCCGTCCGAGGACCCCGACGCCCCGCTGGTGATCCTGCTGCACGGCGGCTACTGGCGCTACGACCGGATGCACCTGACCCCCTTCGCGGCCTGGCTCTCCGCGCAGGGCTTCAGCGTGCTGCTCCCGGGCTTCCGCCGGTCCGGCGGTGCGGGCGGCTATCCCGAGACCTTCGACGACATCGCCCGCATCGTGGACACGCTGCCCGAGGGGCGGCCCTACGTCCTGGCGGGCCACTGCTCCGGCGGGCACCTGGCCCTGTGGTGCGCCGCCCGCGGCCTGCTGCCGCCCGGCTCCCGCTGGCACACCCGCACCCTGCCGACGAGCGTGCTCGCCCTCGCGCCGATCACCGACCTCACCGCCACCCGCCGCGACCGCCTCAGCAACGACGCGGCCCTCCAACTCCTCGGCGGGCAGGAGCACTTCGCCGAACGGCTGGCCGAGGTCGACCCCCTCACGCTGCTGCGTGACGCCGGCACCACCGGTGTCCCCACCGTGCTGCTGCACGGCGCCGCCGACGAGGAGGTCCCGCTCACCCAGTTCAGCGACTACGCGGCCGTGCACCGGGACCTCAGGACGGTCGTCCTGCCCGGCACCGGCCACTACACCCTCATCGAACCCGGAGCACCCGGCGCCCACGCGGTCGCCGACACCCTCCGGGACATGGCGGCCGCCTTCACCCCGGCGGACGCCGGCCGCGCGGGCGAGGAGGCCGCACACCGATGACCACCGCACTCTCCGCAGCCGACGCCCTGCGCGAGCAGGCAGCACGGCTCGACGCCGACGACCCCCTGGCCCCCGTCCGCGAACGCTTCCTGCTCCCGCCGGACGTCGTCTACCTCGACGGCAACTCCCTGGGCCCGCTGCCCGCCGCCGTGCCGGCGGCCCTGGACGACGTCGTACGACGCCAGTGGGGCACCGGACTCATCGGCTCCTGGAACGCGGCCGGCTGGTGGCAGGCGCCGCTGCGCGTCGGCGACGCCATCGGCACACTCGTCGGGGCCGCGCCGGGGCAGACGGTCGCGGGCGACTCCACCAGCGTGCAGTTGTTCACCGCGCTCGACGCCGCCGCCGCGCTCCGCCCGGACCGCCCGCTGCTGGTGACCGACCCCGGGCACTTCCCCACCGACCGCTACCTCGCCGACGCGGTAGCCCGCCGCCGCGGCCTTCAGGTACGGCACGTGCCGCCGTTGGACCTCCCGCACTTCCTCGCCACCGAGGGCCCTCGGGTCGCCGTCGTCAGCTACTCGCCCGTCGACTTCCGCACCGGGGAGCTGTACGACATGCGGGCGCTGACCCGGGCCGCCCACGACGCCGGCGCCCTCGCGCTGTGGGATCTGTGCCACGCCGCCGGCGCCCTGCCCCTGGAGGTCGACGCCCTCGGCGTGGACCTGGCGGTCGGCTGCGGCTACAAGTTCCTCTCCGGCGGCCCGGGCGCCCCCGCCTTCCTCTACGTGGCACAGCGCCACCACGCCGCGCTGGAGACGCCACTGCCCGGCTGGACCGGCCACGCCGACCCGTTCGCCCTGGCGCGGGACTACACGCCCGCGCCCGGCATCGCCCGCGCCCGCATCGGCACCCCGCCGGTCCTGTCCCTGCTCGCCCTCGAAGCGGCCCTCACCGCCTTCGACGGCGTCGACCTGCACCAGGTGCGCGCCAAGAGCCTGTCCCTGACGGGCTTCCTCCTGCGCTGCGCGGACGCACTCCTGGCACCCCTGGGCTTCACCTCCGTCACCCCGTCCGACCCCGGCCGCCGCGGCAGTCAGGTCACCCTGCGCCACCCCCACGCCCACGGACTGGCCGTCGCCCTGGCCGGGCGCGGTGTCGTGGCCGACATGCGCGCGCCCGACCTGCTCCGCTTCGGCGTCAACGCCCTCTTCACCAGCCACGGGGACCTGCTCACCGCCGTTTCGCGGCTGCACGACCTCACCGTGGAGGCCGCCTACGATCCCGCACCGCTCACAGGGGGTCCGGTGACCTGATCGGCACGCAGCCGGGCGAGTCCTCCCTCAGCCGCCGCCCTCGAGGGTCGGTCGCCGAGCCAGGCCAGCATGGCCACCAGCGCGAACAGGTCGGCCCAGTCGAGGTCACCGCGCGCCACGCCTGCGGCCTGCGAAGGGCTCGCGCGCAGCTGTCGATACCGGAGGGGCCCGGCCGAGAGCCGGCCGTTGGCGGTTGCGGAGGAGCCCCGCAGGATCATGATCACCGAGCCCGCTTGCACGGCCGGCTGTTGCGGCGCCCTGTATGTGACCATCCGTCGTGAAGGCGATCAGGTGATGTGGGAGTCCTGGGGACACCCCAGCGACCTCACAGCCGTGCCGCCGGACTTCCGGTTCGACAGTGCCCAGTACGAGGCTGAGCTCGCGAGGGCATCTGCGGACCGTAGCTGGGAAGAACCGGTGGACACCATGGCTCGGCTTCTCGAGCAGGCGCTTGCGGACAGCGGCTGGTTCGAGCGCTGGGTCTGCGTTCTGACGAGTGTCTCGCCGCGACGCGAGGAGCCCGGTCTCCCTGAGGAGATCACCGGCCCTCCCGGCGTGGATGTCCACGTCCATCAGGTCCGGGAGCACGGCGAGTGTACAGAGTCGTACCGGTACGAGTCGTTCGTCACTCCCGAGCAGTCAGTGGAGGAGCAGGTCCGGCGGCTGACCGTCCGTATGTTGGCCGACGATCCGCGGAAGTCCGCTGAGATGTACCGCTGAGGAACGGAACGCAAAGCCGTACTCGGTTCGTTCCGGGCGGCGCTGGCGCGCACGCGTGTGCGTCGTTCGGCGGCAGGCGTTACCCGGCCGAGTCGTTCGAGGGCGGCCGGACCGGGCACATGGGGTCCATGACCGTTGACACAAGCCGTATCCGGCTGGTGCAGACCGTGCTCGACAGCACCGACGCCCGCACACTCGCCGAGTTCTATCGGTCCCTGCTGGGCCTCGAATACGCGGAAGGAGACGAGCCGCCTCCGCCCGGCGCGCCGGACGAGCACGGCAGGGACTGGCTCGTCCTGCGCGATCCCGGCGGCGGACGGCAGCTTGCCTTCCAGCAGGTGGAGCGCCTGCGGGAGCCGGACTGGCCCGACGGCCCGGTGCCTCAGCAGATGCACCTCGACTTGAGCGTCGCCTCGCTGGAGGAGTTGCTGAACCAGCACGAGCGCGTGCTCGCCCTCGGCGGCCGTCTCCTCAGCAACAGGGACCGGCCGGATCCCGACGACGAGGAGCGCTTCCGTGTCTACCGGGACCCCCAAGGCCACCCGTTCTGCATCTTCGTCGTCGAGCGAGAGGCGTAGCCCGGCAGGATCAGGATGTCAAGACGCCGACGGGCGGGTCCTCGCGGAGGTCGGCAGGAGGGACCGCCGCCGGGGCTCTCCCGCCGACCTGGTGGGGGCCGTCGAGTTCACGGACGACCCGGGGGACCCGCTGTGGTCCGGCGAGACACTGACCATCGAGGTCAACGCCCGGGTCAGAGGGGGCATGATCCCCCTGCTGAACCTCATGGGCGGTGGCCCGGACCTCGCGCTCGCCGCCGGCGTCGCGTGCGGCAGGCCGCCGAGGCTGCGAACGACCCACCGGACTCCGACGGGTCGCCGCCATCCGCTTCTACTACCCGCCCATGGACGACTCCCTCATCGCGGATGTCCGCTTCGAGAGGTCGAGGCTGGCGGAGCAGGTGGTGCGCTATGGCCCGCTGGCAGCGGCGGGACAGGTCAAGTCGCCTCCGCCGGCGGACTGATGGACGGCCGGGCCGCCTACGCGATCGCCCTGGCCGCAGACGCGGACACCTGCCGTGCCGCGCTGGACAAGGCGACGCGCTGCGGATGGCGGTGGGCTGAGGCGGGCCGGCCCGGGGCCGGCTTGTGCGGGACTAAAAACTCCTAACAAAGTGAGATGAAGGATGCCGTCAGGGCGGGCGAGGATCGCTCAGTACTTGCCGATGAAAGGGCAGCCATGGGCGACAGTCCCCCGAGGGAACTCATCTCCCTCGCTGATGACGAAGGCAACAGCGTCTCGGTCAACGTCCTGGGAGGTAGTCCCAGGTGGACCGCCGGGCTCGACGCGGAGATCGTCGTCAAGACGCCCTTCGTGTCCGGACGTATCGACTTGGCGTTGTATGTCACGAGGCTGGAGAGCTGGGCTGGCGCGCTGGACCGGCTCGACGCCGGCGAAGACGTGGCTTGGATGGAAATGAGTAGCGGGCCGTCCATTTTCATCCAACTCATCGGCGAGCGTGACTGCCCGGAGGTGGTCGTGGAGGACGAGAACGGGTCCATGGTCACCGTGCGAGTCCCTCTCGTCCCGCCGGACGATTGGATTGCCGACCACCGCCAGCGTCTGCGCCAGGTGATGGATCACTGGGTTCCGATGCTGTCAGGGTAGGGCGACAAGCCGCCGCCAGCAGATGAGCGCGCAACCGAGGGTCAGGAAGGCTTCATGGATGTCGTCGCGTATCTCCCAGCGGATCCGCAGGCGGCGGAACCAGTGCAGGTGGGCAAACGCGCGCTCACGACCCAGCGTTGAGTACCGAGTCCGGAACCGTGGTCAGTGCCGCGCCAGGCGATCAGCGGCTTCACGCCAAAGGTCCAGACGAGGCGGCGGTACTTGTCGTGGTCATAGCCGCGGTCGCCGAGCAGTGCGTCGGGGCGGCGCCGGGGCCGGCCGCGCTTGCCCCGCACCGTTGGCTTGTGGCTTCTCGGTCTCCAGGTGCGTGCCGCCGTCGCGCTCGGCGACGAGGAGACGGTGCGCGCCGCCAACCAGCAGGCCGCCGACCGACGGGAGCACGTCGTCCACGACCACGACGACCTGGATGCCCTCGGCGGGTTGTTCACCTACGCACCGGAGAAGCAGCTCTATTACACAGTGGAAGCCGAAACCCTTCTTGGTCACGGCGGTGCACAGCTTGCCGAGCAGGCGGAGCAGGCCGTGCAGGGGTTCAGCGACCCCAGCGCCCCGAACTGGGCGTTCGGAGATCTCGCAGGGGCCCGGTGCGACCTGGCGCTCATCCGGCTCTTCGGCGGGGACCTGGACGGTGCTGCCGCAGCCGTCCGGCCGGTGCTCGACCTGCCTGACACCGCAACAACGGCATCGTCATGTCGGCGATACGCGTCCGGCACGCGTTGATGAGCAGCCCCGCGCGGGAGGCCGTCATCGCGCGGGATCTGTGCGCGGAGATCGAGGCGTTCCCGGCCAGCCGGCCCGCTCTGTCCCACGGGTAAAGTCCGGGGCATGTACCCCGTAGAACGCTCCAGTGCGCGTTTTGAACTGCGGGAACTCGTTTCGGACGACGTGGACGCATTGCTCGCCATCTACGGCAGCGCCAAAGCGACGGAGCACCTGAGCTTCGTTCCACGCACCCGCGATCAAGTCGAGCAGATTGTGGCGCGGTCCATCGCCGCAGCCACCGCAACGCCCCGGACTGAGTACGCCCTCGCGGTCATCGAGCGGGAGACGGCTGAACTGATCGGGTTCGGTCGTCTGGCCATCGACCCCCACCAGCAACGCGGAGCCACGATGGGCTTCGCGCTGCGCCCCGCTTCCTGGGGTGTGGGATACGGCCTGGAGACGGTGAAGTTGCTACTCGATGCCGCGTTCGACGGCTTGAACCTTCACCGTGTCTGGGGCGCGCGGTCACCCCTTAACACGGCCTCTGCCCGGACCATGGAGGCCGCGGGCATGGTCGAAGAGGGAACGATCCGTGAGCACGTGCTGAAGGCCGGGAAGTGGCGTGACTCCGTGGTGCACGCCATCCTCGATCGGGAGTGGGACGCCGCCCGCTGAGCGGCTGCGCAGCGGGCGGTCTCCGCGTCAGGCGGTGCCGCCGAAGCCGCCGAGCGGCACCTTGGACAGCGGGTCGTCCTGCGGGCCGAGGTGGGGCCGGCCGCAGACTATGCTCCCGTATCTTCTGCCCGCCGATGTAGAGGATGCCGGCCCGGCCGGCGAGGAGCTGCACGCATTCGTTGACCGCGCCGCCCTTCATGCGGCTCACCGCGCCGAGTGGCGCGTCTCCGGTTCGCGAGTCGGCCCGTGACCGCCAGGGCCCGGAACATCGGCTGTGTTCTCGGCGAGGTCCAGGGAGTCAAGCTCTTCCTTGTCCTTTGCTGGTGTTCTTCCCCCCGGCACCGGCAGTTCAGCAAGAACCATCACCGGGTCGTGAGCCACGCTACGAGCCCGCTTCCCGTGGCCGTGGCGAGAGCTGCCACCAGCCATCTGGGGACGCGTTCAACGGTCAAGTGCAAACCGCCAAAACGTAGTTCGAGTGCTGGGCGGCTCATGTCCTCTGGGTTCATGCCACAAGCGAAGCACTGATCAGAGGAGGTGTGTCGTGCGCCGCATGTGTACAAAAGAGTTGCGCCCATTCGACAGACTGGCCAAATTCATGTCGTGAATCCATTAAGGCGCCGGTGGCCCTGCTGTGTAACGGCGGCATCGGCACGTACGCCAACGCGTCCTCGTGTCGCACGCCGACGTCGGCGACAAGGCCAACAGTGGCGACTTGCCGGCTGCCGGGCGCGCTGGGCGTATCAGGGGGTGACCGTTCCGGCCCGACGTACCGGTGTGCTGTAGCCGACCGCGTGAGGCCTTACCGGTTGGGCCCATGACAATCGCGAGCGCGGGCGCAGAGAGCCGGCCTTGGGTCCCGGCATGCTGGAAGGGCGGTTGGACCCGGATTCATTCTGTGGTCGAGGTCGTGACCGACGGCATGTCCTTCCCGCCCTGCCGCCGTGCCTTGCGAGATGGCCGTTCGTGCAGGTGCCCGCCTCACAGATCCTGGAGACGTAACCGTGCGACGGGGCGCGCCTGCAATTCTTGATCGTGGCGCCCACCATGGTTTGTGCGCCGCCGGGTGCCTTGGCCGCGGGCAATCTGGGGGTACTCACCGGGCGTTGCCTGCATCTTGGGTTTGTTGAGGTCATGAGCGTCACTTGGATCTATGACTTCAGCCTGTGGCGGCAATCTGGGGCTGACCCAGGTCAGTCGGATTGAGGTCCCGTTGCGCCGCGGGTGGTTCTGACCTGGGCAGACGGCCTTGCCGGGGCCTGCTGCCGACGGCATCGACGACGACCTCCGGCGTAAACACCTGTGACCACGAAGTGAATCACGAAGGACTCCACGTCCGGATCCATAGCCTTGAAGTGCCGTAAAGCTCTTCGGTGGAGCGAAGGGAAGACCCGCGCGAGGCTCTTGCTTGGCGGCTGACCTTGCCGAGTCCCCCTTAGCCCGTCGTTGGGCTACCAGTTCCATGGGAGGAGAGGAACCCATGACGTCTACCAACCGTACCCCCGAGCCTTCTGGCGGGTTACGTATCATCAGTTGGCTGACGGCCCTGATTGGCCTGCTCGCCGTCATCAGCGCAGTCATCTTGGCTCTGGTCGGTAATGGCGAAGCTGCAGCAGCCATCGGGGTCACCGGCGCCGCCATGCTCGGCGGCAGTCAGGTCACCGTGCACATCCACCAGTGAGCTTCTTCAGCGTTGCAACTCCAGGGTGGGAACGGCCTTGGCGGTTGACGTCATGCGGTTTGGACTGCATCGGGATCTGCGGAAGATCCGCCAGGACTTCAGGCGGGCGACGCCGCGTTCGACGGATGTCCGTGTCGCGGCCAGGGCACGGTTGCGGGTCTTCTCGGTGAGGCTGAGTTCCTGCAGGGGCCTGCGTTTGATGCCCGTGGTCAGCCAAGGGCCGCCGCCCTGGTAGGCGAGATCGGCGACGATGGGAACACGCTGCCGCTCGCAGATGCGGATGATCCGGTGGGTGCGGGCGGCGGTCAGGTCGTGGGTGCGGCCCGGCAGGGCGGGCGAGATCCACAGCAGCCGGCCGTCCGGATCGGTGACCACCTGCATGTTCACGCCGTGGCGTCGGTGTTTGATGCCCCTATGTTCGTCAAGCTGCGGTCAGCAGGTTCGCTGAAGCATCGGGCTGCTGGCGGCGCATGATCATGTCGGCGCGGATCAGGCAGTACACCTCGCGGGCTGCGTAGCGTTTCAGGCAGCGCATGACCTCGCGTTTTCCCTTTCCCTCGGCGGTGCGTCGCTCCAGGTAGAGGCGGGTGCGTTCGTCTTGTCGCATGCGGGTGACCACGATGCGGTGCAGCGCGGCGTTGGCCTGCCTGTCCCCGCCGCGGTTGAGCCGACGGCGCCGGCTCTTCCCGGAAGACTTCTCGACACAGTGGGAGTAGTCGGCCCGGCCGTCGCCGACCCGGTCGCACTCGGCGAGAGTCCCGTCGAGGAGGACGAAGTCATGATCATGCTCGCGTAGCGTCTTCAGCAGGCCCGGTGCACGGTCGGCGAGCAGGTCGACGACCGCGCTGGTGTAGGCGTGGGCGGTGGACTCGCTGATCCCGAACCCGGCAGCGATCTTCGCGAGGGTGGTGTGTTCGCGCAGGTGCACCAACGCGACCAGGGCCCGCTGAGAGGGGCGGAGCTTGCAGCGCTGGTCGCCCTCACGGGGGCGATGAGCATGGTGACCCACTCGACGAGCGCATGCGGCAGGTCGAGTGCGGCAGGATGGATGACCAACGAGGCCCCCGAGCAACGTGATTGAGACGTCAGACATCTCGATCAACAGCCCGGGGGCCTCGCTCGCTGCGGCTCGCAGACTGTCACCCGATCGGTGGCCACCTCGAAGAAGCTCACTGAGCCTTTTCCAACCTGGTGTCTATGCTGGTCAGCAACCTGCTGGCAGCCGAGTGCTTCCGTCTGTGCCGGGCTCC
Source organism: Streptomyces sp. (assembly GCF_031181555.1). Taxonomy (GTDB): domain Bacteria; phylum Actinomycetota; class Actinomycetes; order Streptomycetales; family Streptomycetaceae; genus Streptomyces; species Streptomyces fimbriatus. The sequence continues at coordinate 1,928 of NZ_JAPSKQ010000155.1, read as the reverse complement.
TGAGGAGCAGATTCTCGGCTGGCCGTAGCGTCATGGACGCCCCGTCCGGCGCGTTCGGTAGCATCAACGGTCAGGTTGGAAAGAGTCCTCGGATTCGGCTCATCGGCCTCCCCCCATGCAGCGAAAGCCTTCGCGGCGTTGTGAATCGGGGATCGGCGTAAACCATGCAGGGAGAACGTCGTTCGACATTCTTCCTGCATGACTGATCGGGACGGTTGCATCAGCGTTTGCGGTTCTTCCTCATCACCACGATCAGGACCGCTGCGATGAACACGATGCCCAAGATGGCGCTGATCACCGCGCTGCCACTACTCGCGCCACCCGCGGCAAAGGTCATGGTGCTGTCTCCTTAGCTCGTGATCAGTTTGTTGGCCCCGTATCCGAGGAGCGCGTGGCCGAGTATCTGCTGGCGGCGCGGCTGGGGCAGCTGTGCGAGCAGGCCGCCGCCCCCACCCAGACGCCCGCGGCCGCACCATGGACGAACCGGCTCACTGGCCTCGTCGGTGGTACGGCCGGAGCGGTAATGGCGTGAGCACCGAACTGAACGGGGTCGACCTCGCGCGCCAGGCCCTGGCTGCGGCCCGCGAGGCGGCGAAGAACGACGCTCCCCAGACGAAGAAGCCGAAGCGGGGCACCGGCACGGTCGTACGCCGCGACGGCCACGAGCCGCTCGGGCTCGGCGCGGTGATCGGCATGATGATGACCGAGCGCGGCATGGTCGCCCCGGTTGTCGGCGGCAGCGTCCTCGCACACTGGAAGGCCATTCTGGCTGCGGCCGCGCCCGAGCTCGCCGGTACGTCCAGGCCATGGGCTTCGAGGCGGACACCGGCCGCCTGGGCGGCTTTCGTGCGGGCCGTGCCCGGGCCGTCGTGAAGTCCCGGCGAAGGCTGAGGGAGTACGGCAGTTCGTGCAGTCCTCGACCAGTGGAGTCGGTGAGCACACCCGGGTCGTCGGCTGGGCCGAGGGCCGCTGGGCGGCGATGGCGGACTACTTCCACACCAAGCAGGCGATCATGGAGGCGGTGCGGGGTGCGGGCTTTGCCCGCTGGACGGTGATCAAGCCCGCCTTCTTCATGGAGAACCTGCCCCTGCCGGCGCCCAAGGGGCCGCGCGGCGGACTGCTGACGGTACTGAAGCCGGAGACCGAACTGGCCCTGGTGGCCGTGCGGGACATCGGCACGGCTGCGGCGCACGCCCTTCGAGACCCTGACCGGTTCCACCAGGTGGAACTGGAACTGGCCGGTGACCTGCGCACGATGGAACAGATCGCGCAGACCTTGTCCGCCGCCTGGGGCGTGCCCGTGACCGCACCCTCCATGAGCCTGGAAGAGGCCCTCGACGCGGGCATGCCGACGTGGGGAACCGGACACGAGTGGAACAACGCGGTCCTCCAGCCCGCCCGGCCCGAGTTTGCCCGGGAGCTGGGCATCCCGGTCACCACCTTCGCCGAGTGGGCGGATGAGCAGCTGACACCCGTGTCCGGCTAGCCTCGCGCTTTCATGAAGCGGACTGTCCGGCAGGCGGTCAGGAAAGCAGAAAGTGCCTCTGACCAGCAAGAATGAGGGTTGTCGAGGTCCCTGTTCCTGCCGCCGTCGGAGGCACTTCCCAGGTGAAGCACTCTATCGGGTCCTATCCCCGTGTCCGCGTCCAGGACGACGGCCGAGCCGTGGTCTCCCAGGCCGGGACGGTCCTGCTCGTTGAAACGGCTCGCAAGACCGGTCTTGGCCAGGTCATATCGGCAGCTCTGGCGCCGTGGCGCAAGCCGCGGGTCGTCCACGATCCCGGTAAGGGGTGCTGTCACATTGGCTGTCCGGGTGGGATGATCTTCGGGTTGGTCATGGTGGAGGGGGACCGCCCGTGGACAGTGCGCCGTCGTGCAGGGGGCGCCGGTATCCGGTCGGGGTGATCTCGCACTGCGTGTGGCTGCAC
>NZ_JAPSKQ010000018.1 GCF_031181555.1 Streptomyces sp. | reverse complement strand
CGGCGGCCGAGAACAGCAGCAGCCGGTCGCGCTCCGTGGGGGTCAGTCGCACGGCGGGGCACCTCCTTGCCTTCCTCATTTAGAGCATCACTCTAAACAGGAGATCCCCGCTTTCCAACTGTTGGCTCGCTCCAGAGGCAACCATCACATTGAGCATCGCTCAAACCCCCTGGCGGTCGTCGAAGGAAACCAGCCGTGCCGAGGGAACGGCGGGCCGTTCGGCCCCGGGCTCTCCGGCGTCCGAGGAGGGGGCCGTGCAGGCCGAAGGGGGCCTCGCCGGGGACGGTCGTCCCCGGCGAGGCCCCCTTCGGCGCCGCGTGCTGCTCGGTCAGCCCAGCTCGTGCATCCAGCCGTGCTGGTCCTCGACGGTGCCGCGCTGGATGTCGAGGAGGGCCCGGCGCAGGCGCATGGTGACCTCGCCGGGCTCGCCGCCGCTCTGCTGCCACTCGGCGCCGGACCGCTTGACGGTGCCGACCGGGGTGATGACGGCGGCCGTGCCGCAGGCGAAGACCTCGGTGAGGCTGCCGTTCTCGGAGTCGCGCTGCCACTGCTCGACGGAGACGCGCTCCTCGACGGCCTCGTAGCCGAGGTCGCGGGCGACGGTCAGCAGGGAGTCACGGGTGACGCCCTCCAGGATGGAGCCGCTGAGGGTGGGCGTGACGATCCTGTCGCCGTACACGAAGTACAGGTTCATGCCGCCCAGTTCCTCGACCCAGGTGTGCTCCACGGCGTCGAGGTAGCAGACCTGGTCGCAGCCCTTGGCGGCGGCCTCGGCCTGGGCGAGCAGGGAGGCCGCGTAGTTGCCTCCCGTCTTCGCGTCGCCCATGCCGCCGGGGACGGCGCGGACGCGGTCCTCGGAGACCCAGATGGAGACCGGCTTGACGCCGCCGGGGAAGTAGGCGCCGGCCGGGGAGGCGATGACCAGGAACAGGTACTCGTTGGCGGGCTTGACGCCCAGGCCGACCTCGGTCGCGATCATGAACGGGCGCAGGTAGAGGGACTCCTCGCCGCCGTGCGCCGGCACCCACGCCTTGTCCTGCCGGACCAGGGCGTCGCACGCCTCGATGAACGTCTCGACCGGCAGCTCGGGCATGGCGAGGCGGCGGGCGGAGCGCTGGAAGCGCAGGGCGTTCCGGTCCGGGCGGAAGGTGGCGACGGAGCCGTCGGGCCGACGGTAGGCCTTCAGGCCCTCGAAGATCTCCTGGGCGTAGTGCAGGACGGTGGTGGCGGGGTCGAGGGAGATCGGCGCGTACGGAACGAGCCGGCCGTCGTGCCAGCCGCGGCCCTCGGTCCACTTGATCGTCACCATGTGGTCGGTGAAGTGGCGGCCGAACCCGGGGTTGGCCAGGATCGCCTCGCGCTCTGCGTCCGAGAGCGGGTTGGCCGAGGGCTTGAGCTCGATCGTGGGCGTCGTCATGAGTGGTTGTCCTTCACCGGTTGTAGTGACGGGCCGCGCACACGCCCGTACGGCCGGTGGCCAGTGCTAGGACGTCCGAGCATTCCCTCATTCCGCGGCTCCGCGTCCGATTATCGCCCGGGGGCGGCGGCGGAAGGAACGGGGTGAACGCGGCCCGGTGATCGATGGTGGCACCCGGCGGGGACACGCGGAAGCCGCCGGGCGCGGATGCGACCCGGCGGCTTCGAACGGTTTCGAGGGAGCGCGCCGGGTCAGCCGGCTACTCGTACGGCGAGCGCGTCGCCGATCGCCGAGGTGCTGCGGGCGGGCAGGCCGCCGCGCTCCGCGAGGTCGGCGGAGACGGCGTCCTCGATGCGGGTCGCCTCGGCCTCGTAGCCGAGGTGGCGCAGGAGGAGGGCGACGGACAGGACCGTGGCGCTGGGGTCGGCCTTGCCCTGGCCGGCGATGTCCGGGGCCGAGCCGTGCACGGGCTCGAACATGGACGGGAACTCGCCGGAGGGGTTGATGTTCCCGCTCGCGGCGACGCCGATGCCGCCGGAGACGGCCGCGGCGAGGTCGGTGATGATGTCGCCGAAGAGGTTGTCGGTGACGATGACGTCGAAGCGCTCGGGCTGGGTGACCAGGTAGATGGTCGCGGCGTCGACGTGGATGTAGTCGGTGGTGACCTCGGGGTACTCCTCGGCCACCTTGTCGAAGATGTTCGTCCACAGGTGGCCGGCGAAGGTCAGCACGTTGTTCTTGTGGACCAGCGTGAGCTTCTTGCGCGGACGGGCCTGGGCGCGGGCGAAGGCGTCGCGGACCACGCGCTCGACGCCGAAGGCCGTGTTCACGGACACCTCGGTGGCGACCTCGTGCGGCGTGCCCTTGCGGATGGTGCCGCCGTTGCCGGTGTACGGGCCCTCGGTGCCCTCGCGGACCACCACGAAGTCGATCTCCGGCTGTCCGGCGAGCGGGGTGGCCACGCCGGGCAGGAGCTTGCTCGGCCGCAGGTTGACGTGGTGGTCGAAGGCGAAGCGGAGCTTGAGCAGGAAGCCGCGCTCGAGGACGCCGGAGGGGACGCTGGGGTCCCCGATGGCGCCGAGCAGGATGGCGTCGTGCTGCTTGAGCTCGTCGAGATCGGCGTCGGTGAGGGTCTCACCGGTGGCGTGGTAGCGCCTGGCGCCGAAGTCGTACTCCTTGGTCTCCAGCTTCACATCCTGCGGAAGGACGGCGGAGAGGACCTTCAGGCCTTCGGCCACGACCTCCTGGCCGATGCCGTCACCGGGGATCACTGCGAGATTGATGCTGCGAGACATGCGGGCACCCTACTCCTCGTCCCATGCTCTGACACGCCCGGTCCGGGATGCGGACACCCGCACGGCCGCACGACGGCCGTGGGGATCAGTGACCGGTGGAACCGCCGTTGTCCCGGCGGTCGAGGGCGCGCTGGAGGGCGGCGGCGGCGTTCTGGCGGTCGGACTCGCTCGCACGGGAGACGTGGCGGACGCGACGGCGGACGGTCGTCTCGGACATGGGGCATCGACTCCTTCGACATACCGGGAGTGCGGGAAGAGAGGTGAGGAGACGCCGTGGGGGCGGGGAGCGGTGGCCGCAGGGGTTGCCTGCACGGGGCCCGGCTCACGACCGCCCTTCGCTTGATCGAGCGAGACGTTCGGCTCCTACAAAACTAAGGGAGGAGCACAGCTCTGTCTCCACAATTACTCGGACTTCCTACTATCTGAGACGGTGGAGCACGTCACACCTCTCCGACCTGCGCTTTCCTCCGGCCGGGGACTCAGAGGACGTCGCCGTCCCGCCAGTCGAAGACCAGCTCGCCCTCCAGGTCGGCGGGCACGGGCCACACATAGGCGGAGCCCTCCTCCTCGGGCAGCCGGACCGTGCCGTCGGGGCCGAGCGCGCAGATCCGCCCGCCCCAGGCCCGCCAGCCGCGAGCCGTGTAGAGCGGCGCGCCGTCGTCGCTCGCGGACAGCGCGCCGAGGTCGTAGGCGCGGGTGATGACGCCCTCCAGGGCGTCCATGACCGCGCCGCCGAGCCCCTGCCGCCGTACGTCACGCCGTACGGCGACCCCCTCGACGTACCCGACGCGCAGCCAACGCGTCCGGTACCGCACCCGCCGCATCACGACCGCGCCGTGCGCGGCGAGGCCCCGCCCGTCGTGGACCAGGGCGTGCATGCCGCCCAGCGTGTGGTCCCAGTCCTCGTCGGCGAAGTCGCCGTCGAAGGCGTCGTGCAGCAGGGAGCGGACGGCGGCCAGTTCGGCGGGGGTGAGGTCGGCGGTGTGTGCGGTGCGGACGCGCGCGGCAGTGGTCATGCCCCCAGTGTCGGGGCGGCCGTGTCCCGGCCGGTCCCGCGGGGACGGAAACGGGCCAGGTCGTCGACCTGGCCCGTTTCCGTGCGTCGGGGTGTCAGCCCATGTGCGGGTACGTGTAGTCGGTCGGCGGGACCAGCGTCTCCTTGATGGCGCGGGTCAGGGTCCAGCGCATCAGGTTCTGCGGGGCGCCGGCCTTGTCGTTGGTGCCGGAGGCACGGCCGCCGCCGAAGGGCTGCTGGCCGACGACGGCGCCGGTCGACTTGTCGTTGATGTAGAAGTTGCCGGCCGCGTAGCGCAGCTTCTCCATGGTGTACGCCGCCGCGGCGCGGTCGTTGGAGATGACCGAGCCGGTCAGGGCGTAGTCCGACACCGACTCCATCTGGGTCAGCATCTCGTCGTACTTGTCGTCCTCGTAGACGTGCACGGCGAGGATCGGGCCGAAGTACTCGGTGGTGAACACCTCGTTCTCCGGGTCGGTGCACTCGATGACGGTCGGGCGGACGAAGTAGCCGACCGAGTCGTCGTAGGAGCCGCCGGCGACGATCGTGCAGGCCGGGTCCTCCTTGGCGCGGTCGATGGCGGCCTTGTTCTTGGCGAAGGCACGCTCGTCGATGACGGCGCCCATGAAGTTCGACAGGTCGGTGACGTCACCCATGGTGAGGTAGTCGACCTCGGCGCAGAACTCCTCCTTGAAGCCGGAGTTCCAGATGGAGGCCGGGATGTACGCGCGCGAGGTGGCGCTGCACTTCTGGCCCTGGTACTCGAAGGCACCGCGGGTCAGGGCGGTCTTCAGCACCGCGCGGTCGGCCGACGGGTGGGCGACCAGGAAGTCCTTGCCGCCGGTCTCGCCGACCAGACGCGGGTAGGTGCGGTACTTCTCGATGTTGTTGCCGACCGTCTTCCACAGGTACTGGAAGGTCTTGGTCGAGCCGGTGAAGTGGATGCCGGCGAGGTCCCGGTGCTCCAGGGCGACCTTGGAGACCTCGATGCCGTCGCCGGTGACGAGGTTGATGACGCCCTTGGGCAGGCCCGCCTCCTCCAGCAGCTGCATCATCAGCACGGCGGCGTGGGTCTGCGTCGGGGACGGCTTCCAGACCACCACGTTGCCCATCAGGGCGGGGGCGGTGGGCAGGTTGGCGGCGATGGCCGTGAAGTTGAACGGCGTGATCGCGTAGACGAAGCCCTCCAGCGGGCGGTGGTCCAGGCGGTTCCAGACGCCCGGGGAGTTGGCCGGGGGCTGCTCGGCCAGGATCCTGCGGGCGTAGGCGACGTTGAAGCGCCAGAAGTCGACCAGCTCGCAGGGCGTGTCGATCTCGGCCTGCTGGGCGGTCTTGGACTGGCCCAGCATGGTGGAGGCGGCCATGGTCTCGCGCCACGGGCCGGACAGCAGCTCGGCGGCGCGCAGGATGATCGCCGCGCGGTCGTCGAAGGACATCGCGCGCCAGGCCGGGGCCGCGGCGAGGGCGGCGTCGATGGCGTCCTGGGCGTCCTGCTGGGTGGCGTTGGCGTACGTGCCCAGGCGGGCCTTGTGGTTGTGCGGCTGCACGACGTCGAAGCGCTCGCCGCCGCCCATCCGCTTCTCGCCGCCGATGGTGCAGGGCAGGTCGATCGGGTTGTCGGCCAGCTCCTTGAGCTTGGCCTCCAGACGGGCCCGCTCGGGCGAGCCGGGGGCGTAGCCGTGCACCGGCTCGTTGACGGGGGTGGGGACCTGGGTCACAGCGTCCATGAGTTCCGAACTCCTTGACTTGAGCGGTCTTGCGAGCGTGGTGCGGGCGGCTAGCCCTTGGTGACCATCGAGCGGACGAAGAACCGGAGGTTCGCCGGCTTCTCCGCCAGACGGCGCATGAAGTAGCCGTACCAGTCGGTGCCGTAGGCCGTGTAGACGCGCATGCGGTGGCCCTCGGCGGCCAGCCGCAGGTGTTCGTCGCCGCGGATGCCGTACAGCATCTGGAACTCGTACTCGTCGAGCTTGCGCCCGGCCGTCCGGGCCAGCTCCTGGGCGATGGAGATCAGACGCGGGTCGTGGGACCCGATCATCGGATAGCCCTCGCCCTCCATCAGCGTCCGCAGGATGCGCACGTACGCCTTGTCGATCTCGTGCTTCTGCTGGTAGGCGACCTCTGCGGGCTCCTTGTAGGCGCCCTTCACCAACCGTACGCGACTGCCGTTCGCGGCGAGGCGGCGCGCGTCCTCCTCCGTGCGGAAGAGGTAGGCCTGGATGACGCAGCCGGTCTGCGGGAAGTCCTTCCGCAGCTCCTCGTGGATGGCGAACATCGAGTCGAGGGTGGTGTGGTCCTCGGCGTCCAGGGTGACCGTGGTGCCGATCCCGGCGGCGGCCTCGACGACCGGGCGGACGTTGGCGAGCGCCAGCTCGTGGCCGCCGTCCAGCGCCTGGCCGAACATCGACAGCTTGACGGACATCTCCGCGCGGGTGCCGAGCTCCAGCGGCCCCAGCCGGTCGATCAGCTCCAGGTAGGCGTCGCGGGCGGCCTCGGCCTGCTGGGGGGTGGTGATGTCCTCGCCGACGACGTCCATCGTCAGCTCCAGGCCCTTGCCCGTGAGCTCGCGGATGATCGGCAGGATCTCGTCGACGGTCTCGCCGGGGATGAAGCGGTCGACGACCTGTTTGGTCACGGGAGCCGCCGAGACCAGGCGTCGCATCCGGTCGCTGCGCGACGCGGCGAGAATCACGGGACCCAGCACGGGGCACCTCCACTTACAAAGCAACAGGGGCCGCACCCGGATGTCTGGCTTTTCGGGGACGGCACGGAGAACCACCGTGAAACCTAAGGATGACTCCGATCGTCGGCCATCGACAGCTGTCACGCATCCGTGCCGCAGATCTCAGACAGATGTATGAAGGCCGCGCACCTATGCGGCAGAATGCCCGGGTGACGTCGGATTTCACGGGTGACTATCAGGAGCTGGTCGACGAGCTCTCGGAGCTGCTGGGCGCACCCGCGACGCTGGAGAGCCGCGACTTCGAGCTGATCGCCTTCGGCGCCTACGACAGTGAGGGCGACCTCGATCCCTCGGCCCTGGACCCGGTGCGCACCCGCTCGATCCTGACCCGCCGCTCCACGGCGGCCGTCCGCTCCTGGTTCGAGGGCTTCGGCATCACCCGCGCCACCGGTCCGGTCCGCATCCCGCCGACCCCTGAGGCGGGGGTGTACCGGGGCCGCATCTGCCTGCCGGTGCGCCACCGGGGTGTCGTGCTCGGCTACGTGTGGCTGCTGGACACCGAGCCGGGCCCGACCGACCGGCAGCTGGCGGCGGCGATGGAGGTCACCGCGCGGATCGGGGCGCTGCTGGCGGACGAGGCGCAGCACGGCGCCGACCTCAGCCGGGAGCTGCGGGCGGTGCTCACCGCCGAGCGGGGCTGGCAGCAGGACATGGCGGTCGCGGAGCTGCGCACCGCCCTCGGTTCGCGTGCGGATCTCCTCCACACCGTGGTGTGCGTGGCCCCCTGGCCGTCCGCCGCCCCGGACGACGCGCCGTCGGTGCGTACGGTGCCGGGGGCGGCGGCGCTGTGCACGCTGCCGTGGGGGGTCGAGGCCCAGTGTCTGGCGCTGCTGGTCCGGCTGCGCTCGGCGGACGTGCCGACCCCCGCGACCTCCGCGGCGGGGCGGTTGCTGGAGCGGGCGCGGAGCCTCGGGGAGCCGGGCGCCCCGGCCGGTCCCGCGCCGGCCGCGGGCATCGCCGCCGCACGGACCGGACTCGCGGAGCTGGGGGCGGCCTGGCGGGAGGCGTCGGCGGCGGCCCGGGCGGCGCTGGCGGAGCGCCGGTTCGGCCCGGTCGCCGAGTGGGCGTCGATCGGCCCGTTCCGCCTGCTGACCGCCCTGCCCCCGGAGGTTGCCCACGACCCCGCCGTGCGGCCCCTGCTCTCTCCCGCCCACCGGGAGCTGGCCCGCACCGCGGAGGTGTACCTCGACTGCGCCGGACAGGCCGGCCGCGCGGCGGCGGAGCTGGGCATCCACCGCCAGACGCTGTACTACCGGCTGTCCCGGGTCGAGCAGCTCACGGGCCTGGACCTGGACGACGGCGAGGACCGGCTGCTGCTGCACATGGCCCTGAAGGGCGCACGTCTCTGACCCGCCGTCGGGTGGTGCCGGGGAGGCCTCACCCCTGCTTCTGAAAATGATTGTCATCGTGCTACGGTCATTGCACGCTCAACCTTTACCCCGCTCTTCCCCCGGAGTGTTCCGTGCGCGTCCCCGCCCGTCTGTCCCTCCCCGCGGCCCTCGCCGCCTCCGCCCTGCTCAGCGGGTGCTTCTCGTCGACCGGAGCGGCCGGGAGCGGTGAGGGCGAGCGCCTGCGCGTCGCGATGATGCAACCGCCGCGCTCCGGCCTGTCCCCGCTGTCCGACGACGCGTTCAAGCTGTCGCGCTGGTCCACGGCGGAAACGCTGGTGAAGCTCGACGCGGACGGCGACGCCGTGCCGGCGCTGGCCACCGAGTGGAAGCAGTCCGGCCGGAGCTGGGAGTTCACCCTCCGGGACGGCGTCACCTTCCACGACGGCACCGACCTCACCGCCGAGGCCGTCGTCCGCTCCCTCACCGAGGCGGCCACCGCGTCCCCCAAGCCCCGCATCCTCGACGGCGTCGACCTGACGGCGAAGGCGAAGGGCACCGGCACCGTCGTCGTCACCACCGCCGACGAGGACCCCCTCGTCCCGCAGCGGCTCAGCTCCCCGCAGCTGTCGATCCTGGCGGCCAAGGCCTACCGGGGGAGGACGGTGAACCCCGTCGGCGCCGGCACCGGCCCGTTCGAGCTGACCGAGGTCGACGGCACCTCCTCCGCCGCCCTCGACCGCTACGACGACTACTGGGGCGGCAGGGCCAAGGCCCCCGGCATCGACGTGCGGTTCGTCCCGGACGGCACCGCGCGCGCCGCCGCCCTGCGCAGCGGCGAGGCCGACATCGTCGAGGCGGTGCCCGTCTCCCAGGCCGCGCTGCTGGACGAGGACCTGATCACCGAGGTGCCGATGCCGCGCACCAACACCCTGTACCTGAACACGGAGAAGGGCGTCTTCAAGGACGCCTCGCTGCGCGCGGCGGCACGGGAGGCGATCGACGCGAAGTCCCTCGTGGACGGCGTCTACGAGGGACGCGCCGACGTGGCCGAGGGCCTGCTGGGCCCGGCTCTCCCGTGGGCGACCGGACTGCGCGAGCCGGTCGAAGGACGGGCGAAGGCCGGCGACCCGGCCGGGAAGACCGTCACCATCGGCACTTTCACCGACCGCGCCGAACTCCCCGAGGTCGCCGCCGCGCTGCAACAGCAGCTCCGGAAGGCCGGGTTCGAGGTGAAGCTGGAGGTCCGCGAGTACGCCGCCATCGAGTCCGACGCCCTGGCCGGCGCGTTCGACGCGTTCATCCTGTCCCGGGCCACCGTCCTCGACTCCGGCGACCCGGCCGCCTACCTCTACAGCGACTTCGCCTCCGACGGCTCCTTCAACATCTCCCGGCTCGCCGACCCGGCCGTGGACAAGGCGCTGGAGAAGGCGGGCGGGACGCCCACCGGTGACGCCCGCCGCCGGGCGGTCATCGAGGCGGAGGCCGCCGTGCTCGCCACCGACGCGGCCGTGCCGATGCTCCACGAGCGCGTGATCCAGGGCGACGCCGCCGACGTGGCCGGTGCCGCCCACGACCCGCGCGAGCGGGAGCTGGTCACGCTCGACACCCACGTCAAGTGAGGCCCACCGCGGCGGGGGTGACCCGTGCCCTCGGCCTCGTCGCCGTCCTGGCCGTCGTCGGGCTGCTGCCCTGGCTGTCCGGCCGGGACCCGGCCCTGACCGTGCTGCGGGCCAGGTCCGCCGAGCAGGAGCCGACCGAGGAGGCGCTGCACGCCGTCCGGCGTGACCTGGGACTGGACGCCGGTCCGCTGTCGCTGCTCGGCGACTGGGCCTTCGGGCTGCTGCGGGGCGACCTCGGCACCTCCTGGGTGTCGGGGACGGACGTCATGCCGTCGGTCGCTTCCGGGCTCCAGGTGTCGCTGGGTCTGATGGCCGCCGCGCTCGGTGTGGCGGTCCTGCTCGCCGTCGCACTGGTGGCACCGGTGGTGGTACGGGGGCGGGGGTCGGCCGGGGCGTTCGCCGCCATGGCGGCCGCCCTGCCCGAATTCCTGCTCGCCACGGTCGGGTTGCTCGTGTGCGGGGTGTGGCTGGGGTGGCTGCCGACGTCCGGCTGGCAGGGACCGGAGCATCTGGTCCTGCCCGCCGTCGCGCTCGGCGTCCCGGCGGGCGGACTGCTCGGGCGGCTGGTCGCGGACGCGCTGCCCGCCGTGCTGGAGGAGCGCTGGGTGGAGCTGTGGCGGGGCGCGGGAGCGAGCCGCGCCCGGGTCACGGCCGCCGCGCTGCGCCGCGTCCTGCCGCCGCTGGTTCCGCAGTTCGGGATGGTCGCCGTCGGGCTGACGGGCGGCGCGGTCGCCGTGGAGACGGTGTTCGCGGTGCCCGGCATCGGGCGTACGGCGCTGGGGGCGGCCAGGTCCCAGGACCTGCCGCTGCTCCAGGGAGCGGTGCTCGCGCTGCTCGCCCTGGGCCTGGTCACCGGTGCGCTCGCCGCCCTGGTGCGGCGCCGGCTGCTGGGCCCCGCCCTGCGCGACGCCGGGCTCGCCCTGCCCCCGCCCCGCCCGGTCCGCGCCCACCCGGCGGTCCCGGCCGCCCTCGCCGTCGTCCTGCTGGCCGCGATCGGCTGGGGCCTGCTGCGCGACCCGTACGCGGTCGACACGGCGGTCCGGCTGGCCCCGCCGTCCTGGGCGAATCCGCTGGGCACCGACGGACTCGGGCGCGATGTCCTGGCCCGGCTCGGGCACGGGGCCGCCTCGACCGTCGGCACGGCGACGGCCGTCTGCCTGCTGAGCCTGGCCGTCGGCCTCGCCCTGGGTTTCCTGCCGGGTGCCGCGGCGGGCGCGGCGGACATCGCCAACGCGCTGCCGCCGGTGATCGTCGGCATCCTGGTCGCGGCGGTGGCCGGTCCCGGCACCGGCGGAGCCGCGCTCGCCGTCGCGCTGGTCTCCTGGCCGCCACTGGCGGCGCACGCGGCGGCGCTGGTGCAGGAGGTACGGGCGTCGGCGTTCCTGACCGCGCAGCGGGCCATCGGCGCCTCGCCCCTGTGGATCCTCACCCGGCACGTCCTGCCGTCCGTCGCCGCCCCGGTCGCCCGGCACGCGCTGCTGCGGCTGCCCGGCATCGCGCTGGCCCTGGCCTCCCTGGGCTTCCTCGGCCTGGGCGCCCAGCCGCCCGCCCCCGAGTGGGGCCTGCTCCTCGACGAGTCCCGCGCCTACGTCGAACGCGCCCCGTGGGCCGCCCTCGCCCCGGCCGTGGCGCTCGCCCTGCTGGCGGGCCTGGCGGTGTCGGGCGCGGCGTACGCCCAGGGGCGCGGAGCCCGCCGTGCCGGCCGTCCCCCCCGCCGCACCGTCCCCGCTCCCCGGAAGGAGGCCGCCGATGCGGTCCGAGGCACTGCTGTCGGTGTGTGACCTGCGCATCGCGTTCGGCGCGGTCGAGGCCGTGCGCGGTCTGTCCTTCGACGTCCTGCCGCGCGAGGTGTTCGCCGTCGTCGGGGAGTCGGGCGCCGGCAAGTCCCTGACCGCCCGGGCACTGCTGGGCATCGTGCCGCGGGACGCGACGGTGAACGGGAGCGTCCGGCTGCGGGGCGGCGCCGACCCCGCAGCCGAGCGCGGACGCCGCATCGCCCTCGTCCCCCAGGACGCCCTGTCGGCCCTCTCCCCCGTCCATCCCGTGGGCGACCAACTGGCCGCCGCCGTACGGTCCGTGCGGCGGGTCTCCCGCAAGGAGGCACGCGCCCGGGCCGTGGCGGCGCTCGACCGCGTCGGCATCCCGGACGCCGCGCGCCGGGCGCGGGCGTACCCGCACGAGTACTCCGGCGGTATGCGGCAGCGCGCGGTGATCGCCATGGCGACGGTCAACGAGCCCGATGTGGTCGTCGCCGACGAGCCGACCACCGCGCTGGACGAGGACCGCCGCGAGCGGGTGCTGCGGCTGCTCGCCGAGCAGCGGGAGGCGGTCGGCGCCGCGCTGGTCCTCGTCACCCACGACCTGGACGTCGTACGGGACCACGCGGACCGCGTCCTGGTGATGTACGCGGGACGGGCGGCCGAACTCGGTCCCGTCGAACGGGTGCTGGGCCACCCCCGCGCCCCGTACACGGCGGGCCTGCTGGCCGCCCTCCCGCAGGACGGCCCCCGGCGCCGCCGCCTGCCGGCGCTCACCGGCACCCCGCCCGCGCCGGGCGCCCTGGGCCCCGGCTGCGCCTTCGCCCCGCGCTGCCCGCTGGCGGTGGCCGCCTGCCACGAGGACGAGCCGGAGCCGCAGGCCGTGGACGGACGGACGGTCGCCTGCCACCGTGTGGCCGACGTGCCCGAACCGATCCGGGAGTTCCTGTGACCGACCCCCTGCTGGACGTCCGCGGCCTCGTCGTCCGCTACGGCCCGGTGACCGCCGTGGACCACGTGTCCTTCACGCTCGACGCGGGTGAGACGCTCGCCCTCGACGGCCCGTCGGGCTGCGGGAAGTCCTCCACGGCCCTGGCGGTGCTCCAGCTGCGCCGCCCGCACGCGGGACGGGTCCGGTTCGAGGGGCGGGAGCTGACCTCCCTGACCGACCGTGAACTGCGGCCGCTGCGCCCGCGCATGCAGCCGGTCTTCCAGGACCCCTACGGCTCCCTCAGTCCTCGCCACCGCATCCGCGACGCGGTGGCCGAGCCCTTGAAGGCGCAGGGTCGCTGGAACGCCGACGACGGTCCGGCCCGCGTGGCCGAACTGCTGGAGAAGGTCGGCCTCGATCCGTCGTCCGGGGACCGCCGGCCGCACGAGCTGTCCGGCGGGCAGTGCCAGCGGGCCGGCATCGCCCGCGCCCTCGCCTGCGAACCGCGGCTGCTCGTTCTCGACGAACCGGTGTCCGCGCTCGACGCCTCGGTACGGGCCGGCGTGCTGAACCTGCTCGCCGACCTCCAGGACGAGCTGGGTCTGGGCTACCTCTTCATCTGCCACGACCGCGCGGTCGTGCGGCACGTCGCGGACCGGGTGATCGAGATGCGGGAGGGGCGGATCACGTCCGAGTGGCGGCCTCGATGACCCGGCGCAGCCCGGCGGTCAGCCGCTCGGCGTCGGGGGCGGTGCGCGGGTCGAAGGTCCACTGGGCGATGAGCCCGGTCATCAGGGTCACGTAGAACACGCCGAGGGTCTCCGCGGTCTCGTCGGAGACGTCCTCCTCGCGGCCGCCCACCAGCAGCGGGACCAGTCCGCGCCCGGCCTCGCGCTGGGCCAGCGCCAGATGGTCGCGCACCTCGGGGAGTCGGTCGCCGAGGGCGAGCACCTCCATGCTGAGCCGCCACACCGAGCCGGGCTCCTTCATGGTGCCGATGATGTTCGACCACACCCGCTCGAACCGTTCGAGGGAACCGGGTTCGGTGTCGTCCGCGGTCCCGCCGCCCTCGAAGGCGTCGCTCATCCCCTCGACCAGCGCGACGTAGGCCTGCGCGAGCAACGCGTCCTTGGAGCCGTAGTGGTAGCCGATGGACGCCAGGTTGGTCCCCGACTCCTTGACGATGTCACGCGCCGTCGTGCGCACGAATCCCTTGGCGAGCAGGCAGCGCTTCGCGCCCTCGAGCAGATCCTCGCGGTGTCCCATGGCGTCACCCTACCCCGGTCTATACAGGCGTCCCAGACGCACGATTTATACAATCGTTCTAGACAGCCGTTTAATACATGCGTACATTCGCTGCCATGACGAACTCGACGAAGTCCGCACCGGCCGCCGCGCGCGCCGGCCGCCGCGAATGGACCGCGCTCACGGTGCTGATGCTTCCGTTGCTGCTGGTCTCGATGGACGTCTCCGTCCTCTATTTCGCGATCCCCGAGATCAGCGCGGACCTGGAACCGAGCGGCACCCAGCAGCTGTGGATCTTCGACGTCTACGGCTTCGTCCTGGCCGGCCTGCTGATGACCATGGGTTCGCTGGGCGACCGCATCGGCCGCCGCAGGCTCCTGCTGATCGGTGCGGGGGCGTTCGGCGCGGCCTCCCTGCTCGCGGCCTACGCGCACACCGCCGAGACGCTGATCGCGGCCCGTGCGCTGCTCGGCGTCGGCGGCGCGACCCTGATGCCGTCCACGATGGCGCTGATCCGCACGATGTTCACCGATCCCTCCCAGCGGACGAGGGCGATCGGGGTGTGGTCCGGGGTGATGACGGCCGGGGTCGCGCTCGGCTCGGTGATGAGCGGCGTCCTCGTCGAGCACTTCTGGTGGGGCTCGGTCTTCCTGGTCAACCTGCCCGCGATGGCCCTGTTGCTGGTCCTCGGCCCGCTGCTGCTCCCCGAGTCGAAGAACCCCGCCCCCGGCCGGTTCGACGTCCTCGGCGTGCCGCTGTCGATGGCGGCGGTCCTGCCCGTGGTCTACGGGTTGAAGGAACTGTCCTCCGGGGGCTGGAACGTCCGGTACGTCGTCTCGGTCACCGTCGGCCTGCTGTTCGCGGCGCTCTTCGTGCACCGGCAGCGCACGGCGGCCTCGCCGATGATCTCGCCGGCCCTCTTCCGCGGGCACGGCTTCACCCCGGCGGTCGTCCTCAACACGCTGTCGGCCTTCGGAATGATGGGCTCGGCGTACTTCACCACCCAGTACCTGCAGTCGGTGCTCGACAAGAGCGCCCTGGAGGCCGCGCTGTGGAGCCTGCTGCCGTCGGTGCCCATCGGTGTCGCCGCGCCGGTCGCCGCCCGGCTGGTCCAGCGGGGTGTCGACCGCGCGCACGTCGTGACGGGCGGCTTCCTCGTCGCGGCGGGCGGCTACGGGCTGCTGGCCCTCGCCGATACGGACTCGCTGTGGCTGGTGCTGGTCGCGTCCGGCGTGCTGGCCTGCGGCATCGTCGCCGTCATGTCCCAGCTCACCGACCTGGCTCTGAGCTCGGCCCCGGTGGAGAAGGCGGGAGCGGCGTCCTCGCTGATGGAGACGGGCACCGAGTTCGGCGGCGCCCTGAGCATGGCCGTCCTCGGCTCCATCGGCACGGCCGTCTACCACCACGACATCCCGTCGACGGCACCGGAGCCGGCCCGGGAGACCCTGGGCGGCGCACTGGCCGTCGCCGCCGAACTGCCGGGACGCGCGGGGGACGCCCTGGCGACGGCGGCCCGGGAGGCGTTCGCCCACGGCATGCAGGGCGCGGCGCTCGCGGGGGCGGTGCTGCTGACCGGCGCGGCGGGGCTGGCGGCAGTGGGCCTGCGCAGGATCCGGGTGCGGGAGGAGGTCGCCGCGGAGGCGGAGAAGGCGGCCGTCTGACGACGGCCACGCGAAAGGCGCCGGGTGACCGAGACGGCTCGGTCACCCGGCGCCTTTCGCGCAGCGGCGTCAGACCAGGTTCACCGAACGCGCGGACGTCGCCCCGATCTCCGAGGCGAGCTCGCCCAGCACCGCGGCGGACACCGTGTCGTCCACCGTCAGCACGGCGAGCGCCTCCCCGCCGACCGTCGCGCGGGCGACCTGCATGCCGGCGATGTTGATGCCCGCCTCGCCGAGGATGCGGCCCACGGTGCCGACGACACCCGGACGGTCCTCGTAGCGCAGCACCACCATGTGGTCGGCGAGCGCGAGGTCCACGTCGTAGTCGCCGACCGCGACGATCTTCTGGACGTGCTTGGGGCCGGCCAGCGTGCCGGAGACCGAGATCTCCTCGCCGTCGGCGAGGGTGCCGCGCACGGTGACCACGTTGCGGTGGTCGGCCGACTCCGAGCTGGTGGTCAGCCGCACCTCGACCCCGCGCTCCTGGGCGAACAGCGGCGCGTTGACGTAGGACACCGTCTCGTCGACGACGTCCTCGAAGACGCCCTTGAGCGCGGACAGTTCCAGCACCTTCACGTCGTGCTGGGTGATCTCGCCGTACACCTCGACGTCGAGGCGGACCGCGACCTCACCGGCGAGCGCGGTGAAGATCCGGCCGAGGCGCTCGGCGAGCGGCAGACCCGGCTTGACGTCCTCGGCGATGACACCGCCCTGGACGTTCACCGCGTCCGGGACCAGCTCACCGGCGAGCGCGAGGCGCACCGAGCGGGCGACGGCGATGCCGGCCTTCTCCTGGGCCTCGTCGGTGGAGGCGCCGAGGTGCGGGGTGCACACGACCTGGTCGAACTCGAACAGCGGGGAGTCCGTGCACGGCTCCTTGGCGTACACATCCAGGCCCGCACCCGCGACCCGGCCCTCCTTGAGCGCCGAGTACAGGGCCTCCTCGTCGACGATGCCGCCGCGCGCGGCGTTGATGACGCGCACGCTCGGCTTGACCTTGCGCAGCGCCTCGTCGCCGATCAGGCCCAGCGTCTCGGGGGTCTTGGGCAGGTGGACGGTGATGAAGTCGGAGACCTCGAGCAGCTCGTCCAGGGACAGCACCTTCACGCCCATCTGCGCGGCCCGCGCGGGCTGCACGTAGGGGTCGTAGGCGACGACCTTCATGCCGAAGGCGGACATGCGCTGCGCGACGAGGGCGCCGATCCGCCCCAGGCCCACGACACCGAGGGTCTTCTCGGCGAGCTCGACGCCCGTGTACTTGCTCCGCTTCCACTCGCCGTTCTTCAGCGCGGCGTTGGCCTGCGGGATGTTCCGCGCGGTGGCGAGGATCAGACCGCACGCGAGCTCGGCGGCGGTCACGATGTTCGAGGTCGGGGCGTTGACCACCATCACGCCGGCCTTGGTGGCGGCGGAGACGTCGACGTTGTCGAGGCCGACGCCGGCGCGGGCGACGACCTTGAGCCTGCGCGCGGCGGCGATCGCCTCGGCGTCGACCTTGGTGGCGGAGCGGATCAGGATCGCGTCCACGTCGGCGATGGCCGGCAGCAGTTCGGCGCGGTCCGCGCCGTTGCAGTGACGGATCTCGAAGTCCGGACCGAGTGCGTCGACGGTGGCGGGCGACAGCTCTTCAGCGATGAGTACGACGGGTTTCGAGCTCACGTGAGTCCTCACAAGTCCCAATGCGGACGGCCGTCCCGACGGCCGCAGGCGGTGGAGGGTTGCTAGCCGCGTGGAAGACGCACGACGCTGTGGGCCTGACGCGTATGTAGTGCAGCAGTGTAGTGGCGCCGAGGGCGTCGTCTTACGCCGCTTCGGAAGGATCACCCGTCCGTGGCAGGACGGGATGGACAACGCCGTACCACCGACGTTACCCCGGGTTCGCCCAAGGGGCCGGAGCAGTCCGCTCCGGCCCCCCGGCGGTGAGGCTCACGCCTCCTCGTTCACCCAGCTCATGAGCTTGCGCAGCTCCTTGCCGGTGGTCTCCAGCAGGTGCTCGGCGTCCTGCTGCTTGTACTCGTTGTACTTCTTCAGGCCGCCGTGGTACTCGTCCATCCAGGTGCGGGCGAAGGAGCCGTCCTGGATCTCGGCGAGGACCTTCTTCATCTCGGCCTTGGTGGCGTCGGTGATGATGCGCGGGCCGGTGACGTAGTCGCCCCACTCGGCGGTCTCGGAGATCGACCAGCGCATCTTCTCCAGGCCGCCCTCGTACATGAGGTCCACGATCAGCTTCAGCTCGTGCAGGCACTCGAAGTAGGCGATCTCCGGCTGGTAGCCCGCCTCGGTCAGCGTCTCGAAGCCCGCCTTGACCAGCGCGGCCGCGCCACCGCACAGGACGGCCTGCTCGCCGAACAGGTCGGTCTCGGTCTCCTCGGTGAAGGTCGTCTTGATGACGCCCGCGCGGGTGCCGCCGATGCCCCTGGCGTACGACAGGGCCAGCGCGAAGGCGTTGCCGGTGGCGTCCTGTTCGACGGCCGCGATGCAGGGGACGCCGCGGCCCTCCTCGTACTGACGGCGCACCAGGTGGCCCGGGCCCTTGGGGGCGACCATGCAGACGTCCACGCCGGCCGGGGGCTTGATGAAGCCGAAGCGGATGTTGAAGCCGTGGCCGAAGAACAGGGCGTCGCCGTCGTTCAGGTTCGGGGCGATGTGCTCCTCGTAGACCTGGGCCTGGATCGGGTCCGGGACGAGGATCATGATGACGTCGGCCTCGGCGGCGGCCTCGGACGGGGTCACCACGCGCAGGCCCTGCTCCTCGGCCCTGGCCTTGGACTTGGAGCCCTCGTGCAGACCGACGCGCACGTCGACGCCGGAGTCGCGCAGCGACAGGGCGTGGGCGTGGCCCTGGCTGCCGTAACCGATGACCGCGACCTTGCGGCCCTGGATGATGGACAGGTCGGCGTCGGCGTCGTAGAACAGCTCGGCCACTTTGGGTTCTCTCCTTGAGTGCAGGTGTTGCGTCCCACCGTATGACGGTGGGGGGAGGGGGAGGTTCGGGGTCTCGGAATACGGGCGGCCGGCCGACGGCCGACCGCCCGTTTCTGGTCTCAGGCCGACCGGTCCAGGGCGCGCAGCGACCGGTCGGTGATCGAACGGGCACCGCGTCCGATCGCGATCGTGCCGGACTGGACGAGCTCCTTGATGCCGAAGGGCTCCAGCATCTTGAGCATGGCGGACAGCTTGTCGCTGCTTCCGGTGGCCTCGATGGTGACCGCCTCCGGGGAGACGTCCACGGTCTTGGCGCGGAACAGCTGGACGATCTCCACGATCTGGGAGCGCGTCTCGTTGTCGGCGCGCACCTTCACCAGAACGAGTTCGCGCTGAACGGCCTGCCCGGGTTCGAGCTCGACGATCTTCAGCACGTTGACGAGCTTGTTGAGCTGCTTGGTGACCTGTTCCAGCGGGAACTCCTCCACGCTCACCACGATGGTGATGCGGGAGATGTCGGGGTGCTCGGTGACGCCGACGGCGAGCGAGTCGATGTTGAAGCCGCGGCGGGAGAACAGGGCGGCGATCCGGGCCAGGATGCCGGGGGTGTTCTCCACCAGGACGGAGAGCGTGTGCTTGGACATGGGGCTGCTTCCTTTACCTGTTCCTTTGCCTACGGCTCTCAGTCGTCCTCGTTGTCGCCGAAGTCGGGGCGGACGTCCCGGGCGGCCATGATCTCGTCGTTGGAGGTGCCGGCGGCGACCATCGGCCACACCATCGCGTCCTCGTGGACGATGAAGTCCACGACGACCGGGCGGTCGTTGATGGAGTTCGCCTCCTCGATGACCTTGTCGAGGTCGGCCGGGTCCTCGCAGCGGATGGCGTAGCAGCCCATGGCCTCCGACAGCTTCACGAAGTCGGGGACGCGGGTGCCCCTCGCCTCCGGGTTGACGTCGTCGGGCCCGGAGTGCAGCACCGTGTTGGAGTACCGCTGGTTGTAGAAGAGGGTCTGCCACTGGCGGACCATCCCGAGGGCGCCGTTGTTGATGACGGCGACCTTGATCGGGATGTTGTTCAGGGCGCAGGTGGTGAGTTCCTGGTTGGTCATCTGGAAGCAGCCGTCGCCGTCGATCGCCCAGACGGTTCGCTCGGGCGCGCCGGCCTTGGCACCCATGGCGGCCGGGACCGCGTAACCCATGGTTCCGGCGCCGCCGGAGTTCAGCCAGGTGGCGGGCTTGTCGTACTGGATGAAGTGCGCGGCCCACATCTGGTGCTGGCCCACGCCCGCCGCGAAGACCGTGCCCTCGGGCGCCAGCTGCCCGATGCGCTCGATGACCTGCTGCGGGGAGAGCGAGCCGTCCTCGGGCAGGTCGTAGCCGAGCGGGTAGGTCTCGCGCCAGCGGTTGAGGTCGTTCCACCAGGCGGTGTAGTCGCCCCGGTGGCCGTCGGCGTGCTCCTTCTGGACGGCCTGGACGAGGTCGGCGATGACCTCGCGGGCGTCACCGACGATCGGCACGTCGGCGGCGCGGTTCTTGCCGATCTCGGCCGGGTCGATGTCGGCGTGGACGATCTTGGCGTACGGGGCGAAGCTGTCCAGCTTGCCGGTGACGCGGTCGTCGAAGCGGGCTCCGAGGGCGACGATCAGGTCGGCCTTCTGCAGCGCGGTGACGGCGGTGACCGCACCGTGCATGCCCGGCATTCCCACGTGCAGCGGGTGGCTGTCGGGGAATGCGCCGAGCGCCATCAGGGTGGTGGTGACGGGCGCTCCGGTGAGTTCGGCGAGGACCTTCAGCTCGGCGGTGGCGCCGGCCTTGAGGACGCCGCCGCCGACGTAGAGGACGGGCCGTTTGGCGGCGGTGATCAGCTTGGCGGCCTCGCGGATCTGCTTGGCGTGCGGCTTGGTGACGGGCCGGTAGCCGGGCAGGTCCATGGTGGGCGGCCAGGAGAAGGTGGTCTTCGCCTGGAGGGCGTCCTTGGCGATGTCGACCAGCACCGGGCCGGGGCGGCCGGTGGAGGCGATGTGGAACGCCTGCGCGATCACCCGCGGGATGTCCTCGGCCTTGGTGACGAGGAAGTTGTGCTTGGTGATCGGCATGGTGATGCCGACGATGTCCGCCTCCTGGAAGGCGTCCGTGCCGATCGACTTGGAGGCGACCTGGCCGGTGATCGCGACCATCGGCACGGAGTCCATGTGCGCGTCGGCGATCGGGGTGACCAGGTTGGTGGCGCCGGGACCGGAGGTCGCCATGCAGACACCCACCTTGCCGGTGGCCTGCGCGTAGCCCGTGGCCGCGTGACCGGCGCCCTGCTCGTGCCGGACCAGGACGTGGCGCACCCGGGTGGAGTCCATCAGCGGGTCGTAGGCCGGGAGGATCGCACCGCCGGGAATGCCGAATACCGTGTCGGCGCCGACCTCCTCGAGAGAGCGGATGAGGGACTGCGCACCCGTGACGTGCTCGACGGGGGCGGACTGTCCTCCGGATCGGGGCCGCGGCTGCGGGTGATGGGCCCCGGTGGCCTGCTCGGTCATCGGCATTCTCTTCTCGATGCTGAGGGTTTTTGCGAGGTTTGTGCGGGTCGTGCGTGCTGCTCGACAGGTGCCTGTGCAACAAAAAACCCCTCGTGCCATGAGGCAAGCGAGGGGAGCGCGCCGGGTGGTGGTCGCTGAGCGGTCGAGGCTCAGCGTCAGCCGACGCGCTGTCCAAGTACGAGAATTCGGGTGCGCATGGCACTGACCCTCCTCCCGGCACGCCCTCACTGTCAAGTGGGTGGGACGGGAGTCTCACTATGTGAGCGGAGGGCCGTACCACCCCTGAGGACGGCGGTCACTCCCGCGGAGTACACCCCGGAGCCCCCGCCGACGAACACGGATTCGGCCGGTCCGGGCGGCACCGGGTACCGCCCCGCGGACAGCGCCCGGCGCAGCCGGTACTCGTCCAGCGGTCCGGAGAAGGCCATGCCCTGGCCGTGCGTACAGCCCATCGCGCGCAGGGCCACGACCTGCTCGGGCAGGTCCACTCCGTCGGCCACGGACTGCATCCCGAGGTCGGAGGCGATGCGCAGCAGCCCGCTGGTGATCTTGTGCAGCCGGGCGGACTCCACCACGCCGTCGACCAGGCCGCGGTCGAGTTTCAGCACGTCGACGGGGAGCCGCCTGAGGGCGGTGATCGCCGCGTAGCCGCTGCCGAAGCCGTCGAGGGCGATCCGGACGCCGACCCGCCTGAGCGCGGCCAGGCGGTGCTCCAGTTCGTCCAGGCCGACCCGGGGGTCGGTGTCGGCCAGCTCGATGACCAGGGAACCGGACGGCAGCCCGTGCCGGGTGAGCAGAGCCTCGATCGAGCCGAGCGGCAGCGACCGATCCAGCAACCGGCGCGCGCCGAGCCGAACGGCCACGGGCACCGGCAGGCCGGTCGCGTGCCGCTCGGCGGCCTGCTCGACGGCCTCCTCCAGCACCCACCGGCCCAGCTCGGCGGTCTTCTCGCTGTCCTCGGCCGCCCGCAGGAACTCCGCCGGGGTGAAGAGCACCCCTTGGGAGGAGCGCCAGCGCGCCTGTGCGCAGACCGACGTGATCCGACCGTCCTCCAGACACACCACCGGCTGGTGCAGCAGCGAGAACTCGCCGTCGTGCAGCGCCGCGCGCAGCCGTGTGGCCAGCTCCGCCCTGCGGACGACGTCCTGCTGCATCTGCGGCCGGTACAGCTCCACCCGGCCCTTGCCGGCGGCCTTGGCCCGGTACATGGCGAGGTCGGCGTTGCGCAGCAACTCGCCGGCGCCGAGGCCGGGTTCGGCGAAGGCGACGCCGATGGAGGCGTTGACACGAACATCGTTGCCGTCGATGAGGTAGGGCTGGGACAGGGTCGCTCTGAGGCGGTCGGCGAGCTCCAGGATGTGGCGCTCCCGGGCGTCCCGGTCGCGGACGCCGTCCCCGACGATCAGGGCCGCGAACTCGTCGCCGCCCAGCCGGGAGGCGGTGTCGCCCTTGCGGACCGCCTCCTGTAGCCTGCGGGCGGCCTGGACCAGCAGCTCGTCCCCGGCCTGGTGCCCGATCGTGTCGTTGACGCCCTTGAAGCCGTCGAGGTCGATGAAGAGCACGGCCGTGCCCCTCAGGGCGGCTCCGCGGTCGGAGGCGCGGCGGCCGGACAGCGCCTGCTGGACCCGCCGGGTGAACAGGGCGCGGTTGGGCAGGTCGGTGAGCGGATCGTGCTCCGCGTTGTGCTGGAGCTGCGCCTGCAGCCGCACTCTTTCGGTGACGTCGCGGCTGTTGAAGATGAGGCCGCCGTGATGCCGGTTGACGGTCGACTCGACGTTGAGCCAGCCGCCGTCGCCGGAGCGGAAACGGCATTCGATGCGCGTAGTGGGTTCCTCGACCGGGTCGGCGGCGAGGAAACGGCGCACCTCGTGCACGACGCAGCCCAGGTCCTCCGGGTGGATGAGGTGGGCCAGTTCCGTACCCACCAGCTCCTCCGCGGGGCGGCCGTACACCCCGGCGGCGGCCGGGGAGACGTAGCGGAGGATGCCGCTGGGCGCGGCGATCATGATGACGTCGCTGGAACCCTGCACCAGGGAGCGGAAGTGGTTCTCCTTCTGCGCCAGTTCCTGGGTGAGGGTGATGTTGTCGAGCAGCATGATGCCCTGGCGCACGACGAGCGCGAGCACCACCGTGCCCCCGGTGAGCAGGACGACGCGGTCGACGCTGCGGCCGTTGAGGACGTTGTAGAGGATCCCCAGGGTGCACACGGCCGCGGCGAGGTACGGCGTGAGGGCGGCGAGGGAACCGGTGATGGGGCGGGCGGCCGGATACCGGCTGTGCTCACCGCCGGGCGCGGGCGGACGGTCGTGGCCCGGGCCGCCGCGCCGCCCGGGCAGGTGCTCGCGGACCACGCGCGTGTGCCCCTCGCTCTCGGACCGGCCGTCGCGGGGCGCGGTCCACGGGGCGTACGCCAGGAGCAGCGAGCCGGCGAACCAGCCCGCGTCGAGCAGCTGTCCGGAGCGGTAGCTGCTGTGCACCAGCGGCGAGGTGAACAGGGCGTCGCACATGACGGTCAGCGCCAGCGCGCCGATCGCGGTGTTGACCGCGGAGCGGTTCACCGCCGAACGCCGGAAGTGCAGCGCCAGCACCATGCTGACCAGGGCGATGTCGAGCAGCGGGTAGGCCAGCGACAGCGCGGTGTGCGCGACGTCCGACCCCTCGGCCCGCGCGGCCTGGGCGAGCGCGAGGCTCCACGCCAGGGTGAGCAGGGAGCCGCCGATCAGCCAGGCGTCCAGGGCGAGACAAACCCAGCCGGCCTTGGTCACGGGCCGTTTGGCGAGCACCAGCAGGCCCACGATGGCGGGTGGCGCGAAGCACAGGAAGAACAGGTCGGCGTAGCTGGGGCTGGGCACCGGGACCCCGAGGACCACCTCGTACCACCCCCAGACCAGGTTGCCCAGGGACGCCATGGCCGAGGAGAGGCCGAACAGCAGCCAGGCGGGCCGGAACCGGGTGCGCGGGCTGCGGGCGTAGACGAAACAGGACACGGCGGCGGTCGCGGCCGCGGCGCTCAGCCCGAAGTCGCCCATGATGAGGGCGAGCTCCTCCGAGCCCCAGCCGAACGCGGCACCGACGGCGTAGGACGCGCAGACGAGAGCCAGGACGAGCTGCGCGAGCGGACCGGGCCGGCGGTCGGTGGCCGGCGCGCGGGACAGCAGCGTCCCCTGAGCGGTCTGCGGCAGCACTGCTCCGTCGAGCGTGGACGTGGGGGTGGGCGCGCTCACCGGTGCCTCCCGGCCCGCGTCGCGCCCGGATCCCTGGTCCCCTGCTGCACCGGGTGGGCATGCCTCCTGCGGCCGCCGTGCCTGCGGTGGTGAGGGACGGGACTGCCGTGGCGGTCGCCGTGCCGGATGTGATGGCCGCCGTGGTGACCGCGGCTGCGCGCGGCCGTGCGCCACGGTCGCCGCCGACGGCTCCGCCGCGTCGGATCGCTCGTCCATGGACCGTGCATCGTCCGTCGCCCCCCTTGCCAATCTGCGATGTCCATCCCCGGCGCCGTTGGTCAGCGGCGCCGCCCCTGTCGGGACGATACACCAGTCTCGTCACTCAGGGACATAGGTTCTCTACTCTCCGTAACGATCAGCTGATGTGCGAGTACCCACCGCGCCCGGGGGGTCACGGGCGGCACTCGAAGCGGATTACGGGGATTCCGCTCCCGTCACCAGGATCACGTTGCCGAGCTCCTCCTGGTTCAGGAAACGGCGCAACTGGTCCACCAGCAACCGCTCGGCGCGCGGCAGGAAGGCGGAGGTGGGCCCGCCGACGTGCGGGCTGATGAGGACGCCCGGCACCCGCCACAAGGGGTGTTCCGCCGGCAGCGGTTCGGGGTCCGTCACGTCGAGGGCCGCGGTGATGCGGCCGCTCTCCAGCTCGGTGAGCAGGGCCTTGGTGTCGACGACGCCCCCGCGGGCCACGTTCACGAGCAGGGCGCCGTCCTTCATGCGGGCCAGGAAACCCGCGTCCACGAGGTGGCGGGTGGTCTCGGTCAGCGGGGTGGAGAGGACGACGACATCCGCCTCCGGGAGCAGGGAGGGCAGTTCGGCGAGCGGATGCACCGGACCGCGCGCCGTGGTGCGCTCGGAGCGCGCGACGCGCGCCACCCGCGCGACCTCGAAGGGGACGAGCCGGTCCTCGATGGCCGCGCCGATCGAGCCGTAGCCCACGATGAGCACGTTCTTGTCGGCGAGCGCCGGCCGGAACCCGCCGCGCCACTCCCCCTTGTCCTGTGCCCGCACGAAATCGGGGATGCCGCGCAGGGAGGCGAGGATCAGCGCGAGCGTGAGCTCGGCGGTGCTGGCCTCGTGCACGCCGCGCGCGTTGCACAGCCGTACCCCGGGAGGCAGGTGCTTCAGGCCCGGTTCCACGTGGTCGGTGCCGGCCGACAGGGTCTGCACGACCCGTACGGAACGCATCAGCGGCATCGGCCGCACGCCGATCCCGCTGGGCTTCATGTAGGGCACGACGTAGAAGACGCAGTCGGCCGGGTCGGCGGGGAAGTCCTCACCGCCGTCCCAGAAGCGGTAGTCCGGCCCTTCGGGAAGGCCCTCGATCTCGTCCGGCGGGATGGGAAGCCACACGTCAGCAGTCATGGTCCGGAGGCTAGTTCAGGAACCCGCGACCGCAGAGGTTAGGTTGGGGGGCCGGGAGAGGGAGGGTCACGACCAGGTGGAGCGCAGGACGATCGGCGCGGCGGCGCTCGCGGTGGGGGCCGTCGGACTCGGGTGCATGCCGATGAGCTGGGCCTACAGCACGTCCCGGCAGCGCGGCGAGGAGTCGCTCAGGGCGGTGCACCGGGCGCTGGACCTGGGTTCGGTGCTCCTCGACACCGCCGACATGTACGGCCCGTTCACCAACGAGCTGCTGCTCGGACGGGTGTTGAAGGAGCGGCGCTCCGACGCCTTCGTGTCCACGAAGGTCGGTCTGCTGGTGGGCGACCAGCACATCGTGGCCAACGGCCGTCCCGGGTACGTGAGAAGGGCCTGCGACGCGTCGCTGCGCCGGCTCCAGACCGACGTCATCGACCTGTACCAGTTGCACCGCGCCGACCCGGAGGTCCCGATCGAGGAGACCTGGGGGGCGATGGCGGACCTGGTGCGGGCCGGGAAGGTACGGGCGTTGGGGCTGTGCGCGGTCGGGGCGCGCTCGGCCCGGCGGCCGGGGGCGCGGCTGCACGACGCGACGATCCGGCAGCTGGAGCGGGTGCAGCAGGTCTTTCCGGTGAGCGCGGTGGAGGCCGAGCTGTCGGTGTGGTCGCCCGAGGCGCTGGAGACGCTGCTGCCGTGGTGCGAGGCGCGGGGCATCGGTTTCCTGGCCGCGATGCCCCTGGGCAACGGTTTCTTGACCGGGACGCTCACGCCCGGCGTGGGCTTCGAGCCGGACGACCTGCGCGCCCGCCATCCCCGCTTCACGGCCGAGATGATGGCCGCGAACCAGCCGATCGTGGTCGGTCTGCGCCGCGTCGCCCGCCGGCACGGCGAGCACGTCACCCCGGCCCAGGTGGCCCTGGCCTGGGTGCTGACCCGGGGCCGCCACGTGGTCCCGGTTCCGGGTGCCAAGCGGGAACGGTGGGTCACGGAGAACGCGGCGGCGGCGGAGCTGCGTCTGACGGAGCAGGACCTCGCGGAGATCGCGGAGCTGCCCGCGGCGCAGGGGTCGTGGGACTGAGCCGTTCGCCGACGGGCGGTGCGGGGTTCAGGAGTACGGGGCCCAGGAGTGCGGGGACCAGGAGTGCGTGGTTCGGACGCGCGTGATCGGGAACCTAAAAGGCGCGAGCGGTGTATGACAGGTAGAACCCGCCGCGTCGAAGGGACAAGATCGTGCAACGTCGAGCCGTGACGGCCGTACTGGCCGCCGCCGCGCTCCTGCTCACGGCCGGCTGCTCCTCCGACGACGGAGGAACAGCGGGCGGAAACGGCAGCGCCTCCCCGAGTGACACGGCGGCGGGGGCGTCCCCGCCCGAGCGGACCGCCGGGGAGACACCCCCCGCCAAGGGCTCGGTGAAGGTGGTCCGCACGGTCGCCACGGGCCTGAGCACCCCCTGGGGCCTGGCCCCGCTGGCCGACGGCGACCTGCTGGTCTCCTCCCGGGACGAGGCGACGATCACGCGGATCGACGGGAAGACCGGCGGGAAGACGGAGCTGGGCGAGGTGCCGGGGGTGTCGCCGGCCGGCGAGGGCGGCCTCCTCGGCATCGCGCTCTCCCCCGAGTACGCCTCGGACCACATGATCTACGCCTACTTCACCTCGGCCTCCGACAACCGCGTCGTCCGCATGCGGTACGACGAGCAGAAGCCCTCCGGCGAACAACTGGGCGCGCCCGACACGGTCCTCCGGGGCATCCCCAAAGGGGTGATCCACAACGGCGGCCGGATCGCCTTCGGCCCGGACCGGATGCTGTACGTGGGCACGGGCGAGAGCGGTGACACCGGCCTGTCCCAGGACAGGGACTCCCTGGGCGGCAAGATCCTGCGGCTGACCCCGGAGGGCGAGCCCGCTCCGGGCAACCCGTTCCCCGACTCCCCGGTGTACTCGTACGGCCACCGCAATGTGCAGGGCCTGGCCTGGGACCGCGAGCAGCGGCTGTTCGCCTCGGAGTTCGGCCAGAACACCTGGGACGAGCTGAACGCGATCAAGCCGGGCGACAACTACGGCTGGCCCGAGGCGGAGGGCAGGTCCGACGAGGGCGGCTTCCACGACCCGATCGGCCAGTGGAGCACGGACGAGGCCTCGCCCAGCGGCATCGCCCACGCCGAGGGCTCGATCTGGATGGCGGGCCTGCGCGGCCAGCGTCTGTGGCGCATACCGCTGAAGGGCACCGAGGCCTCGGCGGACCCGCAGGCCTTCCTGGAGGGCGAGCACGGCCGGCTGCGCACGGTGGTCCCGGCGGGCGGCGACAAGCTGTGGCTGGTCACCAGCAACACGGACGGCCGCGGCGACCCGAAGGACGGCGACGACCGGATCCTGGAGCTCCAGGTGAGCTGAGCCGAACCGCGGGGCCTCAGTCCGCGGCTGCCCCCTCCTCGTCCGGCGTCGGCGGGCGTACGACCACCTTCCCGGAGGCGAGGTCTATCGGTCCGCGACCGGGATCGGCGTCCCCGACGTCCTCGCGGGTCAGCTCCAGCCGGTTCTGTTCGTCCCTGGTGTGCTTGCGGCCGGGAGCGAACAGTTCCTCGAAGGCGTTGAACATCGCTCCCCTTCCCAGGGCCGCGTGGGTGGCACAGCCATTATCCCGCCGCCCGCCGCTTCCCGGCCTCCGCCGGGAACAGGCCCAGTCGGTGGGCCACCGCCGCCGCCTCCCCGCGGCCGGAGACGCCCAGCTTGGCGAGGATGTTGGAGACGTGGACGCTGGCCGTCTTCGGCGAGATGAACAGTTCCTCGGCGATACGGCGGTTGGTGTGACCGGCGGCCACCAGACGCAGGACGTCTCGCTCCCGGCTGGTGAGGCCGAGGGCGTCGGCCGGGTCGGCGGAAGCCGCCGGGGCCGGCGCCCGGGTGACCGGGCTCAGGACGAGGCGGGCGCGCTGGGCCAGCAGCCCGGCGGACCGGGCCAGCGGTCCGGCGCCGAGGTGATCGGCAACGGCCTTGGACAGCCGGAGCAGTTCCGTGGCGCGGGCGCGCTCGTCCTCGCCCGCGCCGGAGGCGAGCAGCGCCTCGGCGAGCCGGAACCGGACGCGTGCGAGGTCGTAGGGCCGCCCCAGCGGTTCCACGGCGGCGACGGCGGCGCTCCACTCCCCCGGCGCGGACACGCCCTCGGCCCGCAGCAGCTCGGCGCGCAGCCAGACGTCGTACGCCTGCCACACCGGTACGCCGGTCGCCAGGGTCTTGGCCGCCTTGCGGAGGCGTTCGAGGATCTTCGGGCGGTCGGGTTCGGTGGCCGGGTCGCCGTGGGCGTCGGCCTCGGCGGTCGCGGCGGCGAGCAGCAGGGGCCAGCCGTAGCGCTGGGTGCCGGGCGGAAGTCCGGTGTCGAGGGCGGTGAGCAGTTCGGCCCGGGCGTCGGCGAGGCGGCCCTCGGCGGCGGCGATGCCGAGGGCGACCCAGGTCATCGGAAGGGCGTACTGCGGCATCGGGTCGTGCGTGCCGAAGAAGGTGCGGGCGGCGGCGAGATGGCGGGCCGCCTCGGCCAGGTCCCCTCGGCTGTACGCGAGGTGCGCCAGGCGGACCGAGCCCCCGGCGCGCGGCTTGGCGCTCTGTTCCAGACGCTGCGCGTTGGCCGCGGCCTCGGCCGCCTCGTCCCAGCGGCCGAGGGAGTGGAGGGATTCGGCGAGGTTGCCCCACACCCAGCCCTCGGAGTCCAACAGGCCGAGCCTGCGGGTGACCCGGATGCCCTCGCGGAGGAGTTCGGCCGCCTCCTGGGAGCGGCCGACGCCTTCGAGGACGGAGGGGAGGTTCACATGGCTGCGGCCCACCACCATGTCCACGCCGAGTTCCGTCGCCCGGTCCTTGACCTCGTACATCTCCGCGAGGCCGGTCTCGATGTCACCGGCGTCGACCATCAGGCCGCCGAGGGTGAGGCGGGCGTTGAGCTCGATGTCGTGGGCGCCGACCATGCGCGCGTACTCGACGGCGCGTTCGGCGGCGGCCATGGCCTCCGGGCCCGGTCGGTGCAGCATCGACCAGGCGGCGGCGGAGGCGAGCACCTGGGCGTGCACCTCGGAGGGCGGCAGGCCGCGCACCAGGTCCTGTGCGGTGCCGAGTTCCGTCCAGCCGTCGCCGCGGGCGAGGGACTGGGTCAGCCGGGAGCGCTGTTCCCAGAACCAGGCGGCGCGCAGGGGGTCGGGGTCCTCGTCCAGGAGGCGCAGCGCCCGCTTGGTGATCTTCATGGCGCGTTCGCGTTCCCCGCAGAGCCGTCCGGCGACGGCGGCCTCGGCCATCAGGTCGAGGTAACGCAGAGGGGCCGTCTCGGGGTCGCAGCCGCAGGGGGGATAGGCCTCGGTGTAGTCGGCGGGGCGCAGGGTGGCGCGGACGCCGTCGGGGACGGAGTCCCACAGTTCCATCGCGCGTTCCAGCAGCCGCAGTTGCTCGGAGTAGGCGTGGCGCCGGCGCGCCTCGACGGAGGCGTCGAGGACGGCGGGCAGCGCCTTGGCGGCGTCGTGCGCGTGATACCAGTAGCTGGCCAGGCGGGTCACGCGCTCGTCGGCCGGCACGAGGCCGGGGTCGGCCTCCAGCGCCTCGGCGTAGCGACGGTTGAGGCGGGAGCGTTCGCCGGGCAGCAGGTCGTCGCCGACGGCCTCGCGGACCAGGGAGTGGCGGAAGCGGTAGCCGTCGCGGTCGGGCGCGGGGCTGAGGATGCTGGCGTTGACGCCGGCGCGCAGGGCCTCGATGAGGTCGTCCTCGGTGAGCCGGGCGACGGCGGCCAGCAGCCGGTACTCCACGGTGGAGCCGCCCTCGGCGACGAGCCGCGCGACCTGCTGGGCGCTCTCCGGCAGGCGCTCGACCCGGACCAGGAGCAGATCGCGCAGCGAGTCGGTGAGGCCGGCACGGCAGCCCTCGTGGGCGGCGACGGCGAGTTCCTCGACGAAGAAGGCGTTGCCGTCGGAGCGCTCGAAGATCTCGTCGACGCGGTCGGGTTCGGGTTCCCGGGCGAGGATGCCGGCGATCTGCCGGCCGACCTCGTCACGGTTGAAGCGGCCGAGTTCGATGCGCCGGACCGTGCGCAGCCGGTCGAGCTCGGCGAGGAGCGGGCGCAGGGGGTGGCGGCGGTGGATGTCGTCGGAGCGGTAGGTGGCGAGGACGACGAGGCGGCCGGTGCGCAGGGTGCGGAAGAGATAGGCGAGCAGGTGGCGGGTGGAGGCGTCGGCCCAGTGCAGGTCCTCCAGGGCGAGGACGACGGTGTGTTCCGCGGCGACGCGTTCCAGCAGCCGGGCGGTGAGTTCGAAGAGGCGGGCCATGCCCTGTTCGTCCCGTCGGGCCTCGCGGGCGGCCGCGGTGCCGAGCTCGGGCAGCAGGTGGGCGAGTTCCTCCTCCTGTCCGGCGGCAGCGGCGGCGAGCTGGGCGGGCAGGTCGCGGCGCAGTTGGCGCAGGGCGGTGGAGAAGGGGGCGAAGGGCAGTCCGTCGGCACCGATCTCGACGCAGCCGCCGAGCGCGACGACCGCGTCCCGGCGGCGGGCCGCCGCGGCGAACTCCTCCAGGAGGCGGGTCTTGCCGACGCCGGCCTCACCGCCGATCAGCAGCGCCTGCGGTTCGCCCGGGCCGTCGGTGGCCCGGGCGAGCGCGTCGTTCAGCGTGTCGAGCTCAGTGGTGCGGCCGACGAACACGGGACTGACGGACTTGGTCTCCACGGCCCCGAGCATCGCACGCGGCTCCGGCAACCGGGCATCGGTTTTCGCACCGGTCCCCGCTCCCGGCGCACCTTCTGGCGCCCGCCCCGCCCCAGACCGCACCGCGCCACCGGCTCTCGCCCCGGCACCCGGCCTCACCACGCCACCGGTCCTCGGTCCCGTGCCACGACCGGGCAGGCCACCGGGTCCCTGCCCGGCACCGGCTGCCCGCGCGGCACCGGCCGCCTCCCCGGCACCGGGTTCCGGCACGCCACCGGACCGCACCCCGGCGCCGGGTTCCGCGGGGACGGCCTTCGGCGGGCGGTGTTCCCACGTGGCAGGCGCCGGGGGCCGGCGGCCCGGGGGCGGCGGCCCGTCCCTGTGCGCCCGGCGTCCCGGGGGCGGCGGCCGAGGACGGTCCCGCCGCCGTCCCCTGCGTCCGGGCTCATGCGGCTCGGATGAACCGGGCGCGGCGGTGACGGCGGGTATGGCTCTCGGTTCCGGCGCCCCGTGCGGCGGCCTCGCGGCGGGCGGCACGGCGGAGGCGGACGGCCTCACGGGCCTGCCGCTCCTGCTCGGCCCGGCGGACGAGGTCGTCGTGGCGGAACTGCTGGAGCTGGTGCGCGAACATGGCGGGATCTCCCGGAAGAGTCGGTGTCGGACGTCGCTTTCTGCGATGCCTCCACCTTCGTCCGCCGGGCGGTCCTGCCACATCGGGAGAGTTCCGCATCTTCGGCGGTCCGGAGGGCCTTAGACGTGTGTGAGGGGCCGCCTCGGGGTGCCGTAAGCACACCCCACGGATGCCCTAAGGCCCCCTCGACGACGTATCCGGCTCAGCTCGTGGCGGGCAGGCCCAGCAGCACGTCGGTGTACTTGAGGACGGCCAGCAGCAGCCCGATGACGCCGAGCGAGACGCCCGCCCAGGCGACCGATCCGATCCAGGGCGCCCGTGTCCGGCCCGGGGCGCCGAACGCGGGCCGGACGAGCGCCGCCGCGCCGACGATCAGCGCGGTCAGCGCGAACAGGCCGGCCCACAGCGCGCTGGTGTGCCAGGCATCGCCGTACATCTCCCTGACCTGCGTCGCGACGCCCGCGTCGGCGGCCGTCTCCAGCTGGCCGATGAGGGTCTCGCGCGCGGCGGCCACCGTGCCCGGCCAGCTGCCGGTGAGCGAGACGACGCCGAGCGCGGCGGAGACGATCGCGGCGGCACCCTGCCCGACTCCGGAGGCGCCCTCCTCACCGGCCCCGGGCGCCGGCTCCGTCTCCGGCCCGGCCCCGGTGCCCTCGGCGGCGTCCCGCGCCTCCTTGTCGCGCTCGGGGCCGGCGGCCCCGGTCTCCGTCCCGGTCTCTGTCTCGGTCTCTGTCTCGGCCGCGGTTTCGTCCGCTGTCCTGGTTCCCATGTCCCGCACCGTACGGACGCCGTCTGAGAGTCCGCTTAACGGCCGCTGCGGGCGGTCGCGCTCACCGGCCGTCGGCAGCGGCCCGCGCCGCACGCCATTCGGGGGCCAGGACGGACCACACCTCCAGGTCGTGCCGTACGCCGTGGTGGAGGTGGGCCTCGCGCCGCACCCCGTCCCGGGTCATGCCGAGCCTGCGGGCGACGTCGATGCTCGGCACGTTGCCGGCCGCGGCGACCCATTCGACCCGGTGGATGCCGCGCTGCTCGACCGCCCAGTCGATGAGCACCCGCATCGCGCGCGTGACGAGCCCGCGGCCCGTGGCTGCGGGCTCCAGCCAGCAGCCCACCTCGCAGCTGCCGTTCCCGGCGTCGAAGTTCAGGGTGAGCACCCCGCCCACGAGCTTGCCGTCCAGCCACAGCCCGTGCAGCGAGGCCGTGTCCGCGGCGCGCCAGTCGGCGTACCGCTGGAGCACCTCCCGCGCACCGGTCACGTCCGTGGCCTTGGCGCCGAACGGGACGTACCGGTTGATGAACTCCCGGCCCCGGTCCAGGTGGGCGAGGAACTCCTCGGCGTGCCAGGGCTCCAGAGGACGCAGTTCGGCTCCGTCGTCACCCAGTCGTATCGCGTACATCC
The DNA here is from genome assembly GCF_031181555.1 of Streptomyces sp. GTDB lineage: Bacteria > Actinomycetota > Actinomycetes > Streptomycetales > Streptomycetaceae > Streptomyces > Streptomyces fimbriatus. Next base: position 25,531 of record NZ_JAPSKQ010000018.1, on the reverse strand, counting down.
CGCTGCCGCTCCCCCTTCGCGAGCACGTCCGCCACCTCGGCGTCCGTGGCAGCGGCCAGCCTCTCATGAGCGGCACGGCACTCGGGCGGCTCGATGCTGATCCGCGGCAGGATCCGGTCCAGCGAGCGCGGCAGCCACCAGTTGGCGCCGCCGAGCAGGTGCATCAGGGCGGGGACGAGCAGGGTGCGCAGCACGAAGGCGTCGAGGGCGACGGCCGCGGCGAGCGCGATGCCGAACATGGCGATCACGCGGTCGCCGCTGAGGACGAAGGCCAGGAAGACCGAGATCATGATCACGGCCGCGGAGTTGATCACCCGGCTGGTCTCCGCGAGGCCGACGCGGACGGCGCGCCGGTTGTCGCCGGTCTCCAGCCACTCCTCGTACATCCGGCTCACCAGGAAGACCTGGTAGTCCATGGAGAGCCCGAAGAGGACCGACACCATGATCACGGGCAGGAAGGGTTCGATGGGGCCCGCGCTGCCGAGGCCGAGCAGTTCGCTGCCCCAGCCCCACTGGAAGATCGCCACGACGACACCGAAGGCGGCGGCGACGGCGGCCACGTTCATCGCGGCGGCCTTCACCGGGATGCCGACGGACCGGAAGGCGAGCAGGAGCAGCAGACAGCCCAGGCCGATCACGACACCGACGAAGAGGGGCAGCTTGGCGACGATGACGTCGGCGAAGTCGTCGTAGCCGGCCGTCACGCCGCCGACCTGCGTGTCGAGCGAGGTACCCGCCTCGGCCCGGGGCAGCACGTCGGCGCGCAGCCGGTCGACCAGGTCACTGGTCTGCTTGGACTGCGGGGAGGACTCCGGTACCACGGTGAGGTACGCGGTGTCGCCACCCGCACCGTAGGCCACCGGGGAGACCGACGCGACGCCGTCGGTCTCGCGCAGGGCGGTGTCGAGGTTGTCCAGGGCGAGCCGGTCCTCGGCGCCGCCGACCTCGGTGACGAGGGTGAGGGGTCCGTTCACGCCCGGGCCGAAGCCCTCGGCGAGGAGGTCGTAGGCCTGGCGGGTGGTGGACGTCTTCGGGTCGTTGCCCTGGTCGGAGGTGCCCAGGTGGAGGGAGAGGGTGGGCAGCGCGAGGACGGCCATGACGGCCACCGCGATCGCGCCGAGCAGCTTGGGGTGGCGCTCCACGAACGCCGACCAGCGGGCGGCGAACCCGGTCGGCAGTTCCGGCTCGGGCCCGTGCTCGGCCAGTCGGCGCCGCTCGCGGCGGCTGAGCGCGCGCATGCCGATGAACGACAGCAGGGCGGGCAGCAGGGTGACGGAGGCGGTGACGGTCAGCACCACGGTGAGCGAGGCGGCGACGGCGACGCCGTTGAGGAAGTTCAGCCGGAGGATCACCATGCCCAGCAGGGCGATGCAAACGGTGGCACCCGCGAACACGACCGCGCGTCCGGTGGTGGCGACGGCGCCCGCGGCGGCCTCGGTGACGGCGAGACCGCGCTTCAGCCCGCGCCGGTGCCGGGTGACGATGAACAGCGCGTAGTCGATGCCGACGCCGAGCCCGATCAGCATGCCGAGCATGGGCGCGAAGTCGGCGACGGTCATGGCGTGCCCGAGCAGCACGATCCCGGAGTAGGCGGTGCCGACGCCGACCAGGGCGGTGGCGATGGGCAGCAGCGAGGCGGCGAGCGAGCCGAAGGCGAGGAAGAGGACGACGGCGGCGACCAGCACGCCGACGACCTCGGCGAGGTGTCCGCCGGAGGACTCGCCGAGTCCGACGGCGCTGCCGCCCAGTTCGACGCGGAGTCCGTCGGTCTCGGCGGCCTTGGCCGTCTCCACCACGGCGGCGGCCTCGCCCGCGTCGATGTCCTCGGCCGGGGCGTCGAAGGTGACCGTGGCGTACGCGGTGCGGCCGTCCTCGCTGATCCGGCCCGCGCCCGCGTCGTCGTACGGGCCGGTCACGGCGGCGACGCCGGGCAGGTCCTCGATCCGCTCCAGGGTGCGGCTCATGGTCTGCCCGACGTCGGCGGCCCTGACGGTGCCGGACGAGGTGTGCCAGACCACGGTGCCGTTGTCGCCGCCGAGCCCCGGGAAGCCCTCACGCAGCAGCTCGGTGGCGCGGCCGGACTCGGTGCCGGGGACGTTGTAGTCGTTCGAGTAGGCGGAGCCTGCGGCGACGGCGCCCGCGGCGGTTCCGCCCAGGGCGAGGAACCACAGCAGAACGGTGATCAGACGGCGTTGGACACACCAGCGTGCAAGGGCTGCCACGAACGCGCTCCCAGAATGACTGAGTGTGGATCTTTGACCGGGAACAGTCGAGCATGGACCGAACCACCCGCAAAGAACGCAAGAGCAATTCCCCGCCACTCTTGCAGGCAAGAGAGATCATTTGTCGGACTCGTGGGCTTATTCACATCGATGAGGAGATGACTCGTACGGCAATCGCCCCGGCCCCGTCGCCGGGCGTGGCGCCCGTCACCCGAACGGGGCTCCGCGTCCGGAACATTTCGGGACGGTTCAGTCGAACTGGTCCCCCAGCGCCATGACCATGAGCCCCGCGACCAGCAGCCACAGCGCCCTGCGGGTACGTCCCCGGGAGCCCAGGAGCGCGGCGAGGGCGCAGACGGCGGCACCGCAGGCGTAGGCGACCGGGACGAGGGCCGGTGCGGGGCCGGTGAGGCGGAGCAGCGCCGCGGCCACCCCCGCCAGGGCCAGTACGGCCCCGGCGCCGGCCGCGGTCCACCGGGCCCGTCGCGCCTGCCCCGCGGCGTCGTCGGTGTCCTCGGCGTGAGTGTCCGGGGGCGTGTCGGAATCAGCACGTCCACTCATGGCGCGGGAGCGTAGCGCTTCGAGTCCGGAAACCCGGGTGCGGGGGCGCGCGGTCGCCTGCTAGCGTCCGCCGGTCCGACGTTCCGCGGCAGCCCGCCGCCCGGCCGAAGCAGGTGCTTTGATGACGGTCCGACCGAGCTCCGACGCCACCCTTTCCCTCTGCACGGCCCCAAGGAGCCCGTTCACCGATGTCGGACATCACATCGAACACCCCGCACGACGACCTCACTAGCCGCCTCACCCTGCCCCGCTACCCGCGCAGCAGCGCCTACGACGCCCGCTGGACCGTCGAGAACCAGATGGGCCCGCACGCGCTGTGGCTGCTGGAGTGGCTGGCGCCGGCCCTCGGTCTCGACACCCTGCGCCCCGGCGCACGCGTGCTCGACCTGGGCTGCGGACGCGCCATGACGTCGATCTTCCTGGCCAGGGAGTACGACGTCCAGGTCACCGCCGCCGACCTGTGGGTCGAGCCCGACGAGAACGCGCGCCGCATCGCCGAGGCGGGTGTCGCCGACCGGGTGATGCCGGTCCTCGCCGAGGCGCACGACCTGCCCTTCGGCCGGGAGAGCTTCGACGCGATCGTCTCCGTCGACGCGTACCAGTACTTCGGTACCGACGACCTGTACCTGCCGACGCTGACGCGGCTGCTGAAGCCCGGCGGGCGGATCGGCGTCGTCGTCCCGGCGACCCGCGAGGAACTCGGGGGCACCGAGCCGCCGGAACACCTGAAGCCCTTCTGGGAGCCCGCGTTCTGGTGCTTCCACACCCCTGCCTGGTGGCGCCGCCACTGGACCCGCAGCGGGGCCGTGGAGGTCGAGGCGGCCGACTGGCAGCCCGACGGCTGGCGGGACTGGCTGCTGTGGTGCGACGTCGTCGCCGAGGAGAGCACGGATGAGTTCCACGTGCGGATGAGCCGTCTGAGCGCGAAGATGCTGCGCGCGGACGAGGGCCGCACACTGGGCTTCGCCCGCGTGGTGGGGCGCCGCCGCTGACCGCGTGACCACGACGAGGGGGACGCATCGGGCTCGATGCGTCCCCCTCGTGCGGTCGGTCCCCGGCGGTCCCCGGGTGTCAGCCCTCGCTGACGCCCAGCTTCTCCAGGATCAGTTCCTTGACGCGGGCCGCGTCCGCCTGGCCGCGCGTGGCCTTCATGACCGCGCCGACCAGCGCGCCGGCCGCGGCCACCTTGCCGCCGCGGATCTTGTCCGCGATGGCCGGGTTGCCGGCGATGGCCTCGTCCACGGCCGCCGTGAGCGCGCCCTCGTCCGAGACGACCTTCAGTCCGCGCTTGTCGACGACCTCGTCCGGGGTGCCCTCGCCCGCGAGGACGCCCTCGATGACCTGACGGGCCAGCTTGTCGTTCAGGTCGCCCTTGGTGACCAGTTCGGCGACCCGGGCCACCTGGGCCGGCGTGATCGCCAGCTCGTCCAGCGCCTTGCCCGACTCGTTGGCGCTGCGGGCCAGCTCGCCCATCCACCACTTGCGGGCGGAGGCCGCGTCGGCACCGGCGTCGATCGTGGCCACGATCAGGTCCAGCGCGCCGGCGTTGAGGATCGACTGCATGTCGGTGGCGGAGACGCCCCACTCCTCGCGGAGCCGGTTGCGGCGCACCAGCGGCAGCTCGGGCAGAGCGGCCCGCAGCTCCTCGACCCACTCGCGGGACGGGGCGACCGGCACGAGGTCGGGCTCCGGGAAGTACCGGTAGTCCTCGGCCTCCTCCTTCACGCGGCCCGAGGTGGTGGACCCCGTGTCCTCGTGGAAGTGCCGGGTCTCCTGCACGATGGTGCCGCCGCTGCTCAGCACGGCCGCGTGCCGCTGGATCTCGAAGCGTGCGGCGCGCTCCACGGAACGCAGCGAGTTCACGTTCTTGGTCTCGGAGCGGGTGCCGAACTTGTCGGCGCCCTTCGGCATCAGCGACAGGTTCACGTCGCAGCGCATCTGGCCCATCTCCATGCGGGCCTCGGACACGCCGAGCGCCCGGATGAGCTCGCGCAGCTCACGGACGTACGCCTTCGCCACCTCGGGGGCGCGCTCGCCGGCGCCGACGATCGGCTTGGTGACGATCTCGATGAGCGGGATGCCGGCGCGGTTGTAGTCGAGCAGGGAGTGGGACGCGCCGTGGATACGGCCGGTGGCGCCGCCGACGTGCGTCGACTTGCCGGTGTCCTCCTCCATGTGGGCGCGCTCGATCTCCACGCGGAAGGTCTCGCCGTCCTCCAGCTGCACGTCGAGGTAGCCGTTGAAGGCGATCGGCTCGTCGTACTGGGAGGTCTGGAAGTTCTTCGGCATGTCCGGATAGAAGTAGTTCTTCCGGGCGAAGCGGCACCACTCGGCGATCTCGCAGTTCAGCGCGAGACCGATCTTGATCGCGGACTCGACGCCGGTCGCGTTGACGACCGGGAGCGCGCCGGGCATGCCGAGGCAGACGGGGCAGGTCTGGGTGTTCGGGTCGGCGCCGAGCGCGGTCGAACAGCCGCAGAACATCTTGGTCTTGGTGCCGAGTTCGACATGGACCTCGAGGCCCATGACGGGGTCGTACGACGCCAGCGCGTCCTCGTACGACACCAGGTCGGTCGTGGTGGTCACGGTGAAACTTCCCTCTCAGCCCAGCAGGACGTCGTCGTCGCCCAGCCGCTTCAGCTCGCGGTAGAGGATGGCGAGGCCGGTGACGATCGCGGCGGCGGACACGGTGGCGTCGATCAGGACCAGGGTGTCCTTCTCGACGCGGGCCTTCTTCAGCCGCTTGGCGACGCCGACCGCGCCGAACGCGGTGGCGGCCATGGACAGGTACGTACCGGACCGGGACTTCTTGAAGCCCTTGGCCTTGGTCAGTGCACTCACAGCGACGGAGCCTCCTCGAGCAGCGGGTGGCCCCACTTTTCCACGAAGGCGGCCTCGACGGCGGCACCCACCTTGTAGAGGCGGTCGTCCTTCATGACCGGGGCGATGATCTGCAGTCCGACCGGCAGGTTGTCCTCCGGCGCGAGGCCGCAGGGCAGCGACATGGCGGCGTTGCCGGCCAGGTTGGTCGGGATGGTGCACAGGTCGGCGAGGTACATCGCCATCGGGTCGTCGGCGCGCTCGCCGATCGGGAAGGCGGTGGTCGGGGTCGTCGGGGAGACGATCACGTCGACCTGCTCGAACGCCTTGTCGAAGTCCCGCTTGATGAGCGTGCGGACCTTCTGGGCGCTGCCGTAGTACGCGTCGTAGTAGCCGGAGCTGAGCGCGTAGGTGCCGAGCATGATGCGGCGCTTGACCTCGTCGCCGAAGCCGGCCTCGCGGGTCAGCGAGGTGACCTCCTCGGCGGAGTGCGTGCCGTCGTCGCCGGTCCGCAGGCCGTAGCGCAGGCCGTCGAAGCGGGCGAGGTTGGAGGAGCACTCGGAGGGGGCGATCAGGTAGTACGCCGACAGCGCGAGGTCGAAGGACGGGCAGTCCAGCTCGACGATCTCGGCGCCGAGCTCCTTGAGCAGCTCGACGGACTCCTCGAAGCGCTGCATGACGCCGGCCTGGTAGCCCTCGCCGCGGAACTGCTTGACGACGCCGACGCGCATGCCCTCGACGCTGCCGTTGCGGGCGGCCTCGACGACCGGCGGGACCGGCTCGTCGATGGAGGTGGAGTCGAGCGGGTCGTGCCCGGCGATCACCTCGTGCAGCAGGGCCGCGTCCAGGACCGTGCGGGCGCAGGGGCCGCCCTGGTCGAGGGAGGAGGAGAAGGCCACCATGCCGTAGCGGGACACCGCGCCGTACGTCGGCTTCACGCCGACGGTGCCGGTGACGGCGGCCGGCTGGCGGATGGAGCCGCCGGTGTCGGTGCCGATGGCGAGCGGGGCCTGGAAGGAGGCGAGCGCGGCGGACGAGCCGCCGCCGGAGCCGCCGGGGATCCTGGTGAGGTCCCAGGGGTTGCCGGTCGGGCCGTAGGCGCTGTTCTCCGTCGAGGACCCCATGGCGAACTCGTCCATGTTGGTCTTGCCGAGGATCACGACGTCGGCGGCCTTGAGCCGCCGGGTGAGCGTCGCGTCGTACGGCGGGATCCAGCCCTCGAGGATCTTCGAACCGACGGTGGTGGGGATGCCCTCGGTGGTGAAGATGTCCTTGAGCGCGAGGGGGACGCCGGCCAGCGGGCCGAGCTTCTCGCCCCTCTCCCGCTTCTCGTCGACGGCACGGGCCTGCGCGAGGGCGCCCTCGCGGTCGACGTGCAGGAAGGCGTGCACCTTCTCGTCGACGGCCTCGATCCGGGCCAGGTGCGCCTCGGTGACCTCGACGGCCGTGAGCTCGCCGGAAGCGATCTTCGCGGCGGTCTCGGCGGCCGTGAGCTTGATGATGTCGGTCATGACTGCTTAGTCCTCCCCCAGGATCTGCGGCACCTTGAAACGCTGCTGCTCCTGGGCCGGGGCGCCGGAGAGCGCCTGCTCGGGGGTGAGCGAGGGACGGACCTCGTCCGGGCGCATGACGTTCGTCAGCGGGAGCGGGTGCGAGGTCGGCGGTACGTCTTGGTCGGCGACCTCGCTGACGCGGGCCACCGCGCCGATGATGTCGTCCAGCTGGCCTGCGAAGTGGTCGAGCTCTTCGGGCTTCAGCTCCAGACGCGCCAGCCGGGCGAGGTGGGCGACCTCCTCGCGCGTGATGCCAGGCATGCAGCGATCCTCTGGGGTGAGTGTGTGTGGTTTGGCCCAATCCTATGGGTCGGGAGGCCGTGCCCGTGAAACGGTTTGCCCGGGGCCGTGCGGGAGGGCCTGCCGGTGGGCGGCGCGGCAGCGCGTCGCACGGCCCGGGGCCCTGTCCGGCGGGAGGGTGCGGCCGGCCGCGCCGGCGGGCCCCCTCCCTCTTTTCCGGGCCGCGGACACCGGCGTCCCGAGGAGGCCCGAGGGGCCGCACGCCGGCGGAGGCTTCACGGGTCCGCGCCGTACGCGTGCGTCAGCCGACCCGCCCCGTGTCGTCCCCCGCGGCGGCGGGCAGCGCCGCCGCGGGGCGCTGCCAGCCGCGGGAGCCGCGGGCGAGGAGCCAGGCCGTGGTCTCGTCGGGCGGCATCGCGGCCGCGACCAGCCAGCCCTGGACGGCGTCGCAGCCGAGGTCGCGCAGGCGCTCCCAGGTCTCGTCGTCCTCGACGCCCTCGGCGACGACGAGCAGACCGAGCGAGTGGGCGAGGTCGACGGTGCAGCGCACGATCTCGGCGTCCTCGGTGTCGACGGCCAGCCGGGCCACGAAGGAACGGTCGATCTTCAGCTCGCTGACCGGCAGCCGCCGCAGGTGCACCAGGGAGGAGTAGCCGGTGCCGAAGTCGTCCAGGGACATCTTCACGCCGTGCCCGGTCAGGGCGTTCAGGGTGTCGGCGGCGCGCTGCGGGTCCTCCAGGAGGACGTGCTCGGTGATCTCCAGCTGGAGGGCTCCCGCCGGGACGCCGTGCCGGGCCAGCCGGGCCGCGACGGAGCCGGCGAAGCCGGGGGTGTGGACGTCGCGCGGGGAGACGTTGACCGCGACCGGTACGAACAGGCCCTGCGCACGCCACTCGGCGACCTGCCCGAGCGCGGTCTCCAGCACGTACTCGGTGAGGTACGGCATCAGCCCGGAGGACTCGGCGATCGCTATGAACTCGTCCGGCGGCACCTTGCCCCGCTCCGGGTGCACCCAGCGGACCAGGGCCTCCAGGCCCGCGACCTGACCGTCGAAGCGGACCTTGGGCTGGTAGTGGAGCTGGACCTCGCGGGCGTCCAGGGCCCGGCGCAGATCGCCCAGCAGCGCGAGCCGGTCGGGGGTGTTGGAGTCGCGCTTGGACTCGTAGACCTCGACGCCCGTGCGGTCCCGCTTGGCCTGGTACATCGCCACGTCCGCCCGCCGCAGCAGTCCCTCCGCGTCGAGCGCGTGGTCGGGGAAGACGGCGACGCCCGCGCTCGCCTCCAGGACGAGGGTGAGACCGTCGAGGTCGAGCGGGGCGCCGAGGGCCGCGACCAGGCTGCGGGCGATGCGGGTCGCGGACGTCGTGGAGTCGGCGACGGGCAGTAAGACGGCGAACTCGTCACCGCCCAGCCGCGCGGCCTCCGCCCCGCGCGGCAGGGCCGCTCTCAGCCGGTCGGCCGTCTGGAGCAGCAGCCGGTCACCGGCGAGATGACCGAGGGTGTCATTGACCGATCGGAAACGGTCGAGGTCGATCAGCACCAGGGCGGCGCGGGCGTCGATGCGCTCGGCGTCGTCGAGCGCGGTCCAGATGCGCTCCAGCAGCCACTGCCGGTTGGGCAGTCCGGTCAGCGGATCGCGCAGCTGCTCCTCCGCCCGGGCGCGGGCTATCCACAGGGTGGAGTCGAGGGCGATCAGCGGAATGGAGAACAGCGGCAGCAGCACCGGCTTGGCGACCGCGACCACGCACACCAGGGGCGCTATGCCCAGCAGGGCGACCGCGACCAGGCCTTGTCTGAGCAGGGCGGTGCGGGCGACGGTGGGGAGTCCGGCGCGCGGTGCGTGCAGGTACCAGAGCAGAAAGCGGGTCACCGTGAGGTAGGCGGCGGCGACCAGCACCACACCGGGGGCGGTGTAGAGCGTCCAGGTGTCCGGAGTCGACGGCGACTCGACGGACGGTACGGAGCCGAAGGCGGCCAGCACCAGGGCGCCGGCGCCGATGCCGAGCAGGTCCACCGCGCCGTGCAGGACGCCCTGCCGCCAGCGGCCCCTGCGGGCCGTGCCGACCAGCACCACGACGGTGAGACTGACCATGCCGGCCGGGACCCAGCCGTACAGCAGCAGCACGGCGAGGGTGAGGGCGGCGCCCGAGCCGGTGCCGCCCCACCAGCGGGAGCGGCCCAGCATCACCAGGTGGCCGACGACGATCCCGGTCAGCACGGCCAGGGACCAGCCGACGGTCCCGGACGGGAAGAGCGCGTGACCGCCGGTGAACGCCCGCAGGAAGCCGGCGCCCAGCACGAAGCCGGCCGCCGCGACGACCGCCGTGGGGAACGCGGGCCAGGACGGGTGCCGTTCCGTGTCCGCCTCGGACAGTCCGGGGCCGTGCCCGGCGGCCGACTGCCCGGCGCCGGGCGCGTCCGCGGTGGCCGCGGCGGTGCGCTCCCGCGCACCCGGCCGCCCCGCGGGCCGCCCGTCCCCACGGCCGCGCCGCCATGCGACCGCCAGGCGGCGCAGGCGCAGCCGTGAGCCCGGGGCGGCGCTCTCGGTCGGTTCCATTCCCGTCCCTCTCACAGCCGGCGGTGCCCACGCCACGCGGCCCGATGCCCGACAACCCTCAGCGGCTCCGCGGTGGAAAGCCCTTCCCCGGACCCTTCACGAGTGCGGAGTTGCCCCGACCGCAACTGGGCACGGCAGGCGCATGTCTCAACAGTAGGCCGCAGAAGGCTTCCACGGGCACCGGTCGCCGACGGTTGCCCGAATGCGCCCCGGCCACCCGTATGCATCTGGTATGCGCCGATAGGGCGGGCTTCAACCGCTACTCCTCGGCCGAAAGGGCGACCTCCGCCGCGGCCTCCGGTCCTTGCCCCAGAAGGACGTTGAAGCCTTCTTCGTTCAGAACCGGCACCTTGAGCTGCATCGCTTTGTCATATTTCGACCCGGGGTTGTCACCCACGACGACGAATGACGTCTTCTTCGAGACCGAACCGGTCACCTTCGCTCCCCGGCTCTGCAGCGCCTCCTTTGCGCCATCCCGGGTGAAATGCTCCAGGGTGCCGGTCACGACGACGGTGAGCCCTTCCAGCGGACGCGGGCCCTCGTCCTCTCCGGACCCCTCGTCCTCCATGCGGACACCGGCCGCCTTCCACTTGCGGATGATCTCGCGGTGCCAGTCCTCGGCGAACCATTCCCTGAGCGAGGCGGCGATGGTCGGGCCGACGCCCTCGGTGTTCGCCAACTCCTCCTCGCCGGCCTGCTCGATGCGGTCGATCGAGCGGAACTCACGGGCCAGCGCCTCGGCGGCGACCGGACCGACGTGACGGATCGACAGGCCGGTGAGGACACGGGCGAGCGGGCGCTGCTTGGCGGCCTCGATGTTCTTGAGCATCGCCAGCGCGTTCTTCCTCGGCCCGCCCTCCTGGTTGGCGAAGACCGTGGCGACCTTCTCCTCCCCGGTCTTCGGGTCGCGCTTGGGCAGACCGCTGTCCTGGTCCAGCACGTACGCCTTGATGGGCAGCAGTTGCTCGATGGTGAGGTCGAACAGGTCGCCCTCGTCCTTCAGCGGCGGGTCCTCGGGCTCCAGCGGCTTGGTGAGAGCGGCGGCGGCGACATAGCCGAAGTGCTCGATGTCCAGCGCCTTGCGGCCGGCGAGGTAGAACAGGCGCTCCCGCAACTGGGCGGGGCAGGTGCGGGCGTTCGGGCAGCGCAGGTCGACGTCGCCCTCCTTCATCGGCCTCAGCGGCGTACCGCACTCCGGGCACTCGCCCGGCATCACGAACGCGCGCTCGCTGCCGTCGCGCAGGTCGGCGACCGGTCCGAGGATCTCCGGGATCACGTCACCGGCCTTGCGCAGCACCACCGTGTCGCCGATGAGGATGCCCTTGGCCTTGACCACGTCCTGGTTGTGCAGCGTGGCGAACTCGACCTCGGATCCGGCCACCGTGACCGGTTCGACCTGGGCGTACGGCGTGACCCTGCCCGTACGGCCCACGCCCACGCGGATGTCGACCAGCTTGGTGTTGACCTCCTCGGGCGCGTACTTGTACGCGATGGCCCAGCGCGGGGCGCGCGCCGTGGAGCCCAGGCGGCCCTGGAGGCGGATCTCGTCGAGCTTGACGACGACACCGTCGATCTCGTGTTCCACGGAGTGGCGGTGCTCGCCGTGGTACGCGATGAACTCCCGTACGCCGTCGAGGTCGTCGACCACCCTGCTGTGCCGGGAGGTGGGCAGGCCCCAGGTCTTGAGCAGGTCGTACGCCTGGGAGAGGCGGGTCATGCCGTCGAAGCCCTCCAGGGCGCCGATGCCATGGACGACCATGTGCAGGGGGCGGGTGGCGGTGACCCTGGGGTCCTTCTGGCGCAGTGAACCGGCCGCCGCGTTGCGCGGGTTGGCGAAGGGCTTGTCACCGGCCTCGGTCAGGCGCTTGTTCAGCTCGTCGAACTTCTCCATCGGGAAGTAGACCTCGCCGCGGATCTCCACGAGGTCGGGCACCTCGTCGCCCTTCAGGCGGTCCGGGACCTCGGCGATGGTGCGGACGTTGGGCGTGATGTCCTCGCCGGTGCGGCCGTCGCCGCGGGTCGCCGCGCGGACGAGCCGGCCGCGCTCGTAGGTGAGGTTGACGGCGAGGCCGTCGACCTTCAGCTCGCACAGGAAGTGGTACGTCTGCTCGCCCAGTTCCTTGTGGATTCGCTCGGCCCAGGCGGCCAGCTCCTCGTCGTTGAAGGTGTTGTCGAGGGAGAGCATGCGCGAGCGGTGCTCGACGGCCGTGAACTCCGTCTCGTAGGAACCGGCGACCTTCTGGGTCGGCGACTCCGGGGTGCGCAGCTCCGGGTGCTTCTCCTCCAGCGCCTCCAGCTCGCGCAGCAGCCGGTCGAACTCGGCGTCGCTGATGACGGGGGCGTCCTTCACGTAGTACCGGAAGCGGTGCTCCTCGATCTGCTCAGCGAGCTGTGCGTGCTTCTCCCGTGCCTCGGCGGGCACGCTCGTCGTCTCCGCCTGCTGGTCGCCGGCCACCGTGTGTCCTCCCGTTACTCAGGGTTGTCCGCGAGGGATCTCGCCGCCCGGACGCAGTGGGCGTAGGCCGTGCGCGCGTACTCCGGGGAGGCCCCCGCGAGCCCGCACGCCGGGGTGACCGTGACCGTCTCCGGGAGAAGCCCCGGCCGCAGCCCCAGCCTGCGCCACAGCGTCCTGACACCCATGACGCTACCGGCAGGGTCTGACAACGGACCGTCCGTGCCCGGGACGACACCGGCGAACAGCCGGGTGCCGCTCTCCACCGCTTCCCCGATCGCCTCGTCGTCACGCTCGGTGAGGAGGGAGAAGTCGAACGAGACCGCCGCCGCGCCCGCCCGGCGCAGCAGGGCGAACGGGACGTCCGGTGCGCACGAGTGGACCACGACGGGCCCGCCGTCGTGCGCCCCGACGACGTCCCGGAGCGTGGCCTCGACGACCTGCCGGTCCACCGCGCGGTGGGTGCGGTAGCCGCTGGCGGTCCTCACCCGTCCGCGCAGGACGGCGGTGAGGGAGGGCTCGTCGAGCTGGAGGACGAGCCGCGCGCCGGGCACGCGCCGCCGCACCTCGGCGAGGTGCAGACGCAGCCCTTCGGCAAGGGAGGCGGCGAGGTCGCGGCAGGCGCCGGGGTCGGACAGGGCGGCCTCGCCGTTCCTCAGTTCGAGGCCCGCGGCGAGCGTCCACGGCCCGACCGCCTGCACCTTCAGCGGCCCCTGGTACTCCTGCGTGAACTCCTCCAGCGCGTCGAGGTCCTCGCCGAGCCAGGAGCGGGCCCGCTTGGTGTCCCGCCCCGGCCGGTCCCCGATCCGCCAGCCGCTGGGCTCCACGCGCGCGTACAGCTCGACGAGCATCCCGGCGGTCCGCCCGATCATGTCCGCGCCGGGCCCTCGCGCGGGCAGTTCGGGCAGGAACGGGAAGTCCTCGAAGCTCCCGGTGACGGTCTTGGCGGCCTCGCGGGCGTCCCCGCCCGGCATGGACCCGACCCCGGTGGCGGGTCCGAACCTGAACTGGCTGTTTTCGCTCACCCGTAGAGCCTACGGAACGATTCCGCCGGGTTCAGCGCCCCGGTCGCACCGTCAGGTCGTTGACCTCCGCGTCCCGGGGCAGGTCCAGGGCCATCAGGATGGCCGTGGCGACCGACTCGGGGTCGATCCACCTGCCGGGGTCGTACTCCTTGCCCTCCTGCCGGTGGACCTTGGCCTGCATGGGGCTCGCGGTGCGGCCGGGGTAGACGGAGGTGACGCGGACGCCGTTCGCGTGCTCCTCGTGGCGCAGGGAGTCGGCGAGGGCCTTCAGGCCGTGCTTGGAGGCCGCGTACGCGGACCAGTCGGCGTGGGCGTTCAGACCGGCACCGGAGTTGACGAAGACCACGTGGCCGCGGCTCGCGCGGAGCTGGGGCAGGAAGTGCCGGGTCAGCTCGGCGGGGGCGATCAGGTTGACGTCGATCTGGTGGCGCCAGGTCTTCGGGGTGAGCTCGCCGACCGGACCGAGCTCCACCACGCCGGCGATGTGCAGCAGGGAGTCGACCCGGTCCGGGAGCGACTGGTGGGAGAAGGCCCAGCTGAGCCGGTCGGGGTCCGCCAGGTCGCCGACGAGCGTCCTGGAGCCGGGGAACTCGGCCGCCAGCTCCTTCGCGCGGCCCGCGTCGCGCGCGTGCAGCACGAGGACGTCCCCCCGCGCGTGCAGACGGCGGGCGACGGCCGCGCCGATGCCGGAGCCGGCCCCGGTGATCACATGTGTAGCCATACCCGCCATGCTCGCATCACCGCGCGCTCACGCCACGCCGCGGGTCTCCTCCAGGTACGCCAGCGCCCCCACCGGCTCCTCGGCGAAGAACACCAGGTCGGACAGTGGGCGGGGCAGGAAGCCCTCGTCCTCCATGCGGCGGAACTGCTCCTTGAGCCCGTCGTAGAAGCCCGCCGTGTTGAGCAGGACCACCGGCTTGTCGGTGTGCCCGTGCTTCTTCAGCTCCAGGATCTCGGTCGCCTCGTCGAGGGTGCCGGTGCCGCCCACCATGATCACCACGGCGTCGGCCTTCTCCAGCAGCAGCCTCTTGCGCTCGGCGAGGTCCTTCGCGATCACCATCTCGTCGACGCCGTCGCGTGCCTTCGCCGCGAGGAACTCCACCGAGACGCCGCAGAGCCTGCCGCCCGCCTCCTGCACCCCGTCGGCGACGACCTTCATCAGGCCGACGTCCGAGCCGCCCCAGACGAGCGTGTGCCCGCCCTTGCCCAGCAGCCGCGCGAACTCCCGCGCGGGGCGTGTGTAGCGTTCGTCGAGGTCGGCGGCGGAGAGAAAGACGCAGATGTTCACGGACCCACAGTACGGGCCCGGTCGGGCATCGCGGTCAGCCGGATCTTCGACTGCCGGTGCGGCAGCTCCTCCCAGTCGTCCATGAACCGCGCCGACAGCCCGTACCTGGCGGCCAGTCCGACGAGCGTCTCCGTCCGGTAGTAGAAGTCCTCGTGCAGCACCTGGTGCTCCTCGCCCTCCGTGCGGTCGAAGGTGAAGTCGAAGAACCCGCCCGGCGCGAGCACTCTGCCGACGTGCGCGAAGCATTCCTCTATGACGTGCCGGGGCGAGTGCGAGAAGACGCTGTGCGCGTGCACGACGTCGAAGTGGCCGTCGGGCAGGAAGGCGAGGGTCAGGTCGTTCGCGAGCGTCAGGTGGGGCAGCTTGGCCTGGAGTCCCTCGCGGACGAGGGTGTCCTGGGCGGCGAGCAGGATGTGCGGCGAGATGTCGATGCCGTAGTAGTGGCCGGGCTCCAGGTGGTCGATGAACAGGCGGCCCGCGCGGAGGTTGCCGCAGCCGATCTCCAGCATCCGGTGGTGCGGTTTCAGACCGTGCCGCACCAGATAGTCGAACTGCATCCGGCCGATCCTGGCCCACTGCTCGCGCGAGGGGTTGTGGCCCACCGCGGCCTCGGCGCTGCGGGCGGCGTCGGAGGCCATCACCGCGCGGTAGTAGGCGATGTGGTCGCGGTGGAGCAGCCGCAGCCAGGCGTCCCGCAGGGCGCGCCGCGCGTGGGCGGGGACGCGCTCCGGGTGGCGCAGGGCGTAGCGGACCCGGTAGGCGAGGCCGGCGCGGTTCCTGCCGGGCTCCTTGGCTCCCATGGGACCTCCTCGGGAAGAACTCCGCTTCAGCGTGCGCTGTAACCGGTGAGTCGGCTACCCGAGGAGGGACGATCGTGACGGTCGGGCATCGGATCACCATCGAGGAGAGCGGACGGCACGTGCGCGTGGTGCACGGCGAGCAGGTGCTGGCCCGGAGCGACCGGGCGCTGGTGCTGCGCGAGACGGGCTGTCCCCCGCGGTACTACATCCCGCCGGAGGACGTACGGCTCGACCTGCTGACGCCCTCCGGGACGCGCACGCACTGCCCCTTCAAGGGCACCGCGTCCTACTGGTCGCTGCCCGACGCGGCCGACCTGGTCTGGGCGTACCCGGATCCGAAGCCGGACGTCGCGCAGATCAAGGACCACCTCTGCTTCTACGAGGTGGAAGTGCGGTGAGCGCGTAGGGGGCGGCCGCGGAGAAGAGGGTGCGATCGGCGGACGCGCCGTCCGCCTCACCGACGAAGTCCGTGCCGTGCGGCAGTCTGGTCCGACATGGACAAGAACATCCTTTCGCGCGACGGCACCTCCCTCGGGTACGAGAGCGCCGGACGGGGTCCCGTGGTCGTCCTCGTCAGCGGCGCGATGTCGACGGGTGCCACGGTGGCGCCGCTGGCCGCGCCGCTCTCGGAGCGGTTCCGGGTCGTCGTGTACGACCGCCGGGGCCGCGGTACGAGCGGGGACACCGCGCCGTACGCGGTGGAGCGCGAGGTCGAGGACCTGGCGGCGCTGATCGAGGCGGTGGGCGGCGAGGCGTCGCTGTACGGCGTCTCCTCGGGCGGCGCGCTGGCGCTCAGGGCGGCGGCGAGCGGGCTGCCGGTGCGCCACGCCGCCGTGTACGAGACGCCGTACGCGATGTCCGAGGACGATCTGAGGGAGCGCGCGCGGTACACCGAGCGGCTGACGGCGGCGCTGGCCGAGGGGCGGCGCGGGGACGCGGTGGAGCTCTTCCTGCGGCTGACCGGACTGGGCGAGGCGGTGATCCAGGGCGCCCGGCAGTCCCCCCTGTGGGCCGGGATGGAGTCCCTCGCCCCGAGCCTCGCGTACGACGACGCCGTGATGGGCGACGGGAGCGTCCCCCGGGAGCTGCTGTCGTCGATCCGCGTGCCGGTGCTGGCGATCGCGGGCGATCAGAGCCCGGCGTGGATGCGCGAGGCCGCGCGGGCGATCGCGGACGCGGTCCCCCGGGGCGCGTACCGCACCCTGGAGGGCCAGACCCACATGGTCGAACCGGACGTCCTGGCGCCGGTGCTGGCGGAGTTCTTCGCGCGGTGAGCGGGTGCCGGGCGGGCCCCGGCCGGTCTCAGGCCACGCCGGCCGTCGCGCGCACCGTCGACGCGATCGTCGCCGAGCCGACCACGCGCGTGCCGTCGTACAGCACGATCGCCTGGCCGGGCGCGACGCCGCGGACGGGCTCGGTGAAGCGGACCCGGAGCTCGTCGCCGACGAGTTCCGCCGTCACCTCGCTCTCGCCGCCGTGGGCGCGCAGCTGGGCGGTGTAGGTGCCGGGGCCGGCCGGGGCGGCGCCGCACCAGCGGGGCCTGATCGCGGTCAGGGCGCTGACGTCCAGGGAGGCCGCCGGGCCGACGGTGACCGTGTTGGTCACCGGGGAGATGTCGAGGACGTAGCGCGGCTTGCCGTCGGGGGCGGGGGTGCCGATCCTCAGGCCCTTGCGCTGGCCGATGGTGAAGCCGTACGCGCCCTCGTGCGTGCCGACCTTGGCGCCCGACTCGTCGACGATGTCGCCCTCCGCCCTGCCGAGGCGGTTCGCGAGGAAGCCCTGGGTGTCGCCGTCGGCGATGAAGCAGATGTCGTGCGAGTCGGGCTTCTTGGCGACGGCGAGTCCGCGGCGCTCCGCCTCCGCGCGGATCTCCTCCTTGGTGGTGACCGTGTCGCCGAGCGGGAACATCGCGTGGGCGAGCTGACGGTCGTCCAGCACGCCGAGGACGTAACTCTGGTCCTTGGCCATGTCGGAGGCGCGGTGCAGCTCGCGCGTGCCGTCCTCGCGCAGGACCACCTTGGCGTAGTGGCCGGTGCAGACGGCGTCGAAGCCGAGCGCGAGCGCCTTGTCCAGCAGCGCGGCGAACTTGATCTTCTCGTTGCAGCGCAGGCAGGGGTTCGGGGTGCGGCCGGCCTCGTACTCGGCGACGAAGTCCTCGACGACGTCCTCGCGGAAGCGGTCGGCGAGGTCCCACACGTAGAACGGGATGCCGATGACGTCGGCGGCACGGCGGGCGTCGCGCGAGTCCTCGATGGTGCAACAGCCCCGCGCGCCGGTACGGAACGACTGCGGGTTCGCGGAGAGCGCGAGGTGGACGCCGGTCACGTCGTGGCCCGCCTCGGCCGCGCGGGCGGCGGCAACGGCGGAGTCGACCCCGCCGGACATGGCGGCCAGGACGCGGAGGGGGCGGGAGGGCTGCGGGGTGTGAGTCATAACCCCTCCAGAGTACGGGGGCGCGGGAACCGGAGCCGCCGCATGTGCGTTGAAGATCGCATGGGGGCGAGAAAAGCATCCGCGGGCAAGGACGGGGACCGGCGCATCGGGCGGCGGGCCCTGATCGTGGGCGGGGTGGCGGCCGCGGCGGGCACGGCGGTGCTGGCCCGGGACGAGCTGGGGCGTCTGTGGTGGCGCGTGCCGGGGGTGGAGAAGCCGCGCGAGCAGGGCGCGGTGGACTTCGCGGACGCGCGCTGGGTGGCGGCCTCGGACGCCAACTGGCGCCGCGCGGACCGGCCCGACGACTACGGCATCGACATGGTGATCGTCCATGTCACCCAGGGCAGCTTCGACAGCGCGGTGAGGGCGTTCCAGGACCCGGGGCACAAGGCGGCCACGCACTACATCGTCGGCCAGGACGGACGCGTCACGCAGATGATCCGCGAGCTGGACGTGGCGTACCACGCGGGCGACCGCGACTACAACGAGCGCAGCGTCGGCATCGAGCACGAGGGGTTCGTGGACCGGCCGCAGGACTTCACGGACGAGATGTACGAGGCCTCGGCGCGGCTCACGGCCCGGATATGCGCGCGGTACGACATCCCGGTCGACCGGGAGCACATCATCGGCCACGTCGAGGTGCCGGGCACGGACCACACCGACCCGGGCCCGCACTGGGACTGGGACCGCTACATGAGGCTCGTACGTCGGGCGCGCACGGGGACGGTCTGAGACCACCGCTCCGAAAGTCCGGACGAAAAAACACCATCCACCCCCTTCCATTTCGAAAGGGGCGTTCTATTCTGAAAACAGGCCTACGGGACGAGTGAGGGAGTTCGACCGGAGTAGCCGACTTCGGCGAGAAGTTTCGACTTCCGCTGGTGCCGACGTCGACGGTCGGGCTGAGAGGCCGGAAGGTCACACGACCGGAAGGCGACCCCTAGTCACCTGATCCGGGTCATACCGGCGAAGGGAACCCGTCTCGTAGGTCATCGTCGTGTCCGGGGGAAGCCGGACCTCCCGACCTCAGGTCAGCCCCGCCGCCCGGGCCCGCTCCACCGCCGGGCCGATGGCCTTGGCCAGGGCTTCCACATCGGCCTCCGTGGACGTGTGGCCGAGGGAGAAGCGGAGGGTGCCGCGGGCCAGGTCGGGGTCGGTACCGGTGGCCAGCAGCACGTGGCTGGGCTGGGCGACGCCGGCGGTGCAGGCGGAGCCGGTGGAGCACTCGATCCCCTGGGCGTCGAGCAGCAGGAGCAGGGAGTCGCCCTCGCAGCCGGGGAAGGTGAAGTGCGCGTTGGCCGGAAGCCGCCCCCCGGGCGCGGGGTCACCGCCGAGGACGGCGTCCGGGACGGCCTCGCGGACCGCGGCGACCAGGGCGTCGCGCAGGGCGCCGATCTCGCGGGCGAACCACTCCCGCTGCTCGGCGGCCAGCCGCCCGGCGACGGCGAAGGAGGCGATCGCGGGCACGTCCAGCGTGCCGGAGCGGACGTGGCGCTCCTGACCGCCGCCGTGCAGGACGGGCACGGGGGTGTGCTCCCGGCCCAGGACCAGCGCGCCGATGCCGTACGGGCCGCCGATCTTGTGGCCGGACACGGTCATCGCGGCGAGCCCGGACGCGGCGAAGTCGACGGGCACCTGGCCGAAGGCCTGGACCGCGTCGGAGTGCAGCGGAATCCCGAACTCGGCGGCGGCCTCGGCGAGTTCGCGGACCGGCAGGATCGTTCCGATCTCGTTGTTGGCCCACATGACCGTGGCGAGGGCGACGTCGTCGGGGTTGCGGGCGATGGCCTCGCGCAGGGCGTCCGGGTGGACCCGGCCGTGGGAGTCGACCGGCAGGTACTCGACGGTGGCGCCCTCGTGCTCGGCGAGCCAGTGGACGGCGTCGAGGACGGCGTGGTGCTCGACGGGGCTGGCGAGGACCCGGGTGCGGGCCGGATCCGCGTCGCGGCGGGACCAGTACAGGCCCTTCACGGCGAGGTTGTCGGCCTCGGTGCCGCCGGAGGTGAAGACCACTTCGCTGGGGCGGGCGCCGAGGGCCTCGGCGAGGGTTTCGCGGGCCTCCTCGACGGTGCGGCGGGCCCGGCGGCCGGCCGCGTGGAGGGAGGAGGCGTTGCCGGTGACGCCCAGGTGCGCGGTGAGTGCCTCGACTGCCTCGGGAAGCATCGGGGTGGTCGCGGCGTGGTCGAGGTAAGCCATGGTGGGGCCGATTCTACGGGCCCCGGCGCACCGGCTCCGGGTCGAGGTCGGCCGGGACGCGACGCCGGCTCACAGGCTCCACGAGATCGTGTGGTCCGCCTGGACGAACGCCGCCAGGACCAGCAGGTCGGCGACGCCGAGGCCGAGCCCCAGGAGGGCGCGGCCGCGCCGGGCGGTGCCCCGCCACAGGGCCGTGCCCGCCAGCACGATGGCGATCGGGCCGAGGAGGACGTTGAGGACGAGCAGACCCAGCAGGCCCAGGACGAACGACGCGACGGCCATGCCGTCGGCGTCCCGGAAACCGGTGCGGCGGTTCGCCGGTGCGATGAGCTGCATGGTGATCGACTCCCACGGTCGGGGCGGCCGGACGGAGGGGCGGTCCTGCGGAAGGTCAGCGCGCCGAGGTGCCGCGGCCGCGGCCGTGGCGCTCGCGCAGGGCGAAGACACCGAGCCAGACGGCGATGACGGCGCCCGCGGCGACGGAGAAGGAGAGCGGCGCGTGGGCCACGGTGCCCAGGAGCACGCCGAGCAGCAGAAGGGCGGCGACGAGGAACAGCACGAGTCGGATCCCCACGTTTCGGTGAACGATTGCAGTTACAGTTGTTCACTGACTTTCCAGTCTAACTCCGGTCGTGCCTTTCCCCTCCCGGAGAACAGTTGTTGACTGCATGGCATGAGTCACACCCTCGGCGCCCGGCAGGCCCAGAAGCAGAAGACCCGGCGGGCGCTCCTCGACGCGGCCCTGGAACTGCTCGAGGGGCAGAGCCTGAGCAGCCTGGGCCTGCGTGAGGTCACCCGTGCCGCGGGGGTCGCCCCGACCGCCTTCTACCGGCACTTCCGCTCCACCGCGGACCTGGGTGTGGCACTGGTCGAGGAGGCGCTGGGCAGCCTGCACCCGATGATCAGGACGACGGTGTCCGCGGCCGGCGACAGCGAGGAACGCATCGCGCGCGCCGTCGGACTGATCGCCGGTCATGTGGACGCGTACCCCGCGCACGTCCGTTTCATCGCCCGGGAGCGGCACGGCGGGGTCCGGCCGGTCCGGGAGGCGGTACGCGAGCAACTCGCCCGGTTCGCCGGGGAGGTCGGGGAGGCTCTGGCCGGCGACCCGGTCTCCGCGGGCTGGAGCGAGGACGACCGGCTGATGCTGGCCCAGCTCTACGTGGACCAGATGCTCGTCACGGCCTCGCTCTTCCTGGAGGCGCTGGAGGCGGACGCGGACCCGCGGGAGCGGGAGCGGGTGACACGGCTGGCGACCCGTCAGCTGCGGCTGATCGGCATCGGCCGCCGGCACTGGCTCGACGGACCGGCCGGAGGCGGCCGCAGCGCCCCATGACGACGGCCGCCCCGCGCGCGGGGCGGCCGTCGTAGGGACTCGTCCGGGAGGCGGACCGAAGGCGTGCGGCTCAGCCCAGCCGCACGCGCGCGAGCTGGCGGGACTGGGCCACCAGCCGGTCGGCGCTGTCCCAGACCTCGGCGTCCTCCTCCAGGAAGCCGCCGGCCAGGTTGCGGGTGGTGACCGACACGCGCAGCGGGCCCGGCGCCGGACGGCAGCGCACGTGCACCGTCAGCTCCACGGTGGGAACCCAGCCGGAGAGCCCGAGCTCGAAGGCGGTCGGCGGCAGCGCGTCCACCGCGAGGAGCAGCGAGAACGGATCGGGGTCGCGGCCGTCGGCGAGCCCGAACCAGGCCCGCATCTCCCCCTTGCCGGAGGGCTGTCCGAGCGCCCAGCCCAGGGTCGACGGGTCGAGCTTGAGCATCAGCCGGCCGGCGATGGCGGAGCTGCCGTCGACCGGGGCGGGTCCGTCCTCGGGGCCGAAGCACTGCTCCATCGGCGGGATCACGGGCGGCTCGGCCGTCGTACGGACGTCGTCGGGGAGGGAGTCCAGGTCGCCGTAGGAGGCGAGGACGCGGATGCGCTCGACCTCCTGGCCGCGCTCGTCCCGCTGGAACAGGGACGCCTGGCCGGTCGACAGGGTCCGTCCGGTGCGCACGGTCTGGGTGCGGACGACCGCGGGGCCGGGCTGGGAGGCGGTCAGGTAGTGCGCGGAGATGGTGAACGGGTCGGGGTGCGGCAGGGCGTCCGCGAGCGCGCGGCCCAGGACGGCCAGCAGATAGCCGCCGTTGACGGCGTTGATGATCGTCCAGCCGGCGGAGAGGTCGATGTCGTAGACGCCGGGCGCGCGCGGTGTCACCGCGGTGTCGCGGTCGAACTCACTGGCGCCGATCGTGGCCCGGGTGGCCGGGGCGGAGGCTGCTTCTGGCATGGCTGAACAGTACAAGAAGCAATTACTAAGCGGTAGCTTTTGGCTCGACGCCCAGATGGAATCCGCGTGACGTCCCGGTGCGCGCGTGCCGCGGTCCCGCCCCTTCCCGCACTACTCCTCCCGGACCGTCGAACGCCGGTGCCAGGCGCGAGGCGCCCGCCAGTGGTAGCGCATCGCGAGCAGCCGCAGCACGAAGGCCGTGACCGCGGCGAGGCTGCTGGTCGTCGCGTTCAGCACGTCGTAGCGGAGGCACAGCGCGACCATGACGGCGCCGGCCATGGCCGGGACCGCGTACAGGTCACGGTCCCAGCGCAGCAGCGAGGGCACCTCGTTGGCGAGCACGTCGCGCAGCACGCCGCCGCCCACCGCGGTGGCCAGGCCCAGACAGGCGGAGGCGGTCAGGCCGAGCCCGTAGTCGTACGCCTTGGTCGTGCCGACGACGCAGAACAGGCCGAGGCCGGCCGCGTCGAAGACGTTGACGGCGGTCTGGATGCGCTCCACGTGCGGATGGAGGAAGAAGACCAGGGCCGTCGCCAGCAGCGGGGTGACGAAGTACCCCAGGTCCGTGAAGGCGGCGGGCGGTACGGCACCGATGACCAGGTCGCGGAAGAGGCCTCCGCCCAGGCCGGTGACCTCGGCGAGCACGGCCATGCCGAAGACGTCGAAGTTCTTGCGCACGCCCAGCAGGGCACCGGAGATCGCGAAGACGAAGATGCCGATCAGGTCGAGTGCGTGCAGGACGGACGGGCTGAACAGTTGCTGGAGCACCCTTACATTCTTACTCAGCAAGAACCCCTCGCCTTACAAAACAAGGCGAGGGGTGATGAGGGCTTGCTGTCCTCGGACCGATCAGCGGAGCCGCCCGAAGACCCGAGAAGTACGGCGGTCCGTCAGCCGGTCCCGCCCGAACCCTTGCCGGACGCATCCGGCGCCGCGGCGTCGAGGTCCTTCGCCGCGGCATCGGCCGTCCGGTCGTTCGGGGCCTCGGCCGCTGTCGGCACCTTCTCCTTGACCACCGCGGCGTCCGGCTTGGTCGTCGAGTCGGCCGGCAGGAGTGCGGCGGGAACCTCCGCCTCGCCCCCGGTCCGCCCGGCCTCCACGCCTTCGCTTGCCGTGACGGCCTCGATGCCCGTGGGCCGGGTCCGCGCCAGCTCTCCCGACCGGATCTCGTCGGCGTAGTGGCAGGCCACCCGGTGGCCGCCGCCGACGTCCCGCAGTTCCGGCCGTTCGGTCGAGCACCGCTCGGCCTGGGCCCAGGGGCAGCGGGTGTGGAAACGGCAGCCGGTGGGCGGGTTCGCCGGGGAGGGCAGGTCGCCGGTGAGCAGGATGCGCTCGCGACGGTCCTCCACCTCCGGGTCCGGCACCGGCACGGCCGACATCAGGGCCTTGGTGTACGGGTGGCGGGGCTCGGCGTACAGCGCGTCGCTCGGTGCCTCCTCGACCAGCGAGCCCAGGTACATCACACCGATCACGTCGGAGATGTGCCGGACCACCGCGAGGTCGTGGGCGATCACCACGTAGGTCAGGCCCAGCTCCTCCTGGAGCTCCTCCAGCAGGTTGATGACCTGGGCCTGGATGGACACGTCGAGCGCGGAGACCGGCTCGTCGCAGATGATCACGTCCGGTTCGAGGACGAGCGCGCGGGCGATGCCGATCCGCTGGCGCTGGCCGCCGGAGAACTCGTGCGGGTAGCGGGAGAGCGCGTTGGAGGGCAGGCCGACCCGTTCCAGGATCGCCTTGATCTTCTCCCGGCGCTCCTCCTGGTCCTTGCCGATGCCGTGGGCGACCATGCCCTCGGACAGGATCGACTCGATGTTCTGCCGGGGGTTGAGCGAGCCCAGCGGGTCCTGGAAGACCATCTGGAGCCGGCGCCGGAAGCGGCGCATCTCCTCGCCGGGCAGCTTCGCCAGGTCGGTGCCGTCGAGGACGACCGAACCCTCGGTGATGTCCACCAGCCGCAGCACCGACCGCCCCAGGGTGGTCTTGCCGCAGCCGGACTCGCCGACCAGGCCGTACGTCTCGCCGGCCTCGACCTTCAGCGACACCCCGTCCACGGCGTAGACGTGGCCGACCGTGCGGTCGAACAGGACGCCCTTCTTGATGGGGAAGTGGACCTTGACGCCGTCCAGTTCGAGCAGGCTCATGCGGGGACCTCCTCGGCCTTCGCGTCGTCGAGTACGGGGTTGACGCACCGCACCTGGTGACCGGCCGCGCGGGGCTCGGTGAGCTGCGGGGTGCCGGTCAGGCAGCCCATCTCGTACCGGTCGCAGCGGGGCGCGAAGGCGCAGCCGTCGGCCCAGGCGATGCGGTCGTTGATGGAGCCGCGGATGGGCTTGAGGGACTCGCCC
Source organism: Streptomyces sp. (assembly GCF_031181555.1). Lineage (GTDB taxonomy): Bacteria > Actinomycetota > Actinomycetes > Streptomycetales > Streptomycetaceae > Streptomyces > Streptomyces fimbriatus. The sequence goes on along the minus strand of NZ_JAPSKQ010000018.1, from coordinate 769 downwards.
CGGGGGGCATCCAGACGCGGGATGGAGCCCAGCAGTCCGTGCGCGTAGGGGTGGGTGGGGTGGGCGAACAGCTCGCGGCGCCCGGAGGACTCCACGACCTTGCCCGCGTAGAGCACGTTGACCTGGTCGCAGAGGCCGGCGACCACGCCGAGGTCGTGGGTGATCATCAGCAGGGCGGTGCCCTCCTGGTCCACGAGCTCCTTGAGCAGTTCCAGGATCTGCGCCTGGATCGTCACGTCGAGGGCCGTGGTGGGCTCGTCGGCGATGAGCAGGCTCGGGGCGCAGGCCACCGCCATGGCGATCAGCGCGCGCTGGCGCATGCCGCCGGAGAGCTGGTGCGGGTACTCCTTGAGCCGCCGGGTCGGGTCGGGGATGCCGACCCGGTCCAGCAGGTGGGCGGCCTCCTTGCGGGCGGCCTCGCCCTTCAGCCCGCGGTGGCGTTCGAGGATCTCGGTGACCTGCACGCCGACCGGCACGACCGGGTTGAGGGAGGACAGCGGGTCCTGGAAGATCATCGCCATCCTGCTGCCGCGCAGGTCGCGGCGGGCGGACGGGCTCATGGTGAACAGGTCCGTGCCGTCGAATTCGGCACGGCCGCCGACCGTGACGCCCTTGTGGGGCAGCAGGCCCATCAGGGCCAGGGAGGTGACGGACTTCCCGCAGCCGGACTCGCCGACCAGGCCCACGACCTGGCCCTGGTCGACCTCGAAGGAGACGCCGTCGACCGCCCGGGACTCCTTGCGGCCGCGGCCGCCGAAGGTGACGGTCA